>CAISGR010000284.1 GCA_903884945.1 uncultured bacterium
ACATTGGGATTGCCCATACTGGTGTTCTGCGGGATCACCGGGCTCTTGGTGACACCGTCGACGACCATCGTCACCGCATTGGTGACGTTACTGCCTGGGCTGTACAGTTCGTTGATTGCGGGTGCCCGGATGTCGCGCGAACGGGCGATGCGGATGTTCAGCCCGTCGACCGGCTCCCACACCGCGCCGGCCTTCCACGCGGTCTGGCCGCCGACGGTGCTGTAATCGGCGTAGCGGAACGCGCCGTTGACACTCAGGTTTTGGAGGAACGGCAAATCCTTGGCGAGCGGGACGGTCGCCTCGACATAGCCCTCCTTGACGTTGAAGGCGCCCGCATAGGGAACCGCATTGCCCGCGGTAAGGAAACCGTTGCTGGCGCCCACCGCGTCCGCGGTCAGCTTCTCGGTTTCGCGGCGATATTCGCCGCCGAACGCCACGGAGGCCGGACCTGCCCAGGTCGAGAAGGGTTCGCCTACGATGTTGGCGGCGGTGGTGAACTGATCGTACTTCACCTTGGCGAGGCCTTCGCCCCAGATATAGTTGCGCGCGGCCGCGGTGGTGTTGCCTTCGCCGAACAGGTTGAGCGGCTGGCAACCGGCAGCGGCAGCGACGCCGTCACGGACGCCGCGGCAGACGATGTTGCCGGAACCGTCGCGGACCGCGTCGATCGCGAAGTTCAGCTTGTCGGTGACCGGGTTGTTGAAGGTCGCCGAGGAATAATAGTTGATGCCATAGGATGCGTGCGCATCCCATTTCCACGCCCCGCCTAGCCGCCCTTGCAAGCCGATCGTGCCGTGCGGGGTCTCGTTGGTGATTTCATAGCGGTTGATGCCGATATCGATGCCGATCCGGCTGATGTTGAAACTTTGCGTCGTCGCTGGCAGCAATGCCAGCACCTGCGCCGGAATGAAGGCATTGTCTCGACGGATCACCTGGTTGGACAGGCGGATCGGAACCCCATCGAGAATGCCGACGGAGCGCGAATAGCCCCCCTCGATATAGCCGGTCAGCGAGTCCGAAAAATCATAATAGATGCTGCCATAGGCGGTCTCGCGCTCGACCTTGGGAACCAGCGCCGTGCCGGTGATGATCGAACTGCCTTCGCCGCCGATCATCGTCGATCCGCCGAAGATCGAGCCCTTCTGGAACGGACGGATCGTGCCGTCCGGATTGAACGTCATGTTGGTCAGCCCCGGAATGGAACTGACGATGACGCCGCCAGCGCCGAGATTATTGTGAACGTTCTTGGCAAGAATGTAGGCCGGCTGGCCGAAGCCGGCTGTGCCGGCGGTGGTCCGCTGGCTGTTGCTGACGATCATGTACTCGTCGCGGCCCCAGTCGCGATTGTAGATGTCGCCGACGCCGTCATTGTCCGAATAATCGCCGCTGAGAACGATGTGCCCGCGATCGTTGTCGAAGCTGGTGCCGCCGATAAAGCCGATGCGCCGGGTGCCATAGTCGCCGAGCTGAGAAACACCCGTCTGGGCAGTGACCTCGAGGCCCTGATACTTCTTCTTCATGATGATGTTGACGACGCCCGAGATGGCGTCCGAGCCGTACAGCGCCGAGGCGCCGCCGGTGACGACATCGACGCGCTCGATCATCAGCGTCGGAAACAGGTTGAGATCGGTAGTGGTCGGCACGCCGAGGTTGCTGGCCGGCGCGAACGGCACGACGCGCGACTGGTTGACCAGTACCAGCGTGCGCTGGCCGCCCAGAGCGCGCAGATCGGCGGTGGCCGCGGCCGGGCTCGAAGTGTTGGTGGCGTTGGAGCCGGGCGAGCGTGTCGCCTTGAACGCCGGGTTCAGGTTGAGCACCTCCATGACGGTGGTGGCGCCCTGCTTTTCGATCACGTCGGCGCCGACGACCTGGGTTGGGGTCGGTGCCTGGAGGCCGTTGGTGGCGGTACGCGACGCCGTGACGACGATGTCGGCTTCCTGCGTCTCGGACTTGTCAGCGGCGGCCGCCCGTACCGGTTCGGCCTGAGCGGCGCTGGCCGGCGCTGCGCTTGCCTGCGCGAATGCGGCGACGCTGGCGAAAGTAGCGGTGGTGAATGCGGTGGTTGCCATCATGCGATGCAGCCATGACGCGGGACCACGATCGATAATAAGTGCCATATCAGCCTCCCCTCTCCGGCAATTGCGAGGCCGACTTTGGCGCCGTTGCTCCCGCTGCATCGCAAGATGCTTGCTCGTTGTTCCCAATCCGCGCCGGGGTCACGCCCGGTGCGCTCGATGGGTCCGCAATCCATTCCGGATTAACGAACGACAGTTGTTTATGGCAGATAAGACAGGCTGACAACCTAAAATCGCAGCCAGGCTGATGTACCGGATTGGCCATCACGAATCACGGCGCTGTCGGCCCCATCGCCAGCGCATCGCTGTAGATACTGGTGTCGATAAGCTGCGACAGCGCTTCGCGCGACCGTGGGGGGCGCTTGTCCTGCGTGGCCAGCCATTGCTCTTCCGCGACCAACTCGTCGAGCAGATCGGCCGGCAGCACCGCCGGAAAGGAAAGCGTCGGCCACGCAGCCGCGACTTCCGTCGCATCAAAGCCCGCAGTCGCCGCGACCAGTGCCTGGGCTGCGGCCGAATCGCGACGAATCCGGGCACTCGTGGTGATCACCGCTCGGACGAACTCGGTGATTCGCCGGCGCCTGACGGGATCGGCGAGATTCGCCGCGGTGCTGTTGAGGTTGAACAATTCGCGATAGACGCCATCGCCGGAGAAGATGGCGATGTCGTCGCCAAGCACCCGTGCGACATTGCCGCCATACGGCTCCCAGATCGCCACCGCATCGACCTCGCGCCGTTCGAGCGCCGAGGCGATGCCCTCGAGCGGAGAGATGCGCACGGGCGTGATGTCGGCGAAACTCAGCCCCTCCTGCGCGAGCATTCGCGCGAGGAAATAGCCGGCCGAAGTGGTCGCCAGTGTCGCGATCCTCTTGCCTTTTAGATCGGCGATCCGGCCGATCCCGGCCGAGCGACGCGCGATGATACGGTAGCGGCCTTCGGTAACGGTAAGAATGATGCGGATTTCGGGATGCGCGACCGAATAGCGCAATGCCTGGGTCTCGGCATGCGTGGCAATATCGGCGCGTGCGCCCGTGCCGAACAGATTGGGGATACCGCCATTGCCGACCACCGCGCCCGCCGGATACAGATCGCGCGCCGCCAGCAGCACCGGCGCGATCTCGATCGTGGCAGTGCTGCCCGATATCGCAATCGGTGCGATCGCGGCGGCGGACTCCACGCCGGCGCGCGGTGCGCATCCCGCCAGTGCGACCGGCATCGCCATCGCGAGGATTGGCCGCTGCCAATCAATCATTAGCGTCTCCTTGCCGGCCGACTATTATAAGCCAGGTTGATTATTGAAAGGGCCGAAGCTTTGCGCGAGCCGGCTGTCACAGCGTGTTGCAGCGCCTGTGCGAGATTCGCGTGGAAGAATCGGGCGACCTTCGCGGATGTTACGGTGCATCCGAACGTGCCGGCTCCAGTGCCCTGCAGCGCCGCTCATTCCCGACGATTATGAGACTATCGTTTTGCAGCAAGACTGCTCTGCGACCCAGCCTAGGACCGCTCGGGTCCAGAGTTTTCCGCCTATCCCGGGGTCGGAGGGCTGGTGGCCCCGGCATCACCCTGAGCGGCACCAGGTCAGTCATGGCCGGCTGCCGCCCCGCCGCAAAGGCTTGAGCGCTTCAGCGAGCCACTCGGATCGGTCCGTATTCACCTTACCTCGGCACCTTCGGCGATCGAGAACCCCAAAATGCAGGATGTCCGCCGCAGGACTCACTTGGCCGTCTCGACGGAGCCTGACGTGCCCCCCCCCACCTTCATCCAGCCAAAACTAGAGTCCGCTCGTTGTTGTCGCGCGTGAGCGCGGGTGAAGCAATGGCCTGCACGCGTGCAGGCCATTGCTTTCCGAAGCCGGCGGCGAACGCTGCCGGAGTGGCATAGCCGAGCGACGAGTGCGGCCGCTCGACGTTGTAGTCATAGACCCAGGCGGCGATCTTCTCACGGGCATGCGCGATGCTCGTGAACAGCGTCTCGTTGAGCAGCTCGTCGCGCATGCGGCCATTGAAGCTCTCGACATAGGCGTTCTGGGTCGGCTTGCCGGGCGCGGTGTAATGCCAGTCGATCTTGGCCTCGCCGCACCATTCGAGCACCGCGTTCGAGGTCAGCTCGGTACCATTGTCGCTGACGATCATCCCCGGCTTGCCGCGCACGGCGATCAGGGTGGTCAGTTCGCGCACCACTCTTTTGCCCGAGATCGATGTGTCGGGGATCGCCGCCAGGCATTCGCGCGTCACGTCATCGACGATGTTGAGAACCCGGAAACCGGCGGCCCGTCGCCATCTGGTCATGGACAAAATCCAGGCTCCAGCGCTGGTTGGGCAGCGACGCCACGGGCGCTGGCGCCCGCGCGCCAACTGCGCGCTTGCGGCCCCGGCGGCGGCGTACCGTCAACCCCTCCTCGCGGTAGAGCCGCTGCGTCTTCTTGCGGTTGATCGTGATCCCATCACGCCGCAGCAGGACATGCAGCCGCCGATAACCGAACCGGTGGCGCTGATGCGCCAGTTCGCGCAGCTTCTCCCGCACTGGACCATCGTCTTCGCGCCGCGACCGATAGCGCATGCTCGTCCGGTCGGCCCCGATCACCCGGCACGCCTGCCGCTCGCCCATCCCGAATACCGCCCGGAGATGTCCGACCGCTTCCCGCTTCGCGGCAGGCGTCACCATTTTTTTGTCAGCAGATCCTTCAGACCCGCATTGTCCAACATCGCCTCCGCCAGCAGCCGCTTCAGCTTCGCGTTCTCGTCTTCCAGCGCCCGGAGCCGCTTCGCTTCCGACACCTCAAGGCCGCCATACTTGGCCTTCCAGTCGTACAACGTCGCCTCCGACACCCCGTGCTTGCGCGCAAGGTCGGCCGTCTTCGCGCCCGCCTCGGCCTCCTTCAACACCCCGATAATCTGCTCTTCCGTGAACCGGGATCGCTTCATCGTCCGTCCCTTCTTCAGGTCGGACTCTAATCGCAACTGGAGGAAAATCAGGGGGGCACGTCTAGCCGTCTGGCAGTTTTGCGGAGATGAAGACCCGGTTCCGGCCGTTTACGGCCTCTTTTGGCTTCCCAACTTCGGCCGCCTGTTCATATGTAAGCTAACTGCTTTGAGGGTCGTCGGCCCCGGTACCGAGAAGCGGCGTTGGTTGTCGCAAGGCGAAGGGGATAAAGGGGCTAAGCAGCGACGTTCATCTGTGCTCGTGCCTGACGGATATCCCGCGCCGGCGGTTGACCAAACATCCTCCCGTATTCGCGCGTGAACTGGGGCACGCTTTCGTAGCCAACGCCGTACGCCGCATCGCTGATCGCCGTGCCGAGGGCGAGCATGCGGCGGCGAGCTTCGATCAAGCGGAGCTGTTTCTGGAATTGCAGGGGCGTGAGCGACGTGATGTTACGGAAATGGACGTGGAAGGCGGACAGACTCATGCCCGCGGCCTCCGCCAAGGCTTCGATCCGCACCGGCTCGGCATAGTGGGTTCGCAAGAGCGCGACCGCGCGGGCGATCCGCTGGGCGTGGCTGTCGGTCACGCCCAGCGCCCGGATGGCGCCGCCATGACGACCGCTAAGCAACCAATAATGCAGCTCACGGCGGAGCTGCTGGCCAAGCACCGCCAGCGTGCTCGGCCGATCGAACAGTCGCAGAAGACGCAGCGCCGCGTCGGCAATCTCCACCTCGGTCGGATCAACCCGCACCGGCTGGTCCGCCTCGAACGGCGCCGGGCCGATCTGTCCCACGAGGTCAGCGACGATCGCGGGGTCGAGTTCGAGGACTAGCGAATAATAAGGCAAGATCGTGCTGGCCTTGGTGATCTGGCTCACGGTCGGGACATCCGTCGTGATGAGAAGGGATTCGCCCGCGCCGAAATCGAAGCTGCGGCTCCCCATCGACACCCGCTTGCCACCCTGTAGCACCAGGGCAACCATCGGCTTCGAAACGGCATATTGCAACATGGTCGGCGCCATCTCGCGCAGGATTACCAGGCCTTCGACCGGGGTCGCGGCGACGCCGTTCCGGTCGACATGGGCATCGGCGTAGCGACGGGCGTGGTCGAGCAGCTGATCGGTCATGTCGTTTTTGTAGCTGGACCGGCGTTGCCCGACAACGTGTCGGGATAATCGGGCAAGAATTCCGGATGATCGCGCAACATCGACCGAGCCGGTTGCCGCATAAGGACGCCACACCAACGGAGGCATCCATGACCACACTCTCTCTCGTGACCGGCGGCAGCCGCGGCCTCGGCCGCAACACCGCAATCAGCATCGCCCGCCACGGCGGCGACGTGATCCTCACCTATCGCAGCGGCAAGGACGATGCGGACGCCGTGGTCGCCGAGATCGAGGCGATGGGCCGCAAGGCTGTGGCGTTGCATCTCGACACCGCCGCCGTCTCGACCTTTCCGGCCTTCGTGGAGGCGCTGCGCGCTGCGCTGACGGGGATCTGGGGCCGGAATACGATCGACCACCTCGTTAATAATGCCGGCCATGGCGAGATGGCCGACTTCGCCGCTACCACCGAAGCGCAGTTCGACCTGCTGTTCAGCGTCCACGTCAAGGGCGTGTTCTTCCTGACGCAGGCGCTGCTACCGGTGCTGGCCGACGGCGGCCGCATCGTCAACTTCTCGTCGGGCCTGACCCGCGTGTCGTTCCCCGGCTTCTCGGCCTATTCAGCGGCCAAGGGGGCGGTGGAGATCCTGACGGTCTACATGGCCAAGGAACTGGGCAGCCGTGGGATCACAGCCAACACCGTCGCCCCCGGCGCGATCGAGACCGACTTCCTGGGCGGCGCGGTGCGCGACATCCCCGGCTATAACCAGGCGTTCGCCGGCATGACCGCGCTCGGCCGTGTCGGCGTGCCGGACGATATCGGACCGATGGTGGCGAACCTGCTCGGCCCGGACAACCGCTGGGTCAACGGCCAGCGCATCGAGGTGTCGGGCGGCCAGACGATCTGATCCGCCAGAGCGGGTGCCACCGTCGTGCGACACCCGCCCTTCCAGACGTTGCGGCGAGGCAGGTCATGCCCAACCTGATTATCCATGCTCCCGCCGGTACGTTCGACGCAGCCGATCAACGGCGGGCAGGTGACGCTGGAACCGCTAACGCCCGCGCGCTGAGCGCTCCAGCATCGTGGCATAGAGCGCTGCGCCCACCCCAGGCTCATGACGGGGCGTGACGATCTCGTATGGGGCGCGGTGCTGGAGATGGCGGATGAGCGCCGACTGCACCGCGTCCTGTCTGGTCAGCACGCCCCCAGACCAGGACAGGAGCACCCTTTCATCCTCGGCAAACCCGAGCTGCCGCCGCAGCGCCTGAGCGATGGCGGCGAGTTCCGCCCCTGCGCGATCGAGGATATCGGCAGCGACCGCATCGCCAAGTTCCGCGGCGCGCGAGACGATCGGCGCTAGGCCGGCGATCTCATCGCGAGTCATGCCCGCCTGCCCCATCACGCGCGCGCAGATGTCGAGATCGTCGGCGAGCCCGAGCGTATCGACTACCGCCCCGTGCAAGGGGCCTTGCGCAAGGCGGCCGTCGCTCATTCGTGTGAACGCGTTGAGCCCCTGGATCGCTATCCAATAGGCCGAGCCCTCGTCGCTGAACACTTCACCCCATCCGCCGGCGCGCGCCTTGCGGCCCTGCCGCTCGCCATAGCCGATCGAGCCCGTCCCGGCGACCAGGTTGATCCCGTCGGCGCAACCGAGCGACCCCGCCCAGCCGCACACCATGTCATTGTCGCAACGGTAGCTGTCATGGCCGAGGATCCGACCGCATGCAGCGTCGAGCACAGGATCGACCGCAGCGTCCTCGCCATATGCCGGCAGGCCGAAAAAGGCGTAGCGCAACTCGGCGGGTGTCGTGTCGATTTGCCGGCAGATCGAAGCGACACCCTCCCCGATCCGGGCAATGGCCTCGTCGAGGCCGACTTGCAGATGATAAGTGGTTCCCGTCAGCGCGCGCGCGACGACCTCGCCTGCGGCGTTGACACAGACGAATTCGGTCTTGGTGCCGCCTCCGTCGACGCCGAGGAAGAGTGTCATGCGGCGGGCGTGTGGATGCGAACGCCCTGCACGACGCGATTGACCGTGCCACTGGCGTTGGGCCGGTCTGGCGTCCGGCCGAGCCGCAGCGAGCAGTGCAGCCCGAAGAGCTGTGCGGGAACGATGTAGGGGAAGAGCAGATCGGCGTCCACCAGGTCGCTAGCACCTTCCACCACCAACGCATCGTGCGTGCTGTCGCGCGCAACGATCGGCAGGACCGCAGCGCTACGCCCATCGGCGCGCAATTCCTCGATGATGTCGAGATCGTAGAGCCGCGTCAGCGGATCGTTCGATACGAATACCACCACCAGCGTGCGCGTCGTGACGATCGTCTTCGGGCCATGCCGGAAGCCGAGCGCCGAATCGAACGTGGTCGGGATTGCGCCATCGGTCAGTTCGAGCAGCTTGAGCGCAGCCTCGCGCGCGAGCCCCTGGAACACGCCGCTGCCGAGATAGACGACGCGATCGAAATCGCGCGCCGCCAGCGCCGCCGTCGCGCCGTCCGATCGGGCGATCGATGCAGCAACGGCCTCCGCGATGGCATTGACTCGGTCGTGCATCGCCGCAACGCCGGTGAAGATCGCGAGCGCCGCCAGCATCATCGCGCTGAAGCTCGACGTCATCGC
>CAISGR010000285.1 GCA_903884945.1 uncultured bacterium
CCCGCGTCCGAAACCGCCACGACGCAGGTCGCTCCTGATTCAGATGCGGCACCGACAGGCGGCGGCCCCCCGCTAGCAGCCGTGCGGCTGCTCTCCGTCGAGGCTTCAGGCGAGGGCGGTGCATCAGGCATTTGCGTCCGGGCGACTTCGGGCTGAGCCGCGATCGGCGTCGCAACGACCGCGCCGGGTGTCGTGCAGGGCACCCGATAATAGGCGTAGCGCTGAGGACCCTGTATGGTCGTGCAACCGCCCAGCAGCGCGAGCGACGAGACGCCCAGCGCTTTCAGGCCGACAGCCCGCATCGTCATGGCTTCTCTCCCGATTATCGCTACGCTATCTACCACGATCAGCGCCGGCCCGCATCCAAATGTTGAAGCACGCGGCTCGTCTGCTTCAACTATTCTCGCCTAAGCCATGGAAGTTGCGTGAATTTGCTCACTGCCCGCGACGGTTCAGCGCCAGTTCAATCAGCAAGAGGCAAACGGCCAGCATAGCCGTCACTGAAGACGGTGACGGAGAGAAGAGATGAACCGAAAAATCCTTCTTGCGCTGGCGACCGCTGCCGCTGCGACACTGACCGCTTCTCCTGCGCTGGCGCGCGATCGGCATCATGGCGGAGGTCATCAGCGCGGCGGTCACGGTGGGCTGAACATTAGTATCGGCGGTGGCGGCGGTTACTACGGTGGCGGGTATGGTGGCGGCTACCGCGGCTATGGCTATGCTCCCCAGCGTGTGTACTACGCGCCCCAGCGCGCCTATTATGATAACGGATACTACTACGATCGGCACGACGACTATCGTCAAAGGGGGTACTACGACGATAATCGTGGTTACCGCCGCGATCACCATGATCGTCGCGAGTACCGACATCATTGAGCAGTAGTTAATGGTGGAGTGTAACTTGGCAGACTCTCCGCCATAGGCTGAGCCAGCTTGTTCAGACCGATGCGTAAAGGAGTGGACCTTTCAAATCCGCAATCCGAATGGGAAATCCATGAGCAAAAGGGTTCTGTTGGCGTTGTCGATATCAGCCAGCGCAGTAGCGGTGGCGTCGCCGGGCTTCGCGCAAAGCCGGTCGCATAGTGCCGGTGTCAGCTGAAGCGGCGGACATGGCGGCGTCAGTTGGGATGGCGGGCACAGCTATGGTGGCGGCGGTTACGGCGGCTATCCTGCTACCCCGCCGCAGCCAGTGTACCGCGCGCCTAATTCGACTGCTAACGCGGCTCGGCCTACATATCTGGACCGGCGTGCTGACGACCGCCGTCGCAGCACGCCAACTATGCGCCAGGCAGACGCCGCGCGGTGAGCGTGGTCGAGGCAGCCGAAGGTATTCTGCCTCAAATGTGAATCGGTTTGCCCGTCACCGCCATCGCCGCTTCCTTGACCGCCTCCGAATGGGTCGGATGAGCATGGCAGGTGTAGGCAATGTCCTCGCTGGTCGCGCCAAATTCCATCGCCTGGGCCGCCTGAGCGATCATCGTGCCGGCGAGCGTGGAGATGATGTGAACCCCGAGCACCCGATCGGTCTTGGCGTCGGCAACGACCTTGACGAAGCCATCGGTGTCACGGTTGGTTTTGGCGCGGCTGTTGGCCGCGAAGGGGAACTTGCCGACCTTGATTTCACCGCGCGTTTTCGCCTCCTCCTCGGTCAGGCCGACGCCCGCGATCTCAGGATGGGTGTAGACGACGGACGGGATCACCGCATGATTTACGATCCCGATATGCCCCGCGATGTTCTCGGCGACCGCAATTCCCTCGTCCATCGCTTTGTGCGCGAGCATAAGGCCAGGCACGACATCGCCGATCGCCCAGATGCCGGGAACAGCGGTTGCAAAGCGGTGGTCCACTTCGATCTGCCCCTTCTTGTTCAAGCCAAGCCCGGTCTTGTCGAGTCCCAGGCCTCCGGTGTTCGGCCGCCGCCCGATCGCGACCAGCACCGCGTCAGCCTCGATGGTTTCAGCCTCGCCACCCGCAGAGGGCTCAACCGTAATGGTTGCGGCCACGCCGTTGCGTCCAACCGCAGTGACCTTGGTGCCGAGCTTGAACGTGAACCCCTGTTTGGCGAAGATATTGCGCGCTTCCCTGCGCACTTCGCCGTCGAGGCCAGGGAGGATTTCGTCGAGATATTCGATAATGGTGACCCTAGCGCCAAGCCGCTTCCAAACTGAGCCAAGTTCAAGCCCGATCACGCCGGCACCGATGACGACGAGATGTTCGGGAACGTTGGGAAACGCCAGCGCCCCTGTGGAGTCCACAACCACTTCGCTATCCACCTCGACACCCGGAAGCGGTGTTACCGACGATCCGGTAGCGATCACGATATTCTTTGCGCGCACGGTCTTGCCCGCGACTTCGACGCTGTCCTTGCCGATGAACGTGGCCAGCCCTTTGAGCCACTCGACCTTATTCTTTTTGAACAGGAAGGCGATGCCGCCGGTCAGCTCACCAACAGCCTTGCTCTTCTCGGAATGCATCTGCGTCAAATTGAGGCGAGCGCTTTCGATATCTACCCCAAACTTCGCGAGAGCGCCCGACTTGGCTTCCTCGTACAGCTCGGATGCGTGGAGCAGTGCCTTCGATGGGATGCAGCCGACATTGAGACACGTTCCGCCCAAGGTCTCTCGCGCTTCTGCGCAGGCAGTCTTCAGCCCGAGCTGCGCCGCGCGTATGGCCGCGACATAACCGCCGGGACCGGCTCCGATGACAAGAACGTCATAGTCGTAATCAGCCATTTGTAACTCCGTTTACGTGCGCCCCAAGCATATCTGTGTCACCTGTGGCGGGCCGGTGAGCAACGTGTCAGAACCGTCCGGGGGGTGACGACAATTCGCATCGCTGGACCGGCGGTCAGCGCTTTAAGCAAGCGATGATCGCCGACACGACGGCAGCGGTTTCGGCGACGTCGCGGACCTTCACAGTATCCACGCCGATTTCAGCAGCAGGATAGTCGTTGCCGCCGGGGTAGATCGCGTCGCCGAGGAACAGCATCCCGGCCAGGGGCACGCCGCTTTCCTTGCTCAGGCGGTTCAGCCCATAGCCCTTGTCGACGCCGGCGCGGGTGACGTCGATCGACGTGGTGCCGCCCAAGTTGATCGAGAGGCCGGGCAGCGCCGCCCGTAGCGTCTTCTGGAGCGCGGTCCGCTTGGCGCGATCGGGATCCCATCCCTCCTTCGCTTCCAGCGGCGCGTCCTGGCCGAGGCCTGAAAAGGTAATCTGGCTTCCCCGATCCTCGATCCGTTCTCCCCAAATGCGCTCGTCCGCGAGCCCCGCTTCCGACAGCGCGCGGTCGAAGGCCGCGCGAATGCTCGCCCTCTCCGCATCGTCGAACAGCTCGGCATAGATCGCGCGCCATGCATCGTCGACAAAGCGGTAGAGCTTCGTGCCGGTGGTCGGCATCAGCCATAGCCGCTCGCGCGCGGCGTCAATTGGCAGGCGCGACGCGACTTGCCGGTCGAATTGCGGCCAGTCTCCGCCCGAGATCACCGCGACATCAACCACGGCCAACAGGCGCGAAAGCGTCGTCGCCATCTCGGCCGACAAGGGCCGCTTACTCTCCGCAAGCGTCCCGTCGAGATCGAATACGATCAGCCTTTTCATGACGCAGTGCCCTCGCCGTCACGGTTGCGGAGATCATTGTGGAGAGCGGTCGCGGCGATCGCCGCGTGGCCCATCGCGACGCTGATCTGATCGAGCGACATAACGATATCGCCCGCCGCATAGACGCCGGCGACGCTCGACCGCTGCTTGGTATCGACGACGATGCAGCGATCGTCGCTCAGCTCGACGCCGAGCTGGCGCGCGAGGGCGTTGTTGCTGTCCGACCCGAGTGCCGGATAAATAGTGTCAAATCGACAGTCGCTGCCGTCGCGCAGCCGAGCCGTGACCATTTCACCGAACGTGAGCTCTTCGAGCGGGCTTTCCTTCACCTTGACACCGGCACCCCAAAGGTCGGCCCGATCCGTCCCGGTGAGTTCCATTGTTTTATAAACGAGCAGGGTCACGTCATCCGAATAGGTCGTTAGGAACAGCGCCTCCGCGACGCCGTGACTATCGGCCCCGATCACCCCAATCGATTGGCCGGTCGCTTCATAGCCGTCGCAGACTGGGCAGTAGCGAAGCAGGCCGCGATTGAGCGCGTCGTGATGCGTGGCGGCATCCATCGCCGGGCGCCGGTTCTCAACGCCGGTCGCCAGCACGACGGCGCGCGCAGCGGTGGTCGTCACGGCGGACCCTTGGGCTTCGAAAGCATCGGCTTTCCCGTCGACCGTCTCTATACGGTCCGTCACTATTGTGGCGCCGTAGCGTTCCGCCTGTTCGCGCATCCGCCGCAGCAGATCCTCGCCGGCTATCCCGTCCGGAAAGCCGGCGTGATTATGGGAAAGCGGTATCCATTTCGCGCGGCTGTGCCCGTCGTCGACTACCACGACGCGGCGATGATAGCGCGCGAGATAGATCGCCGCCGTGAGGCCCGCCGGTCCGCCGCCGACGATCAAGGCGTCGTATCGATCCGCCGTCATACTGCCGACCCACTCCGATCCTTGAAGGCCAGCAGGCGCAGCGCATTAAACACGACCAGCAGCGTCGAGCCTTCGTGCATCGCGACCGCCGGACCGATGCCCAGGCCCAGGATCGTCGCGGGCACGAGGAACGCGACGACGCCGAGGCTGACGAACACATTCTGCCGGATGATACCGCGGGTATGGCGGCTCAGGCTCACCGCGAACGGCAGATGCGCGAGATCGTCGGCCATGAGCGCGACGTCGGCCGTCTCCAGCGCCACGTCCGATCCGGCAGCACCCATCGCGATGCCGACCGTCGCCGACGCCATCGCCGGCGCATCGTTGACGCCATCGCCGACCATCGCGACTTTGTCTTCACCGGCTAGCTTCTTGATCGCGGCGACCTTGTCCTCCGGCATCAGGTCGCCCCATGCCTCGTCGAGCCCGACATCCCTGGCGATGGCGTCGGCCACCTTCTGGTGATCGCCCGAGATCATGATCATCCGGGTGATGCCCATCTCGCGCAGCCGCTTCAGTGCAACCTTGGCCGCTTCGCGCGGCATGTCCATTAGCCCGATCGCGCCGATGTCCTTATCGCCCTTTCGCACCACCATCGTGGTGCGCCCGTTTTCGCGTAGGGTGGCGATGGCGTCGGTCGCAGCGGCATTCAACGTGGGGATTCCCTCCACGCCGAACATCTCGGCCTTGCCGATCCATACCGTCTCGCCATCGACAGTCGCGGTAACACCGCGTCCGGTCAGGCTCTTGAGATCGGTTGCGGCCGGCAGCTCGCGCCCACCCAGGCGCTCGCGGCCGTCCTTGACGATCGCCTGTGCCAGCGGGTGATCGCTCAAGCCCTCGACCGCGACGGCAAGCGCCAACAGATCCTCTTCGCTCGCGCCATCGACCGGCACGACATCGGTGATGCGAGGCCGACCTTCCGTCAGCGTACCCGTCTTGTCGAACGCGATCGCCTTGAGGGAACCAAGGTTCTCAAGCGGCGCGCCGCCTTTCACCAACACACCGCCGCGTGCCGCCCGCGCGACGCCGGACAGGACCGCGCTCGGGGTGGCGATCGCCAGAGCACACGGGCTGGCGGCGACCAGCACCGCCATTGCACGGTAGAAGCTGTCTCGGAACGGCTCGTCGACCACGACCCAGGCGAACAGCAGGAGGAACGAGAGCGCCAGCACCGCCGGCACGAAGACGCGCTCGAAGCGGTCGGTGAAACGCTGGGTAGGCGACTTTTGCGTCTCCGCTTCGCTCACCATCTTTACGACTTTGGCGAGCGCGCTTTCATTGGAGCGCCGCGTCACCTCGATCTCGATCGCGGCACCTCCGTTGATCGTGCCGGCGAACACCCGTGATGTCGCCTCGACCGCATCTGGCTTCGCGCGCGCTGCCTCGACATCGGCGACCGGTTCCTTGTCGACGGGGATGCTCTCTCCGGTGACGGGGGCCTGGTTGATCGCGCTCGACCCCTTGATGACGAAGCCGTCGGCGGGCAGGCGTTCGTTCGGGCGCACGATCACGACGTCGCCGACCACCAGCTCTTCGACCGGTATTTCTGAGGTCTGCCCATCACGGCGCACCGTCGCCTTGTCGGGCGCGAGCTCGGCCAGCGCCTCGATCGCGCGCTTGGCACGCCCCATCGCGTAATGCTCAAGCGCATGGCCGAGGCTGAATAGGAACAGCAGCAGCGCACCTTCCGCAAAGGCGCCGAGCGCCGCGGCGCCGGCGGCTGCAACCAGCATCAGCGTATCGATCTCGAATTTCTTGAGTTTCAGATTGTCGACCGCCTCGCGCAGCGTGAAGAAGCCGCCGAAGACGTAGGCGCCAATATAGAAGGCCGTCGGCAGCCAGTCGGGAGCACCCGCAACCAGCTTCTCGATCGCGAAGCCGATCACCAGCAGCGCACCGCACGCGAGCGCAAAGATCAGCTCGGTATTGGGGCCGAGGAAATTGGCGTGGGCATGGTCGTGGCCATCCCCCGGCCCATGCTTTTCCGCGCCATCGCCGTGATCGTGCCCGGCATGGTCGCCGGAGCTGTGATCGTGTCCGGCATGACCACCGTCCTGATCGGAGCCAGTCCGCTTGCCGGGTTTGACCTTGAGCTTGCCCAGTGCCGCGAGGATCGCCGCTTCGTCGACGCGTTCTTTGTCATATTCGACGCGGACGCTGCCAGAGGCGCTGGCATCCGCCTGCAGCACGCCGGGCATCTGGCACAGGGTCTCGCCGACGGTGCGGGCACGGCGTTCGTGGCCGATTCCTTCTACCTGCCATGTCGCATGACCGTATCGCCCGCTAATCTCGGCGCCTGCCGCCCGCACCATGTCGCGCACGCGTGACAGCGGCAGCGCTTCGCCGTCGAAATGGATACAGAGCTTTGCCGGCGTATCGCCATCGGCGGCCAGGACGTGTGCGCGCTCGACGCCGGGTTTTGCGCTGAGCGTCGAGACGAGGCGGCCGACACAGGCATCAGCCGCGTCGGGAACCTCCGGAAGAAGGACGGGAATATCGAGTTCGAACTTGTCAGTCATGACGCCGTCTCCGCGTTGGTCTTGGTTTCTGCACGCGCATCGCGCAGGATTTCTATGCCGCCTTTGATCGCGATAAGGGCGGTAGCCAGGCCGACCAGTAGATCGGGCCAATTCGTTCCCAGCCACAGCACCAGCGCGCCCGCGATCAGGATGCCGCCGTTGGAGATGAAATCGTTGAAACTGAACGTGGTCGCGGCACGCAAGTTCACATCGGGCTGCTTGAGCTTCTGGAGCAGGCGTAGGCAAACATAGTTCACGACGCCGGCGATGGCCGACATCACCATCATCGTCGGCCCGATCGGGTCGCTGCCCTGGACATAGCGGCGGCCGACGTCGAGCAGGATGCCGCCCGCGAAAATCAGCAGCATCACGCCGGACACGGTTGCCGCCCGTGTCTTCCATGTGCGACCGTGGCTAAGCGCGATCAGGCTCAGCGCATAGACCGCGGTGTCGGACAGGTTGTCGACGCCATTGGCGATGAGCGCGCTGGAATCGCCTGTCAGCCCCGTCACGAAGAATCCCGCAGCGATCGCCGCGTTGAGCAGCAGCACGATCCAGAGCGTGCGCCGCTCGGCCGAGACCTTGCCGTCTGGTGGAGCCGTCATGCCATGATTTCCTCGATCAGCAGGAGGATGAGGAAGCCGACGAAGAACATCGCGCTGATCAGCGGCGAGTCCGGTTTCTCATGCGCCTCGACCAGCAGCTCTTCGGTGACGAGATAAAGCAGCGCCATCAGGCCGAAGCTCAGGAAGCCGGTGATCCATATCGGCGACAGCAGCGCCACCGGCTGCGCGACCAGCGCGCCGATCGGCACCAGCACCGCCAGCGCGCAGGTCAGGCCAATCGCCTTTGCCTTGCGATACCGGCCCGCCAGATCGTTGGTGAGGGTCAGGGCCAGGAATAACACTTCTAGGGTCAGCGCGACGGCCAGCAGCGTTCCTGCCTTCTCGCCGGCGATGAAGGCGAGGCCGAGGACCAGGCCGTCTATCGCCAGATCGAGCCCGATCGCGGCAAGCAGCGCCACCGGCCCTTCCCATCGGCTTTCCGCCGACTTGAGCCCGAGCATTACGGAGACGCCCAGCGCCCCACCGATCAGCGTCGCGGTCGGCGAACCGCCGTGCATCACCAGCGGAAGGATCTCCGTCGCAGCAGCGGCGAACACCACGCCGGCCGCGAGATGCTGCATGGCCGCCACCAGCTTCTCGCCGGGGGTGCGCCATCCGGCGATCAGCGCGCCGACCATGATCGCGATCATCGGGATCAGGGAGAATTTGAGCGCTGCCATCGTCAGCGCCCGTCTGTGCCGGGTGGGTTAGTCACAAGCTCGTATCCTTCGTGCACAAGACAGGGGGCTTGTCCCCTTCCTCGATCTTGAGTTCGTTGCCCGAGAACATAGCGCTCATCGTATCGCCGACATATTGAAGCCCGGCCGCAGGCGCGGTCAGGACAACCGGCGCAGCGTTCCCGTCGCGGCGTAGTTCGAGCGTCAGGCCCTCATTTTTGAAGTCGACGAGGAGCGGGCGATCGTCGTCGCACCGATAGGGGTGGCGACCGGCGATGCCGCTGGCATCGCCGCTGTCACCGGCGTGGATTTCCTGTTCGGTCGGCGGCGCTTTGCGAGGCTGTTCGGAACAGCCGGATAATGTCAGCACAACGCATATGCCGGCGATTCCCATCCGAAATGGCGTCATGTGTGCCTCCGGGAACATCCTGCTACTCATAAGAGCCATTGAGCAGCTCCAATGACGCAGACGATCATGACCATGATGCCAACCAGGATCAGTCTTTCATGGCGTGGATCAGCGACGTTGCGTATTCGCGCCGCGACCTGCCACGCGGGGCGCACCGGGATGCGCCAAGACCCCGACGCGATCCTGTCCAGCTCGGTATCCGAAAGGCGGAAAAACAATTTTACGTCAGCCCGAGAGCGTGCCGTGAGACCCGTCACGCGAAAAACCGGGTCGGCCCAAGCCAGGTCGATGGCACTTGGGCTCGCCGCCATCGGTGCGGTGTCTTCGCCCGCTGCCCAAGACGGACGCAGCAGCGCGATAAGCCGATGCGGATCGCGTTCGAGCAGAGAAGCCCAGCGCGCCAAGCGCGAACGACGGTCGTCGCTTGGAGGCAGCAACACCGGCCCGAATTGCCCGCCACTCTTGTGCACTCGCCGCGTCGCGCGAGTTTCGGAGGGACGATTGTGCCTCATTGCCGGTCCGCCGGCTTAACGTGATCTTGCGAAGCACGCTTCAGCGGGTGAGAGAAGTGCAGCGTCAGGAAGGTCGTCAGGCTTAGAACTACCGCGATGTCGTAAAGACCATAGCCGACTGCGGCGCCCAGCGCCCCGGTCGCCCAGAGACTTGCCGCGGTTGCGGTCCCGGACGCTTTTCCGCGATACTTTAATATGGCGCCGCCGCCGATGAAGCCGACGCCGGTGATCAATCCTTCGAGAAGGCGTGCTTGGGCAGGCGATGTGCGTCCGAGTATCGCGATACCGACGAGCACGAATCCGCAACTGGCGATGGCGACCAGCGGAAAGGTCCGGATGCCGGCGCTGCGTTCGTCCTTCTCCCGGTTCCAGCCAACCGGAAGCGCCAGCGCATAGGCCAGCGCGAGACTGACGATATGGGAAAAGGACTCCTCCCATGACGAGATCGTCATCATGCGGCCGATCCTTCGGCCTGGCCGCTCGCTATCCCGTCCGCTGAATCCTGATAGGCCAGCACCCTGTTGCAGGCCAAGGCCGGCGCGCCGGGGCGCTTGAGCGTGATCCGGTCGCCGCCTGAGATCGACACGTTGAGATTCTGGCCGACATAGGTCCGCCCGCTTGCCGGCGATGTCACCCGTTCCGGAGCGGCGTTCGGTCTGGTCTTTATGTCGAGGGTCAGGCCATCGCCGAGGAAGTCGACATCGAGGCGCGACCCATCAGGACAGGCGTAGAAATGCTCGCCGATGAAGTCGGGCAGCTCGCGATCACGCGACGCTTCGGCCTCGGTCTTGTTCGTGGCTGGCGAGCAGCCGAGCAGCCCCGGCGCCAGAGCAAGCCCGGTCGCGAGGATGATCCCCCGAACCGGGCCGCTCCGGAGGCGCCGAGCCGCTATTTCCCCGTCTTTCCACGATCTATCGCCATGGGCGCTACAGGGGGCACGCCCATGGCGCGGGCCGTTCTCACACGGACACCCGAAGGACTCGTTGTGTGGCGGCCGATCCATAGCAGTCAGTCGAACAATTCGCTGAGAAAGCTCTTGCGGCGCCCCTTATGGCCCCGCTCGTAGCCGTGCTTTCCGCCATGATCGCCATGGCCGCGATCGTCCGATATTCCAAGACGGACGCCGCTCAACGGCCGCGCGCTGTCATCGCCGGCGCTGCGCTCGATGATCTTGTCGAGTTCGCCGCGATCAAGCCAGACCCCGCGGCATTGCGGGCAATAGTCAATCTCGATTCCCTGCCGCTCGCTCATGACGAGATCGACGCGGCACGTCGGGCACAGCAGCCCTTGAGGGCGAGGGCTATCTACCATGATGGGTTCCTTTCTTCCGCCCCGTCAGTCGTTCGCGGCGCCGCGAGGAGGAGGCGTTGGTTTGATGGGGCGCCGATGATGCCGCATGGACCGCCCTGGCAGTCGCGATTGCCGGCGCAGGAGGGCGAGAAACGCCGCATCCTGTACCCGCATTGTCCGCCGCAGACCCTTGCGCATCATGCGGCCGACCAGGCCGCCGATGATGCCCCGACATTCGACCGAATGGTGAATCGAGACGCCGTTCGCGATCGGCTCGATCTCGTAGCGTTCGTCGAACGTGAAGAAGCCCTTTACGCCCATCTGCCACCCGATGAGCTGCGGCTTCGTCAGGCGGTTGATGACCATTTGCGTCGTCATCTTGCGATCGCCTTTGAAGAGCAGCCAGGTGACGTCCATTTCGGCACCACGTTCGGCATCGCCCGCGATGCGGTAGATGGGGTGCCACCGTGCGAACCCCCTCAGATCGGAGATCAGCGACCACACTCGCAGTGCTGACATATTGAAATCGAAAGTAGTCGCTTCCTTCATGGCTGTCTGTCCTGTCCGGCCAAGGCGCGGTGAAACCGGAGGCCGCGCAAGGGCGGCCTCCTCCGCTGTCGGATTTCGCTAGTTCAAAGCCTTGTTCGACTTCCAGCACGCCCTTCAGGCCGAGTTTCAAAGAAAATGCGGCGTGTCGATCCACGTGTGTCACATCCGCCGTTGTGGAGACCTCCGGAAACGAACGCATGCCCGTCTTAAGTTTGAAACCAATCTCAGGGCCAACGCTCGCGATGCCCTTGAGTGTAAGCCTCGGATGCCAGTCGGAATGGTGCGCGAGATCGACAAGTAAGCGCAACACGCGCGCGAGCGGCAACGCCAAATGGACCGTGCTTTCGACAACGAACAGGGGGGTATGTCCCGCAAGCACCGGTCCCCTCCCCCACCGGTTGAGCGGGGGAGAGGTTCCCAAGCGCGATGTTAGGAGCGCTGACATGCTTTCCCGCATCTAGGACTTGCGCCTCTAAGTGCGAGGGTCGCCGTCATTCGTCGGCCTGTGCGATGGTGACACGCGCCTTGCCGCCAAGCACCTCGACGGCCTCCAAGGTCATCAACCCGATGCCCGAGATTTCGCTGAGACTCTCCACAAACGCGCGCAAGCTCGGATCGAGATCGACTATCTCGATGACGACTGCCCGGTCGCTTTCGAACACATGTCGCTGATGGATGTGCGCTGATTTGCCAAAGCCAATGAGCGCCTCCAGGATCGTTACCCCAGCGAGACGAGCGTCTTTCGCCCGCACGGCAATCTCCTGAAACACCTTGCGGTCGCCGAAGTATGCGGACTCGTCAGTGTAGATGCGTAGCAATTTGGTTTCCATGACCCTTACTCCTGATGCGCCGGCTCTGCGACCGGCTGTTTGGTTGTCCGCCGTGCAGCGATGCGTTCGCCGGCGTCGAGAACGACCTTGGCGATCGCGGGCAAAACCAGCAGTGTCAGAATAGTCGCCGCGATCAGCCCGCCGATGACCGTGGTGGCGAGTGGTTTCTGCACCTCAGCGCCGGTACCGTGCGCGAGCGCCATCGGCACGAAGCCGATCGCCGGCACGAACCCGGTCATGATGACCGCTCGCATCTTGTCGGCCATGCCTCCGCGGATCGCTTGCGCGATGGGCTGTCCTGCTTCGCTGCGTTCACGAATTGCAGACATGACGACCAGTCCGTTCAGCACTGCCACACCGGCGAGGCAGATGAACCCCACCGCCGCCGACACCGAGAAGTTGATGCCGGTGAGCACAAGCGTGAAGACGCCGCCCGCGAGCCCTAGCGGAACCGCGAGGAACACCGCCGCCGCCCGGCCGAATCCACCCAGCGCCATGTAAAGCAGCCCGAAGATGACCAGAAAGCACAACGGCACCACGATCGACAGTCGTTTCGATGCCGCGGCAAGGTTCTCGAACTGACCACCCCATTCGAGGTAGTAGCCCGCCGGCAGCTTCACCTGTGCGATCTTCGCTTGGGCCTCCTGAACGAACGAACCGGCATCGCGTCCGCCGAGATTGACCTGGACGACCACACGGCGCTTGCCGTTCTCACGACTGATCTGATTCAGCCCTTCCGTAAGCCGGATCTGCGCGACCTGTGCCAGCGGCACTTGGGCGCGCGGCCTCCCTTCCACCTCCGGGAGCAGCACTGGCAATGTCCGGATGTCGTCGAGATTGGCGCGGGTAGCCTCAGGGACGCGCACGGTGACGTCGAATCGCCGGTCGCCCTCGTACACAAGCCCCGACTCACGCCCGCCGAGCCCTGCCGCAACCGTATCCGCAACGTCACGGACGGTGAGGCCGAGGCGCGCGATCGCGGCGCGGTCGAGCTTCACGTCGAGCGCCGGCGCGCCACCGACCTGTTCGGCCTTGACGCTGGCCGCACCGGGTATGGTCTGGAGTACTCGCACCATCTCATTTGCCGTCAGCGCCATCTTGTCGAGATCGTCGCCGTAGAGCTTGATCGCAACATCGCCGCGAACACCCGCGATCAGCTCGTTAAATCGTAGCTGGATCGGCTGACTGACCTCGTAAAGATTGCCAAGGAGACCGCCGGTCGCCTTCTCAATCTTGGCGACCACATCGGCTTTGGTTGTACCTTCCGCCCACTGGTCCTTCTCTTTCAAGATAACGAAGCCATCCGAGACGTTCGGCGGCATCGGATCGCTTGCTACTTCCGCAGTGCCTGTCTTCGAGAACATTAAGGCGACTTCCGGAATTTTGATTACCGCCTCCTCGACCTTGCGTTCCATCAGCAGCGATTGGTCAAGACTAACCGAGGGCACACGCGTAGAGGCAAAGGCGAGATTCTTTTCATCTAACTGCGGAATGAATTCCGAGCCTAGCAGCCCAAACGCCGGAATTGCCGCTAGAAAGAAGGCCAACCCGCCGAGGATGAATGGCCACGGGCGCTTGATCGCCTGATCCAGCAGCGGCAGGTAGCGTTCCTTGGACTTGCGGATCAACCACACGTCCTTCTCTGCGACTTTGCCGCGTATCATTATCGCGACCAGTGCTGGCACCAGCGTGATTGCCAGCACAAATGCGGCTACCAGCGCGAGCATGATCGTTATCGCCATTGGCGAGAACGTCTTCCCTTCGGTGCCCGTGAACGTGAGCAGCGGGGCGAAAGCGAGCAGGATGATCGCCTGACCGAAGACGGTCGGTTTGATCATCTCCTGTGCGGCTCGCATCGTCTCTTCCAACCGTTCCCGGAGTGAGAGCAACCGACCTTCATGTTCTTGCCGGTGCGCCAATCTGGCGAGGCAGTTTTCAATGATGATGACCGCGCCGTCGACGATCAGACCGAAGTCGAGCGCGCCCAGGCTCATCAGGTTGCCAGGCACGTTGAACGCGTTCATGCCCATGGCCATCATCAGGAACGAGAACGGGATGACCAGCACCGCGATCACCGCGGCACGCCAGTTGCCAAGCAGCAGGAACAGCGCCACCGCAACGAGGATCGCGCCTTCGGTCAGATTGCGCTGGACCGTCGCAACCGTAGCGCCGACCAACTCAGCGCGGTTCAACACCACCTTGACCTGGACGCCGGGCGGCAGTGTTTTCGCAACCTGATCGAGCTTGGACGAGGCCTCCGTGGCAACAATCCGGCTGTTTTGGCCGATCAACATCAGCACGGTGCCGATGACCGCTTCCTGGCCGTTCATGCTCCCGGCGCCGGTCCGCAAGTCACCGCCAACGCGAACATTGGCAAGTTGACCGATCGTGACTGGCGTCCCGCCCCGCGTCGCAGCGACAGCGTTGCGGATTTCGTCGACGGTACGCACGCGAGAGTCTACGCGGACGAGATAGGCCTCGCCGCCCTTGTTGTAATAATTGGCGCCGACCGCGAGATTGGCGTTCTCGAGAGCTTGGCCAAGTTCGCTGTAAGAGATGCCGAAACTGGCGAGTTTCGTCGGGTCTGGTTCGACCACAAACGTCTTCGCATAACCACCAATGGAGTCGACGCCGGCAACGCCTTTCACCGAGCGAAGCTGTGGGCCGATAATCCAGTCTTGGACAGTTCGCAGATAGCTCGCCTTGGCCACCGCGTCCGTTAGTCGTTCGCCTTCGGGCGTCAGATAACTGCCGTCCGGCTGCCACCCCGGTTGGCCTGCGACTTTTTTGGCGCCCTTGCCGTCCGGATTGGCATAGCCGACTGTGTACATGACGATCTCACCGAGACCGGTTGAGACCGGTCCGACCTGCGGTTGCACGCCATCCGGCAGGTTCTCAGTCGCCTGACGCAGGCGCTCACCCACCTGTTGACGCGCGAAGTAAAGATCAGTGCTGTCGGTGAAAATCGCACTGACCTGGCTGAAGCCGTTGCGCGAAATCGAACGCGTGGTTTCCAGACCGGGGATACCGGCGAGCGCGATTTCAACCGGATAGGTGACGAGCTTCTCGATTTCGACCGGCGACAGGCGCGGGTCGATCGTGTTGATCTGGACCTGTTTGGTGGTGATATCGGGCACCGCGTCGATCGGCAGCTTGGTGAGCTGCCATAGGCCTAGGCCGGCGATGACGAGGAACAATGCGAGGACCGTCCAGCGGGCGCGGACGGAGAGCGCCATGAGATTTGCGATCATGGTCTATTCCTCCTCGCCCGCGCCCTTGCCGAGTTCGGCTTTGAGCAAAAATGCGTTCTTGGTGGCGACCTGGGTTCCTGATGTCAGACCCTTGACGATCTCGACCCGCCCATTGCTGCGCTGGCCGATCGTGACGTCCTGAGTGCGGAAGCCTTTGGCGGTTCGCACGAACACCACATCACGACCTTCGAGCGTCTGGACCGCGTCTTCGGGGACCACTATAGCGTTCGACGTCTCGCCGTGGCTTGGCAGGAGCCGCACGCGGACGGCGAGCCCCGGCTGAAGGACTCCCCCGGTCACATCGAGCACGGCTGTGGCGGCACGCGTTTCGCCGCTCAGCGTTGGCGTGACCGCGCGAACCCGGGCATCGAGAGTGCGACCATCGGGAAGTTCGACAATGGCTCGATCACCTGCAACGAGGCGAGACGCATCGGCGGGGCCAACGGCCGCGTCGATCTGGATTTGTCGAGGATCAGCGACCCGAAACAGTTCGGTTTCAGGTTGGACAAATGCTCCGAGGCTCACCTTCATCGATGTTACACGGCCTGAAATCGGACTGGCGAGGACCACGCCCCGGCCATCCGAAGTGACGTTGGCGGCGCCCGCCGCTACTCTTGCGCGCTGGGCCTCGGCGCTAGCTACTGCCGCCTCAGCTTGCGCCTGCTCCAGATCGACTCGGGCGGAAACCTTCTGGTCGAAGAGATAGCGTTCTCTGGCGAGTGACTTTTGCGCAAGAACTGCCTTGGCGCCGGCGGCAGTGCGATCAGCGGCGATTTGTGCTGCATCGCGGCTCTCAACTACGGCGAGCGCTTCGCCGGCGCGGACCGAATCACCGAGGCGCTTGAAAATCCGCGTTACAGCGCCGCCCGCGCGGGCCGTCACGATGGCTTCGCCGGTTGGCGATGGTGCGACGATAGCCTGGCTCACGATCTCAGCCCCAAGACCGCCGGCATTGATCGTCTCGATGACAACCCCGGCATTTTTGATCGACGCTGCGGTCATGGCGAGGGTGTCAACGTCGCCAGCCTTCTTTTCCCCATCTGGTTTCGCTGCCGCTTCGGTGGCGGCCGGTGGGGCATCGGTTGTGCATTTTGCTACGCTGAAGCCGCCGATCGCAGCTACGAGCACAGCGGCGGCGACGCCGCCATAAAGGCGCTTGTCTTGTTCGATCATAAATAATCTCCGGAATTTGGCTGGGCCGGACAGGTGGGCCCGGCGATCGGCGGCACGGCCGCGACCGCGATTGGGGAAACGGACGCATCGGCTGGCGCCGCGGAAGGAAAGAAAGGAAACATTCAGAGGCTTCCCAGCTCTGGAGCCGGTGCCGTTAGACGCTCAAGGCGAGCCTCGGCATCGTGATAGGCTGCAAGCGCATCGGTGAACGCCGCCCTTGTTTCGGCCAGCGTTTGCTCCGCCTGGAGGAGGTCCAATTGGCTGAACTTGCCTTGCGCATAACCGACCCGAGCAATCCGTGCGGCTTCGGAAGCGGCCGCAAGGCCTGGCCCGCCAGCCGCTCTCGCTGTCGCCGCGGCGTTGGCGAGTTCTGCTTGGGCGCTCGCGATAGCCTGTTCAGCGTCGATGATAGCTAGGCGCCGGTTGGCGTCGGCCCTTGCCTGCTCAGCCCGCGCCTGGCTTACGGCCGCCGCTCCGTTGTTGAAGAGCGGGAATGGTATGGCGATCCCGATGACCGCCGCCGTGTCGTTGGTCTGAGATAAGCGTCGTGCCCCGGCACTGACTGTAATGTCTGGGATACGCTGGGATCTAGCAAGACGAACCTGCGCCTTCGCGGTGTTCAGATCGGCTTGTGCTGCTGCCAACGCGAGGGTTCCGCTAGGATCGAACGGCAGCGTCGGGCCATAGCCGCCCACCCGATCGAACCACGCCAGATCGAGCGCGCCATCAATGGGTTGGCCGATGAGTCGAGCGAGGTTTCCCCGCGCAACCTCGGCCTCACGAACCGCTCGCTCCAGGCCGACATCAGCGTTCACGCGCAGGACATCGGCACGCTGCTGATCGATCGGTGCGCCTGCGCCAGCCGTCACGCGAGTTCGCGCCGCCTTAAATGCGTTGCCGGCGATACCCGCCTGCTGACGCGCAACGTCCACCCGTCGTTCGGCCGCAGCCGCTACAATATAGGCTTGCGAAATGCGCAGGTTCAGATCGGCAAGTGCTGTTGCCGCATCGATCTGGGCCCGCGCGGTCCGCGAGTCAGCGACGGCAATTCGCGCGGACCGCTTGCCCCCCAGTTCGATAGGCAATGCGAGGGTCGCCGTCGTCTCGGCGCTTCGAATGCCGCGGTATAGGCCGGACCCGGCGATATTTTCAGTTTGGACTTGGACCTGGGGATTCGGACGAAGACCCGCAATCGTGCGGCCAGCCGCCGCGGAACGCAGTCCAGCCGCCGCCGATTCGATCGTGGGTGAGGTGCCCCCGGCAATTGTTCGTGCGCGGTCGAGTGAAAAAATGGGCTGATTGGCAGACGGTGGCGATGTCGCCGTCTGCGCCTGCGCGATCGACGCGCAGGACGTGACGGCCATAAGGGCCGCGATGACACGGTGCATAGATGATGGACTCCTGACGAACCTGAAAGCCCGCCGGCGTTGCCGACAGGGACTAGAGATTCATCAGACTATCGGGGGTCGCAGCGTAGGACCAGACGGCGCTCGCGCCATACGGTCGAAGACCAAGGGACGAGGGACCACGCGTGGTTCAATGCTCTGAGGGACGACCTCTAACTTGGTAGGAACCCCGATCTGGTGTCCGTGACAACCACCATGATGATGCGGATATCCCTTCTCGGCATCAGCCGGGACCTGATCACGATCGCCGGCAACATGCTCGAGAGCTACCGCTGAGCGGGCGTCCAGGCATTTCGGGCCCTCCGCCGAATGCGCGACCGATCCTATCCCCAGGGAGAGGAGAACCGCGACATACAGGAAGAAGGTGGACAATCTTGACATTCAAGAAGGGCGCCTAGCAGATAATTGTACCGATGTAACCGCGAAATGAGTTTCGTGCGCAATGCGCGATAAGATATTCATGTTGCTATGATGTGAATGCCCCGGTGGAGGCGATCGAGAAAAGTTGTACGACATGCAACTTGGCACGCCTATCGGCGTTTTCCGAACGGCCTTGATACTCCGATAGCTGCTCAAAGGTTCCAGATAAGGAGATTGCTCGGATGCGACATGAAATCGGCTCTGCAGCGCCCTTTCCCCAGAACGCGCCTGTCAAAAAAGAGAGGCTTTCGTTGCCGATCATCGTCGTCGCAGCGGGCACCCTAATTTTCGCCGGCTTGTTAGCGGGCTTACCCACCCACGCGCTCACCGCCGCCAGCACCTTGCTGTCCGTATTCGTACTTGGGTACACTCTCGTCGCTTTCCTGCGCGCCCGGCAGCGGACGAAAGCGACCTTAGCCCTCGTCGCGAAAATCGAAGCAAATCTTGTTCGTGAGAGAAGGCCGCCGGGACCGAGACTGTAAGAGTGTGCGTGGAGAAGGTGACGTGCAGGCAAGCCGTCTGCAGTGACGGAAACCATAGCGGTGGTCGCAGACCACCTTACTGTCATGTTCGCATTACCCTATCCGAGGCAACGGCTCTTGCCTGCCTCGCCCACGCGTTACTTTTGACACGCGAAAATAGCGGTAACGACGGCCAAGGTTTCCTCTGGATCCCGCACTCGTACCGTGTCCAGGCCAAGCGTCTTCGCAGGATAATCATTTCCCCCAGGGAATATCGCGTCCCCGATGAACATCATCGCATCAAGGGCAAGTCCGCTAGACACGCTCAGTTTTTTAAGACCATAGGCTTTATCGACGCCCTGGGTGACGTCGATGGACGTAGCGCCCCCCCCATGTTGATAGATAGACCGGGTAAGCGCCCCGCAAGATCGGATCGTATGATCTTGCGTTTGGCAAAATCAGGATCCCATTTTTCTTTCGCATCCAGCGGTGCCTCCTGTCCGAGCGCGGAAAAAGTGATCTGGCTGCCGCGATCTTCTATCCGCTCGCCCCATATCTCCGTCGGGGTAAAACCGGTTGCTGCAAGAGCTGCATCGAACGCTTCAAGAATGGCGCGCCGCTGCTTATCATCAAAGAGTTCGGCATAGATGCGCCGCCAGCCACCATCATATCGATATAATTTTGTTCCGGTGGTAGGCATGAGCCAGAGTTTCGAGGCGTCAGCTCTCGCCGGGAGCCGTTGCGCGACCTGCTTTTCAAACTGCGGCCAATCTCCCCCAGAGATGACCGCAACTTGCGCAACGTTGAGCAGGTCGGCGAGGGCCTCGCCCATGCTGTCCCTTATCGGCCTCTTACTCTCCGCCAAGGTTCCATCAAGGTCGAACACTATGAGTTGTTTCACACAAGGTCCTCAAGCTCTAGGAGATCGGGTTGTCATGCGCAACGACGCCGAGCTTTTCGTCTCCCGAGCGCTAAGTTCAAGCAGCTTCTTTTAGTGACCTTTTGCGATTTCCAAAAGACAGGATTTTTATGAAACTTGGCGCCCGCTTGCGGTCGATCGCACTCTTCAAGCAACTCGGTCCTGGCCTCGTCACGGGCGCAGCGGACGACGACCCTAGCGGGATCGCGACTTACTCCCAAGCCGGTGCGCAGTTTGGCTTTGGGCTGCTTTGGACCATGGTGCTGGCCTACCCGCTCATGTGTTCCGTTCAACTTGTTAGCGCACATATCGGCCGGGTGACCGGCTGCGGGCTCGCCAAAAATATGGGCGACATATTACCAAGGTGGTTGGTGACGGGTTTGGTCTCACTCCTGTTTATCGCCAACACCATCAATATCGGTGCCGACATTGCAGCAATGGGTGCCGCAGCCGAAATGGTTGTGGGTTGGGGCTCGCATATTTTTACGATCCTGTTCGCTCTCGTGTCCCTCACTCTGCAACTCTTTGTCCCCTACCGCCGATATTCCAGTCTGTTGAAATGGCTCACGCTGGTCCTCTTGGCCTATGTAGCAGTATTATTCATGGTAAAGCTTGACTGGAGTCTCATAGGCCTTGGCTTGATCATGCCCTCCGTTAGCAGCAAGGAAGCCGTCGTCACGATTGTCGCGATCTTCGGCACGACGATCAGCCCATATCTCTTTTTCTGGCAAAGCGCGCAGGAAGTGGAAGAGGTCACCCAAGATGATGATGCTGAGCCGCTCGTCGAAGCACCCTGGCAGGCCAGGCGGGAGTTTCGCCGCATGCGGCTCGACACTTTCTCTGGCATGGCAATTTCCAATTTGGTGGCCTTGGCGATCATGATCGCGACTGCGGCGACCCTTCACGCGTCAGGTCAAACATCAATCGGAACCGCAGCCGACGCGGCGAAAGCGCTTGAGCCTGTTGCTGGTAGATTTGCCTTCCTGCTGTTCGCGCTCGGCATCATCGGCACCGGCTTGCTCGCGGTGCCGGTCCTGGCAGGTTCGGCAGCATATGCCATAGGTGAAAGCCGCGGATGGAAGTGCGGCCTCGAACATAAACCTTGGGAAGCCGTCGGATTTTATGTCGTCATAGGGCTAGCCACGCTACTGGGAATTGGCATCGACTGGTCAGAGCTGGATCCCCTGAAGGCACTCTTTTGGAGTGCTGTTATCAACGGGGTTACGGCGGTACCGATAATGGTCGCTATGATGATCGTCGTATCAAAGCACTCGGCCATGGGTAAGTTTACCGCCCGCCCACAATTGCTGGTCTTGGGGTGGCTTGCGACATGCGTGATGGCAGCCGCCGCAATTGCCATGCTCGTCGTGCGATGATTGTCAACGCTGGAAACGATGCCCACCATGAAACTGTTAATTCGTTCAGCCGGCTACTACGCCGTATCCCAAGATCCTGCTTCTGTTCCAGCGGGCTCTTAAAGAAGAGGGGAGCGACACCGGCCTGGCGAGCAGCATTAAACATGAAAGCGTCGTGTCTTCGATACACGGTCATTTGAGAAGTTGTGACGCCTCATCCGTCATCGGGTCATTTTTGCCTGTAATTAGTTTAGTGTTGTAAAATCGTCCAAGCATTAAACGGTTCCCGCCCCTGCGTAACTAGCCCTGACCCGCGGCCCCGCCGCCGTTCTCGACTGGATGAAGGCGTCGGCGAGAGATCTAGAGCCATACCCCCCACGGCTTGCTCCGGCTATCGTCGGCCACCCCTCTCTCCGGCTGATTCACGCTTCCGGTGGTGGTGGTGCCTCAAGCGGGACAACAAGCTCTCACGCTGGGAAAAGGTTTCGAACATTTCGTCGGGTCCTTCTGGATCGAGCAGCTTGGTATCGGCCAGCCACTGCTCAGTAGGCGCCAGGGCGGGCAGCTCATACTCGCGCAGCGACCTTGCCGACGTCTTCAACGCAGAAATCGTGGCGATGAGCGATCCGGTTTCGGCAAGTTTCGCCTGCACGATCGCGCAATCGCTGTGGAGATGTTCTGCAAGGAGGGAATTTCGGATGCCGGCGATTGCCATGCGCTCGGTCTCCGGATGGTCGCTATTCGTGGCGTCGATCGTCACATCGCACTCAGAGTCGAGACGGAGCGAGCGGTTGTTGAAATTCGACGATCCCACGCGCAACAGCTCATCATCAATCACCGTCACCTTCGCATGGACGTAGATTGGCTCGCCCGCCGCTGTGACGGGATGATACATCCGGAACCGGCCATAGGTGTCGCAGTCGCGCAGCGCCGCGATCAGACGCGCTCGGGCTGAGTCCATGGCGATCGGCTCAAGCCACCCGTTGGCGGTGGCAGGATTGATGATGACGATCTCGGGGCCATCGGGCTCGTGCAACCGCTGCGCGATTGCTTCCGCAATGAGACGCGAGGCGAAATACTGACTTTCCGCATAAATCCACCGCCGCGCTTGCTTGATCAATGCAACATAGAGCGCCTCGATCTCATAGATTGGTTCGCGATCGGCCATTTTTGGCAACGTCCGCGATATACCCACAGGCACGTTTGTGAAATCGGCAGACAGACCGTCCGGCCAGCAATCGGCGCCGCCGCGCACAGGTTCAAGCGCACGACCACCGGCAGCCTGCCACCGCGCCCGGCACATGTCCCCCAGCGCGATCGCCACGGGCCCTTCAAGCGCCGTCGTCGCATCATGCCAGGGACCGTAGGGCCGGCCGCTCGGTTCGACGCGTCGAGGCTCGTCGTCGACGTGTTCGCGCGTATCCCAGCGGTCTTCCGTCATGTCGATGCCGCCGCAAAACGCCACAGCGTCGTCGATCACCACCACTTTTTGATGATGCGACCCGGCGAAGGGATGATGTCCATCAAGCTTGAGGTGGATTTGCGGGTCGCGGATCCAGCGAAGGATTGTGAGCAGAGTGCGACCGTGAAAGAGTGTCTTGAGAGCGCCAGTATCCCAGCGCAAGATATGAACGTGAAGGCCAGGCTTCTGCTTCACCAGCCAGCTTATGAACGCCCCCACGGTCGGCGGACCGCCATCTTGCCCGCCGTGTGCGAAATTGATGCGCGCGTCAAAATCCCAGCCGACCAGCAGGATGCGCCTTTCGGCTTTCAGCATCGCCGAACGTAGGGCTGTGAAATAACCGTCCGCATCCACGATTACGGTGGCGCGTGTCGCCCGCTCCACCCGCCAATAGAAATCCGCGGCCGCAGGAACTTCATCATGAACTTTCATTTTACGCCGCCATGCTCATTGGCTCGCGCAAGCGCAAGCGCCACTCTGTTAAGCTCGCGCGTCATGGCTTGCGGTGCCAGCGCGCGACCCGCCAGCCGTAGCCAATTGCCAGCAGCACGATGATAGCGGTGGAGACCGGCCCGACATAACGCTCCACCTGGGTATATTGTTGTCCCAGCGCATATCCGGCAACCGTCAGCGCCGTCGTCCAGGCGACTGTTCCAACTGCAGACCAGGCCGCAAAACGAGGCAGCGGCATCTTAAGCATTCCTGCCGGAACCGACACGACTGATCTGACCGTCGGAATGAGCCGCCCGAGGCACACAAAAGCGGCGCCGTTTCGGTCGAACCAGTCCCTCGAGCGCTCGACCTCCGACCAATCGAGTGCCAGCCATCGCCCATGGCGCTCGAGCAGCCGACGAAACCGGCGAGCGCCTAGCGATCGCGCAGCGAAATACCAGCAAAGGTTCCCCGCCATCGCGCCCACGGAACCCGCAGCGACTGCGCTCGCCAGCGACAGCGATCCGCGCGCCGCGCGGAGCCCAGCAAGCGGCATGATCACCTCGGATGGGAGGGGCGGAAAAATCGTCTCGGCAAACATCAGGATGGCAATGCCGACATAACCGAGTTGGTCGATCAGTTGTTGAATCCATTCCCCCACATCGGCTCCATCTGGCGCTTAACGTATCTCCGCGACGGCGGGTAGGAACCATGTGCCGCTACTGGCGGCAAAAAACTACCCTTGCTCTAATTGCGCAGCGCCGGCGCATTTCGACGCTGTGGGCTGCATGACCATAGTCTTCAGCGCGTGAAGCGGCGAAATGGCCAGCTCTGCCGTTTCGGCGAGCTGGCCACGCCCCCCGCAGCGCCGAGGTGCACCGCTCTTGGTTGCGCGGTAAGGATGCCTATTCGTCCGTGGACAACTTGACCCACGAATCGAGAGCCCGGCCCGACACTTTCAGACAACAAGCCTAGCCCGGAAAATTCACGCGAGTTGGCGGATGTAGCGTAACATTCTGATTTAACGTATGATTTAGATGCCTAGTCAGATCAACGTCATTTCAGGAAAGCCACACCCGCCATGGATGGTTCTACTCTGCCACTGCCCGGTTTGTCACCCGTTTCTGGCAAGCGGATAGACGCCAGATTCGATGGCGGTCTGCTCTCCTCGGACGGCGGTATTTTGCTATTGCGCGAGGTTGATCAGCGCCTTGGGGTGGCCGATCGCATAGCTGCCTGCATCAACGATCCCCGTGCGCCGGATCATATCACGCACTCCCTTGTCGACATTATCCGGTTCCGACTGATGATGATCGCAGCGGGCTATGAAGATGGCAATGACGCCTCCAGCCTGCGCATCGACCCGGTCTTCAAGATGGCGCTCGACCTCACTCCATCTGACCGTGCACTTTGCTCGCAGCCGACAATCTCACGCCTGGAAAACCTGCCCGACACGCGTGCGCTCCTGCGCATGGGCCGGGCGATGGTTGATCTGTACTGCGAGAGTTTCCGCACCGTGCCCAGGCGCATTGTCCTCGACATTGATGACACCTTCGATGCCGTGCACGGCGGCCAGCAGTTGCGATTGTTCAATGCCCATCACGACGAATATGGATTCCAGCCCATCGTCGTGTTCGATGGTGAGGGTCGGTTCATCACCGCCGTCCTGCGCCCGGCCAAACGGCCCGGCGGCAAGGAGATCAGGGCTTTCCTGCGTCGCTTGATGCGGGCGATCCGCGCCAATTGGCCAAAGACGCAAATCCTACTGCGCGGCGACAGTCACTATTGCTGCCCCGAAGTCATCGACTGGTGCCGAGCCGGCGGGCACGAATTTATCCTGGGTGTCGCGCCGACGTCGACATTGCGCCGTCACATCGCCGATCTCGAGGCCAGCACCAAAGCGCGCTTCGACGCGGCACCTGAAGCTGGCAAGGCGCGTCGCTTCAAGTCCTTTCACGACGGCGCCAAAAGCTGGAGCCGCGTCGAGCGGATTATCGCGCGCGTCGAGGTCGGCGATCAGGGCGCGGACACCCGCTTCGTCGTCACAAATCTCAAGAAGGGCTCGCCTCGCCTGCTCTACGAGCAGGTCTATTGCCGGCGAGGCCAGGCGGAAAATCACATCAAGTCCTGGAAAACCCACCTCGCCGCCGATCGCACATCCTGCACCAGGGCCACGGCCAACCAGTTGCGCCTGTTTCTCCATGCCGGTGCCTACTGGCTGATGTGGGGGCTGCGTAGCGCCATGCCCAAGCGTTCAACCTGGCGCACCATCCAGTTCGATACTTTACGCCTGCGCCTCATCAAGGTCGCTGCCCGCGTCACCGAGTTGAAGACCATGATCCGTATCCAATGGCCCACCGCCTGTCCCGACCAGAAAATCTTCCGCCTCGCCCTCGATCGGGTCCCTCGCCTCATCACCTGAACCACGGGGCAGCGCCCCCTCAAATCAAACCCCGCCCTTCAACCCGCAAACCTTGGTCGACCAGAAATCCGGACCATCCCGGCAATGAAGCTACGCGTCGGCCAGCCGCCCAAAATCCAAATCGTGGCCTGCGCCCACCGAGCAGATGAATTTTACGGGCTAGTAGCGATCATCGCGGCGGTGCTCACGGCGCTCCTGTCGTTCGTGACGCCATTCGTTGCGATATCCCCGATCGTTGCGATATTGTTGATTGTTGTGCCTATAGGCCTGTCGGCGCTCGTTGCGATATGTCTGGCGATAGTTGCCATCATAATCATATGCCCCGTTGTAACCGTAACCGCCTGAGTTGCCGTAGCCACGCTGCGCACTATGGTCCTGGCCACCGCGATATCCATCCCGAGACTGGGCCATCGCCGCTGGGGCGTTGAAGGCCAGGAGCGCTGCAGCTGCGATCAAATACTTCCTCATGATCTTTCCTTCACTGTATGACGGATCGTCATGGATATGTATTGAGCCCGTCGGGATGAATACTTCCGGAATAGTGGCTGCAGCAGCCGTTCATTTAAGGCGCTTATTGATAGCGGCTTAGTGGCTCGCGATGGCGGTGACGCGGCATCGGTGGCGAATTGCCGATGCCGATCCCATTTTTGATTAAGCAACGCCAGTCAATCTTGGGAACACTGGTGACCATTTTCGTAACCGGCAGGCTCATCACTGTGGCTCGGCGTTAAATGAAACGGAAAGAACTGAAATGATCGACTTAGCGCCCGCCGCGTCCGGGGCGGTCGCTGCTATCACCACCGGCGCGCGGCAGCGCCGGCATCGGGCGGACATTGTCGGGTCTGACGACTTGACCGCGGCGCTGCGGCATGTTCGCAGACTGCTGGGCTACAGGCAGGCGATATGTGGGTGGCGAATTGCTCGCAGGATAGCCGCGATAGCTCCCCCCGCCATAGCCGTGCCCACCGTCCCAGCTGACGCCGCCATGTCCTCCGCTCCAGTTGACACCTGCTCCGTGAGATTGCGTCTGCGCGACGCTCGGGGATATAAGCGCCGCCGCGAAAGCTGACATCGACAACATCTGCGCTATTTTCATGGTCATATTGTCCTTAATCCGCTGGCCGATCGACCCATTCCTGCAATTTGTGTCAATGATGCCGCTCTTCCCGCCGTCTGTCATGATGGTCACGGCGATAGCCTCGATTATCGTCGTAGTAGCCCCGTTGCCGGTAGCTGATGCGCGGATCTTAAAAATAAGGGTCATCGTAGTAGGCGGACAGGGGGGCATAGCGGTAGCCACCGTAATATCCACCTCCGTGACCAACGTTGATGCCAACCCCGCCATGCCCGCCCCGATGGTGGCCGCCGCCATGCCGGTCCCGCGCCAAGGCGGGAGACGCAGTCAATGTCGCGAGGGCGCACTAGCGAGGGACGAGAAGGATCTTTCGCTGCATCTTTTCTCTCCTTAGCGGTTCGAGCCAGCTATTCTTGCCGATCTCCTTAGCCATGCACCACTGAACTCATCGTGAACCGCAAAGCCTGATATTGTCTGTCCCTCCGCCAGCTCATCGTGATGGCATGACAAGTAAAAGGTGGCCGACAGCAGGACGAGCGCCTCGCCGACGGATGGCGCACTCTTTTCGGTGAAGCGATAGAACCGGCGCAACAATATAAATGAGTATGCAAGATGCTGCGGACTTTGAGTCTGACAGTGCTGAGAATGTCGTCGATCGCCTTGCGGGGCGATTGCACGACCATGCAGGGCGAACCTCGCTACGCCTACGCCTATTAACGGGTGCCCTGCATACCCCGAGTGCCGTCGTCGCGATCAGAGTTACGCTTCAACCTGCGAACGGAGCCGCCCGAACGAGGCGCCTTCAGCGGTCGCGGTCGAAGCGACAAAAGCGGAAGCCACGTGCGTGGTCGAGGTGTCGGACGTCGGCCCGGTCGTGGACGATCCTACTATCCATTCTATGGCGCCTATTCCGGGCAACCTTATTTTGGCTCCGTCTGGTTGGAATCGGCGTAGGCGGTCACGGTGGCGGGCATGGCTATCGCGGGCATGGTTTCTCCGGTGGTCACCGCTCCGGTCCTCATCGTTAGAGGCGGATCGGTTTTTGACCAAAGTGCAACCGCCAGCCTGCGCCATTCGGGTTAGGTTCATTGCGAGACACGCATCATGCTCTGGTCAGTGGCCGTCGCGGTGTCCTGTTGTCAGTCGCAAGCCGCGTCCGAACGAGCGAGGAATTCAGCATGTCCGATATCGTCCCAGCATCTGCATCCACGGCCCGCGCGCAGGGGATGCTCTGCCCGGTATGCAGAGTTGATCTCCTGCTTTCCGATCGACAGGGGATCGAGATCGATTATTGTCCGCAGTGCCGGGGCGTCTGGCTCGATCGTGGCGAACTCGACAAGATCATCGAACGGAACGCCGCTTTCGAGGCCGATGCACCGCCGCAGTCTATCGGCGGCGGCGCACCTGGGCCCGGCTACGGCCAGTCAGCCCCGTGGGGTGGAGGTCATGGCGAGGATCGTTACAGTGGCGGGCACGGAGGGGGCCATGGCGGAGGCCACGGCAGCGGCCATCAGCGAGGCGGCTTTCTGGGCGGTCTGTTCCGATAACACCAGCATCCGCTCGTGACACGTTGCCGCTCGGGTCTGATCAGGTGGCCGGAGACTGATCAGACCGGCATGTTCATTATATCCTTGTAGGCAGAAAGAAGCTTGTTTCTGACCTGCAAGGTCGCTTCGAAACTGATTGATGCGCGCTGCTGCATGAGTACTACGGACGCGATGTCGGTCGTTTCACCTCGTTCATAGGCCTCGGTCGCGACATCTTCCTGCTCCTGGAGGGTGTTGACCTGCTGTAGGGCATTTTGAAAAGTCGTCGCGAAGGATGGCGAACCGGCAGCGACACCATCAACGCGGGCCGTATCGGTCGTTTGGACAGTGTTCGCAAGCGGGCGGGCGGCGGCATCCCGCAACGCTGCATTTCGCTGCAACACTGCATTGCGGATAGCCATGATATCTGCAGCCCCGACGCTCGTCACTATGGCTTCCTTCAAGACATCAGTGGGACCGGGACATCTGTAGCACTGGAATGATCCGCAAAGACTGTAAGAGCGGCCCCGCAGTCCTTGGTTACGCCGGATGCGTTACGATCGCGTTAACCATAATGATCGGGCCAAGGGTCCCGCACATCGAAACGCGCTGAGTAATCGCGTTTCTCGTCTGGTTGGCGATTACCACTGATCGAGCACGCATTCATAAAAAGAAGAACCACCCTTTCAGACGCGTGCACAATCGCAACCACATTGGCTGCGCCTGCCTGCCTAGTGGACTTTCGACGCTACCGCGCCCTAAATGCCGGCCATTGAGACGTCACGTCATTGCGCTGACCAGCGCGTCGATCGAAACGGTCGCGAAGCGCGTATAGTTGTCGGCGACGCCGTAGGGCAGGAGTAGCGACCGACCGCGCACCAATCCGCCGCAGCTATAGACGACGTTGGGTACATAGCCATCGCGGTCGTCCAGGCTAGGCTCGATGAGCGGACTGGCGAGGCGCCCAAGAACCTTCGAAGGGTCGTTGCGGTCGAGTAGCACCGCGCCGATGCTATAGTTGCGGACCTCCCCCACCCCGTGGGTGAGTAGCAGCCACCCTTCATCGATCTCGATGGGCGAGCCGCAATTGCCGAGCTGGATAAATTCCCACGACTCGACCGGCTCGAGAATCTTTCTGCCGCCGACCCAGTGGAACCGGTCGTTTGAAGCAAACAGCCAGAGGTTCTCGCTGTCCTGCCGTCCGATTGCCATGTAACGCCCTCCGATCTGACGCGGGAACAGCGCCATACCTTTACCGTCAGCGAGGTCGCCGGTGACCGGGCGCATCGCAAAGCGATGGAAGTCGTCGGTTTCGAGCATCTCCTGCCGCACGCCGCGCAGGCCCAGCGCGGTATAGGTGCCGGCATAGGTGTACGTGCCGTCGGCGCGCTCCACGCGGGTTAGCCGCAGGTCCTCGATCCCGCCGCTCTGGCTTTCGACGAAGGGGAACAGGACGGTCTGCGACACATCGTGGCTGGCCGAGCAATCGAGCGAGAAGGGATCGCCGTCCTTCCAGTCGTCCGGCAGGATCAACTCCGGCGGAACCGAGACCGCACTGGGCGTATCGAGCATCACCGATCCATCCGCCGCCCAGATGCCCGTGCGGAACGTCACCGACGAGAGGTGGCCCTCACCTATCCCGCGCAACGACAAGATAAAGCGTAAGGCGCCCGCGGGCGTCGCACCCTGGTCGGGGTGGGCGACCACGCTGGGGTTGAACAACGCGGCCGATTCATAGGAATACTCCGCACTGAAATAAGCTCCGATGAGCAAGCGCTGGTCGCGCCTGAGCGCAGCCTGGCCGGGTACGAGGTCCGCGACCGCTTCGAAACGGCGAAGCAACGTCGCCTCAACATCCGGATAACGCGCATCGAGCGAGAGGCGGACCCGCGCGAGGTCCCGATCGAGCTTCGCGGCGTCGAGGGAGAGTACGCGCGCAATGATGCGCGCGCCGCGCGACCGGCCAGCTATGGCGTAACGCGGGGGATCGGAGGGTAAGAACGGACGAGTCACCGTCCGCGCCGGATCGGGACGCAATAGGATCGGCAGGTGGGACACGGGAACGGTAGTCATCTGAACACTTATGCTCCCGTAACCCCATATGTTGGCTCGTGAAGGATGGGCATGATTGTGCCAAGCGCCGTCGTGCTCGCGTCCCTGCAAGCGGGTGGACGTCTCGGGCTCTTGAACGGCTCTACTGCGCAGTGAGGCGTCAGCGTGTCGCTTGATCCTGGATGCTGCCTGAGCCCTACGGCGTTCCAGAAGCCGGGATATCCTCAACGCTCTCCCGGCCATCGTCGTCGGCGGGGGCGAGCTGCTCCGGCGTCTCGTCTGAACCGCTAGGAAGCGAGTCGGGGTGGGGGTCGGGCGGCGCGCTTGCCATTGAGTTTCTCCTCTAGCCTAGCTTCTCAAACTTGTGATTTTCCAGATTAGTTCCGGTACTGCAAAGAGAATAAGGGGGTTGCTGGCTGGCGCAGCCGCATCAATCGGCAGCCGCGGCGGCACGGCGACGGTTCAGGAAGAAGCCGCCGAGCACCGCGATCAACATCAGAAGCTGGGCGGCCATCGATTGCAAGGTCGGGAAGATACCGAGCATGGAAACGCGGATCCCGCCTCCAAGCGGCGCAATGTCGATGATGCCGGCTTCCTGAAGCGCGGCCACGCCCTTGCCGGCGAGCACGACGGTGAGGATCGCCATCAGCCACGCACTATAGGCGAAGAATTTCGCGATCGGCAGGTCGCGGCTGTAGCGCAGCATGGCCCAAGCAATGAGCCCGAGCAGAACGACCGCCGAGCCGGCGCCCGCCAACATCATGCCGCCATTGCCCTGGGTCCAGAGCGCGGCGTAGAACAGGATCGTCTCGAACACCTCACGATAGACGACGATGAAGGCTAGGCCGAACAGGAACCAGGCCGACTGGCGCGACAAGGCGCGCGACATCTTCTCCCGGATGTAGCGTTGCCATTGGTCCGCCTGAGCCTTGCCGTGCATCCAGATTCCCACAGAGAGCAGGACGACGGCCGCGAACAGCGATCCGAACCCTTCGGTAAGCTCCCGGCTCGCGCCGCTTATCCCGATCGCATAGGTCGCGATTCCCCAGGTCAGACCGCCTGCCGCCAGCGCCCCGATCCAGCCGCCATGGACGTAGGGCAGCACCTCGGGCCGCTCGGCCTTGCGCAGGAAGGCGATCATTGCAACGACGATCAACAGGGCTTCGAGCCCTTCGCGCAGCAGGATGGTAAACGCGCCCAGAAAGGTCGATGCACTGCTTGCTGCATCGGGGGACAATGCCGCATCGGCGTCGTCGAACAGGGCGCCGAGCACCTGGACGCGGGTGGCGATCTCGTCGGCGGGTCGCCCCTGCTGGAGTGATGCCCGGAATTCGCCCATGGCGCTTTCGATGTGCCCCATGAGCGTTGCGTCGCGCGCGGTCAGCATCGGCTCGAGGGGCTCGAAGCCATCGAGATAGGCCGAAAGCGCAAGTTCCTGGGCGGCGTGACGGTCGCCACCGCGGTACGCGGCAAGGCTCTGCGCCAGTTTATCGCGCGCAACGGTCAACGAGCCGGGCGCCTGTTTGATCACTACGTCCGGGTGGCGGCGCAGATAGGCGATCACCGCGTCGGCCTTGGCAGTCCCGATCGACTTTGCCAGCACCTCAGGCGTCAGCCCCGCGAGTGTCGTCAGGTCGGGGATCATCTGCCGCAGACCGGGATCGGACTTCCACATCCGCTGGCCTTCGTTCGCGAGAGCATCGGGAAAAGCGAAGCGACCGGCATAGAAGGCTAGCGCCCAGCGATCATCGCTCGGCAAGGTCGCAAAGCTTTGCATCGCCGTGCCGTCAATGCCCTGGTCGATGACCTGGTAGAGCGCGAAGGGACTGCGCTGCCGCGCACGCATGATCTCGCTGAAGGCGATCGGCGGCGTCGTCAGCTTTGCAGCGTCGGGGCCATGCCCATCACCGGTCAGGCCATGGCAGCTCGCGCAATTCTGCGCGAACAAGGTAGCGCCGCGGGCGAGGTCGGGCGCCTTGCCCGGCGCGAGGGGCACGGGATAGGCCTTGAGCAGATCGGCGGCGAGGCCATGGGCGATGCGGGCGACCTCTTCGGGTGCTCCCTTCGCGGCGATGACGCCCTGAAGTCGAGCTGCGCCCGCGATCAGCTTCCCGCGCGCCGGCGTGGGCGACAGCGTCGAAAGGCGGGTCGATACCGAGGCCGCGAATTCGGTCATTTCGGCATATTCCGAGGCGCTCTTCACCCGTCCGCCGCTGACAGCACCGCCATAATCGACCGCCATATAGTCAAGTAGCCGCCATGCCGTCTGGACGTCGGTCGTTTGGGCGTGGGCCGCGACGCTTGTGCCAAGGGCAAACAAGAGAGCGCCGAGCACCGCCAGCGCACGGCGAACCGATTGGCGGAACGAGACCGTCCGCAAGGGAATCGACAAAGGGCTGCTTGAAGGCGTAAACATGCGCAACGTCTACACCCTCTAGCCGCTAGAGGGTCAAGCGGGTTTGCGACTTATTTGCATTAGCTGCTGGCAATTGCGACCGGTGGCATCATCAATCGCCCTGCTCAACTGAACGTGGCGGGATCCGGTGCCAATGTCTCAATGATGCGGCACTCGGATATTGTCCCCTGCCCGCACTGGACAATCACGTTGCTCAGTTCGGACCTCAATGTATTCAGATCGCGGAGTTTCCGGTCGATTTCGGCGAGATGCTCTCGCGCGATCGCATCCACCGCCTTGCAAGAAATATCCTTCTGGTCGGCGAGCTTGAGCAACTCCTGAACCTGGTCGATCGAGAAACCCAGCGCGCGAGCCCTGCGAATGAAACTGAGCCGTGCGAGATGTTGGGCGGTGTAGGCGCGATAGTTGTTCTTTGTTCGGGCGGGCGCCGCCAACAAGCCGATGCTCTCATAATAGCGGATCGTCTCCACCTTGGTGTCGGTGGCTTTGGCCAGACTCCCGATGCTGAGCGGCTCGGTGGACATATCGTTTGACCCTCTAGTGACTTCAGACTGTATAGAGGGTGTCATGTCGAAAAGTCGAGGTGACGCTATGTTCGATCAAATCGGGACGAGCCCCATAGCGATAGAGCGCCGATGGCGCTTCAAGGTGCAGGGGCTAGACTGTCAGAACGAGGTTCGGTTGCTCAGGGAAGCGCTGCTCCCACTCGGTGGAGATGAGCGGTTTTTGTCGTTCCAGCCGAAGCTTGGCCTGCTCGACGTCGACGTCGCGTCCGGCCTCACAGTCGAAGCCGTGATCGCGGCCGTATCGACCACCGGGATGACCGCTGAGCTAGACGGTCAGAGCGGTATCTCAAAAGATGCCGCGGGAGCCGATGGTTGCAGAAGCTGCTCGGGTGAACCGGCGCCCGTTGCCCAGGCCCTGCCGGACCGTCCGGACGGCGTCATTTTCGCAATCCATGGCATGGACTGCGGTGACGAAGTCGCGGTGCTCAAGCGCGAACTCGGTCCGATCGTCGGGCCGGAAAAACTGTCGTTCGATCTGATCAACGGTCGCATGTCGATCGCGAGCGATGCCGATCTCTCTCTTCACGCCGACATCCTAAGGGCAGTCGAACGCACGGGGATGCGCGCCGAACTGTGGAATGAAGGCGAGCGCAGTGTCGGTGCGCCAGAGGAACAGCGGCGGCGCCGTGTTCAGGCCGGGCTGACCATCGCAAGCGGCGCTTTGGTCCTGATCGGTTTTGCGATTCACGCGCGCGCGAACGGCTTCGCTGCGGTACTGCACGAGAGCCTGGCGCGCGAGGCGCACCCCCCGCTTCTGGCGATGCTCGCTTATTCCTTGGCGATTCTGTCGGCCGTTCGATACGTCGCGCCCAAGGCGATCCTCGCGGCGCGGCGACTCCGGCCGGACATGAACCTGCTCATGCTGGTCGCGGTGGCGGGCGCCCTCGGCATCGGCCAATGGTTCGAAGCGGCGACTGTCGCATTTTTCTTCGCCCTTGCGCTGGCGCTTGAGGCATGGAGCCTGGGACGTGCCCGCCGTGCCGTCGCCGCCCTTTTGGAAATCGCGCCGGATTCGGCCCGGATACGGGATGCGGCCGGCGTCGAGAGGGACGTGCCCGTTGCCGACGTTGCGGTCGGAACGCACGTGATCGTTCCGCCGGGCGGAAAGATACCGCTCGATGGCCAGGTGGTTGCGGGGACCAGCGCGGTCAATCAGGCACCAATCACGGGTGAAAGCGTACCCGTCACGGTCATGCAGGACGCAACCGTCTATGCCGGGACCATCAATGGCATGGGCGCGCTCGAAATCGTAACCACCCGGCCAGCCTCCGACACGACCCTCGCGCGTATCGTGCGGATGGTCGGCGAGGCGCAGAGCAAACGGGCTCCGACCGAACAATGGGTGGAACGCTTCGCGCGGATATACACGCCGGTCGTGATGGCGCTTTCCCTGGCGGTATTCCTCGTGCCGCCTCTTCTGCTGGGAGGCGGTTGGGCCGCCTGGTTCTATCAAGCGCTCGTGTTGCTCGTCATCGCCTGCCCCTGTGCGCTGGTCATCTCGACCCCTGTCAGCATAGTCGCCGGATTGACGGGCGCGGCCCGGCGGGGCGTGCTGATCAAGGGAGGTGTCCACCTGGAAACGCCTGCCCGCCTCACAGCGATTGCGATGGACAAGACCGGCACGCTCACGCTTGGGCGCCCCGAGGTAATCGAGCTTGTCCCGCTTGGCGGTCGGGGCGAGATCGAGCTGCTGGCGCTCGCGGCTGCCATCGAAGCGCGAAGCGAGCATCCGATTGCCCACGCGATCCTTGATGCCGCAGCAGTGCGCGGCGTCGATATCGTCCCTGCAACGGCGGTGACGGCCTTGCCCGGGCAAGGAGTCGTTGGCGCGATCGGTGGTCGCGAGATCTGGGTCGGCTCCCCTGGCTATCTCGGCGAGAGGCTGGGGGGTGCAGGCGATGATGAGCTTGCCGCCCAGTTGCGTCGAATCGCTGCGGCCGGACTGACCGGGATCGTTGTCGGCGAGGGCCAGTCGGTCATCGGATTAATTTCAATTGGTGATGCAGTGCGTCCTGAGGCCAGGCAAATCGTCGCGCAACTGCATGAACTTGGCATCGCACAGGTCGTGATGCTGACGGGAGACAGCCGCGCGCCCGCTCAGGCCATCGCGCATGAAACCGGTGTGGATGAAGTTTACGCCGAGCTGCTTCCCGAACAGAAGGTCGAGGCGATAGAAAGACTGGTGGCGCAGCATGGCCTTGTCGCGATGGTCGGTGACGGCGTCAACGACGCGCCGGCGATGGCGCGGGCCAGCCTCGGCATCGCGATGGGCGCGATTGGGAGCGATGCGGCGATCGAGACGGCGGATATCGCACTGATGCAGGATGATCTCTCCCAGCTACCGTGGCTTATTCGGCACTCCCGTGCGACGCTCACCATCGTCCGGCAGAACATCGGCTTCTCGCTTGCGGTCAAGCTCGTCTTCGGGGGGCTGACGCTGCTCGGAATGGCGTCGCTTTGGGGCGCGATAGCAGCAGATGTCGGAGCATCGCTCCTGGTCGTGCTCAACGGGCTGCGTCTTATCAATCGCGACCAGCGGGCGCGATAGCTCGGTTTCCGAGCGTCACGAAGCCACGATCTTCGCTCTTCGATCCCGCAAAAGGACCACATTGATATGGCCGGACAATGTACCGCGAGCATCGACACGGGCTTTGTGACATTGGGCTATGCCAAGGTCGCCCTCTTGGGCGTGGTGCAGGGCATTACCGAACTTCTGCCGATTTCGTCGACGGCCCATATGCGCGTCGTACCTGCCGTGCTGGGGTGGCGAGATCCGGGTTCGGCCTTTTCGGCCGCAATGCAGCTCGCGGCGCTCGCCGCCGTTATCAGCTATTTCTGGCAGGACGTTCGCCGTCTTGCCGTCGAGTCTGTGTCGGCGATCAGCCGCCGCGAATTCGGCGATCCCGATCTGCGTCTTGCGACCTGGATCGTGCTGGCGACGATCCCTATCGCGCTGGCGGGCGTGCTCCTTTCGAGCAGCCTCAATACCTGCAACTCGCCCCTTCGCGCATTGCCGGTGATCGGCTGGGCGTGTATCGTAATGGCGGTGCTGATGGCGCTCACTGAAATCCTGGCACGCCACCGCCGCAGCGTCGAGAACGCATCACTGGTGGACGCGCTGCTCGTCGGCCTGGCCCAGGTCGGAGCCCTCATCCCAGGCGTCTCACGCTCCGGATCGACCCTCACCGCTGCGCTAGCACTCGGATTTAAGCGTGAAGAAGCGGCGCGCTTTTCATTCCTGTTGGGCATCCCGGCTATAGCTCTCGCCGGGCTGAAGGAATTATGGGAGCTGCACAAAGTCCATCTCGATATGCATGGCTGGTCCGTTTTGGCCGTTGGTCTTGTTGTTGCATCCGTTTCAGCGTTCGCGGCGATCTGGGCGCTAATGCGCGTCCTCGACCGCTTCTCCGCTTGGCCGTTCGTCATCTATCGCGGCGTGCTTGGCGTTCTTCTGGTCATTGCGACCACCAACGCCTGGCTGGTCTAAGGCTTCAGCCTCGCCGCACAGCTCAAGCCGCTTGTAGGCGTGGTCGTGCAACTCAGTCAGATGTAGCCACAGTCCGACAGTTACCAGGATTTCGGCGACGATGAGAGGCACCGTGACAGGTTCGCCGATCTTGCAGAAACATCGATCAAATCGTGCCCAATTGGGCGGTAGCAGATAATGTCGTGATCAACGGACATCCGACCTGATCGCCGGCGTCGCAGGCACGAACGGTGTCGGCA
>CAISGR010000286.1 GCA_903884945.1 uncultured bacterium
CGATATCAGGCTTCGTCGCGGTCCGCAGCATCGAGGCCCGACTTGATCAGGCGGACCAGCACGAAGCCGAGCACCGCGGCGGTCCCGGTTGCGATCGCGGGGCTCTTCTTAACGAAGCCGCGGGCATCGTCGATCAGGTCGTCGAGATTCTTCGCCTTGATCGATTCCGAAAAGCCCGAGACCGCATCGGCCGCGCTGCGCGCATATTGGCCATATTGCGGGCCGACCTTCTCGTCGACGGTCCCGGCCGCGTCGCTCATCATCTTGGCGAGTTCGTCGAGCACGCCGCCGGCACGGGCCTTGCCGTCCTCCGCATAGGCGCGGGCCTTGTCGCCGGCTTCCTTGCCCAGCTTCGAGGCACTTTCCTTGATCGTCCTGGTCGCCGCCTTGGCTTCCGCCTTGAGGGGCGCTGCGATGGATTCTGCATTGATGTCCACGGTCGGGCCTTTCTTCGGCTTGGCCGGTTTGGGGGTCTTGGGGGCAGGCGAGGTCCTGGGGGCGGCGGCGGCCTTGGGCGCAGCCATAGCCCGGGGGGCGGCGGCCGCTTTTTTCGGCGCGGCAGTGGTGGGGGCCTTTTTCACCGGCTTGGCCGGCTTAGGCGCCTTGGGGGTTTCACTGGCCATGTCGTCGCCCTTTTCTCGCTTGTGAACATTCAACCTGTCAGCACTCGTCCCGGTTCCATGCGCGGAGACGAATTGCCGATGGGCGCGTTAGCCGATAGAGGCTCGCGCCGGCATCCGCATTTATCCCAATCGTTATAAGGATCGTTCCGTGACCGCAATCATCGACATCCACGCCCGGCAGATCCTCGACAGCCGGGGCAACCCAACCGTGGAGGTCGACGTCCTGCTCGATGACGGTTCGTTCGGCCGCGCCGCCGTCCCCTCGGGCGCCTCGACCGGCGCGCATGAGGCAGTCGAGCTGCGCGACGGCGACAAGAGCGTCTATCTCGGCAAGGGCGTGCTGAAGGCGGTCGAGGCAGTGAACACCGAGATCGCCGACGCGGTGCTCGGGCTCGAAGCCGAGGACCAGGCCGATGTCGACCGCGCGATGATTGCGCTCGACGGGACGGAAAACAAGTCGCGCCTGGGCGCGAACGCGATCCTCGGCGTGAGCCTGGCGGTCGCCAAGGCCGCCGCCGACGCCCGCGGCCTGCCGCTCTATCGCTATGTCGGCGGCGTCTCCGCCCATGTGCTGCCGGTGCCGATGATGAATATCATCAACGGGGGCGAGCATGCCGACAATCCGATCGACTTCCAGGAATTCATGGTCGTGCCGGTCGGCGCCTCCTCGATCGCCGAGGCGGTGCGCTGCGGTTCGGAAATCTTCCACACCCTGAAGAAGGGGCTGCACGACAAGGGCCTGGCGACGTCGGTCGGCGACGAGGGCGGTTTCGCGCCCAATATCGCCTCGACCAGCGACGCGCTCGACTTCATCATGAGCTCGATCGAAAAGGCCGGCTACAAGCCCGGCGACGACGTGATGATCGCGCTCGATTGCGCGGCGACAGAGTTCTTCAAGAACGGCAACTATGACATCTCGGGCGAGAACAGGATCCTTTCGAGCCACGAGATGGCGGAATATCTCGCGGACCTGACGCGCCGCTATCCGATCTTCTCGATCGAGGACGGCATGGCCGAGGACGATTTCGTCGGCTGGAAGGCGCTGACCGACCTGATCGGCGACAAGGTGCAGCTGGTCGGCGACGACCTGTTCGTGACCAATCCGAAGCGGCTGGGGCAGGGGATCAAGGATGGCCTGGCCAATTCGCTGCTGGTGAAGGTCAACCAGATCGGCACGCTGACCGAGACGCTCGAGGCCGTCTCGCTGGCGCAGCGCAGCGGCTATACGGCGGTCATGTCGCATCGTTCGGGCGAGACAGAGGACGCGACCATCGCGGATCTCGCGGTTGCGACCAATTGCGGGCAGATCAAGACGGGCAGCCTCGCGCGTTCGGACCGGCTCGCCAAATATAACCAGCTGATCCGGATCGAGGAGGAGCTCGACGAATCGGCCGTCTATGCGGGACGCTCGATACTTCGGGCTTGATTTTCGGCCGGTAGGTAAAATTCCTGCTTGATCCGCGAGTCGCGACCTGCAAGAATCGTGGGATGGCAAGGCGTTCCACTTTTCGTACGATGCTCCGTCGCGCAGGCCCCCCGGCCGCGTTGCTGATCGTCGGTGCGTTTTTCGGTGGCTATGCGATCATGGGCCCCAACGGCGCCCTGGCTTATGGCGATATCCAGCGCCAGCTGGTGAAGCGCCAGGCCGACCTTGCCATGCTGGACAAGCAGCGCACCGAGTTGAAGAACCGGGTCGCGCTGCTTGATCCGCGCCATGCCGATCCGGACATGGTCGATGAGCTCGCCCGCAAGAAGCTCAACGTCGTCCACCCGGACGACGTGATCGTGGATCTCTCGCAGAAGCCGTAACGCCCGCGGCGGGCTGGCGCAGGCCGGTCCAAGCTGCCAGCATCCAGCGATCGAACGAATCGAAGGAGCGGGTATGCGTAAGACATTGCTGGCGGGCATCGCCGTCCTGGCGCTGGCCGGCTGCGGGCCCGCGGCGAAGAAGCCTGCGTCCGAGGCCGCGGCGCTCGTCCTCCCCACCACCAGCTGGCCGGCGTTCCGCGACGCGTTTATCGAGGACTGGTTCAAGCTCGATCCGGCGAATGCGGTCTATCAGGGGCGGCATGATTTCGATGGCGGCCTCGGTGACTGGAGTGCGGCAGGCCTCAAGCGGCAGGCCGACTTCCTGCATCAGGCCGTCGACAAGGCGGCGGGCTTCGACGCGGGCAAGCTGAGCAAGGAGGAGGCGTTCGAGCGCGACTATCTCGTGCAGGTCGCCAAGGGAAAGCTGTTCTGGCTGGAGGATGCCGATCAGCCGCACACCAATCCGGCCTGGTATATCGGGGCGGGGCTCGATCCGAACGTCTATATCGCGCGCCATTATGCCGACGCGCCGACGCGCATGAAGGCGATGATCAAGTTCCTGCGCCAGGTTCCGGGCGCCGCGGCGAACATCCGCGCCAATCTCAGGACGCCGATGCCGCTGAGCTTCGTCGATTACGGCGTGGCGGGCTTCAAGGGCTTTGCCGATTATTATTCCGGCGACGCGAAGAAGGCCTTTGCCGAGGTGAAGAGCCCGGTGCTGCAGGACGAGTTCAACCAGGTCTCCGCCGCCGCCTCGAAGTCGATGAACGACCTTGCGGCCTGGCTCGAAAGCCAGCGCGGCACGGCGACGCAGGGGTTCGCGCTCGGCGCCGACAAATTCTCGCGGATGGTCAGCGCGACCGAAGGCGTGGACGTGCCGCTCGATCAGCTCGAGGCGGCGGGCAAGGCCGATCTCAAGCGCAACCAGGACGCGCTGAGGGCAGCCTGCGCGCAATATGCACCGGGCACGACGATCCAGGCCTGCATGGCCAGGATGAGCGCGAACAAGGCGCCCGATGGGCCGGTGGCCGAGGCGCGGCGGCAGATACCCGAGCTCAAGGCGTTCGTGATCGCCAGGGATATCGTCTCGATCCCCGACGCCGAGGAGGCGCTGGTCGAGGAGAGCCCGCCCTATAACCGGCAGAATTCAGCCTATATCGATCCGCCCGGGCCGTTCGAGAAGGGTATCCCGTCGATCTATTATATCTCGCCGCCCGATCCGAGCTGGAGCAAGGCGGTGCAGGATGGCTTCGTGCCGGGCAAGGCGGATCTCCTGTTCACCTCGGTGCACGAGGTGATGCCGGGCCATTTCCTGCAGTTCCGCCATGCCAATCATTCCCGGTCGCTCTTCGGCCAGTTGTTCGTCGGCTATGCCTATGCCGAAGGCTGGGCGCATTATGCCGAGGAGATGATGTGGGACGCCGGGCTCCGCAACGGCGACCCGGAGACGCATATCGGCCAGCTCTCCAACGCGCTGCTGCGCAACTGCCGCTATCTCTCGGCGATCGGCATGCACGCGCGCGGGATGACGCAGGAGCAGTCGCGCCGGATGTTCATCGACCAATGCTATCAGGACGAGGGCAACGCCCGGCAGCAATCGGCGCGGGGCACCTATGACCCGGCCTATCTCAACTACACGATGGGCAAGCTGATGATCCGCAAGCTGCGCGAGGACTGGACGGCGTCGCGCGGCGGGCGGAAGGCGTGGAAGGCCTTCCACGACGAATTCCTGAGCTATGGCGGCCCGCCGATCCCGCTGGTGCGCAAGGCGATGCTGGGCGGCGACGGCAAGGCGGTGTTCTGATAGGATCGGGCGGGGATCGCGCCGAGTTATCCCCGCCTTAAACTTCGGCGGCCCTTGAGCGGACTCTCAGGGTCTGGGAAAGGGGCGCATGGCAACAGCGATCATCCAACCGATTCTCCCCGAACCCGTCACCCTTCCGCAGAATGTCGAGGCGGAGGCCGCGATGCTCGGCGCGATGATGATCGACAACCGGCTCGCCGACGATCTCATCGACCGGCTCGAGCCCGAGCATTTCTACGAGCCCGTCCATGGCCGGATCTTCGCCGCGATCAAGCAGGCGCGCGGCAACGACATGCTGGCGACCCCGGTGACGCTCCGTCCGATGTTCGAGGCGGACGAGGGGATGAAGGAGCTGGGCGGCCCGGGCTATCTCGCGCAGCTCACCGGCAGCGGCGCCGGCCTGATCGGCGCGCGCCAGTTCGCGCAGCAGATCTACGATCTGGCGATGCTCCGCACGCTCGTCACGGTCGGCCGCGGGCTGGTGGATCGCGCGCTGGACACGTCCGAGGAGGTCAATCCGCGGCTGCAGATCGAGCTGGCCGAGGAGGAATTGTTCAAGGTCGCCGCCGATGGCGGCACCGAGAACCAGATCAAGAGCTTCGCCCAGGCGACGACGCTGGCGGTGAAGATGGCGCAGCGTGCGCTCAATTCCGGCGGCAACCTGTCGGGCGTCACCACCGGCCTCGACAGCGTCAATGCCAAGATGGGCGGCATGCACCATTCGGATCTGATGATCCTGGCCGGCCGCCCCGGCATGGGCAAGACCTCGTTGGCGACCAATATCGCCTTCAACGCGGCGCAGCGCTGGATGCGCGACATGGCCGACGGCATCCCGCCCGAGGAGTCGGTCGGCGCCAAGGTGGCCTTTTTCAGCCTCGAAATGTCCGCCGACCAGCTGGCGACGCGTATTCTTTCGGAACAGGCGCGGATCAGTTCGGAAGCGCTCCGCATGGGCAAGATCAGCCGCGCCGAGTTCAACCAGCTCGCCGCCGCCGCCGCCGACCTCGAGAATTTGCCGCTCTATATCGACGACACCGCCGGCCTGACGATCAGCGCGCTGCACACCCGGATGCGGCGGCTGCAGCGGCGGCACAACAACCAGATCGGGCTGGTCGTGATCGATTATCTCCAGCTGCTGACCGGCTCGGCCAAGGCGTCGGGCGACGGGCGCGTGCAGGAAATCTCGGAGATCAGCCGCGGCCTGAAGACGCTGGCCAAGGACATGAACGTGCCGGTGATGGCGCTCTCCCAGCTCAGCCGCGCGGTCGAGCAGCGCGAGGACAAACGGCCCCAGCTGTCGGATCTGCGCGAATCGGGATCGATCGAGCAGGACGCGGATATCGTGATGTTCGTGTATCGCGAGGATTATTATGTCGCGGCCAAGGAGCCGAAGCGCCCGGTGGAGGGCGACAATGCCAAGGTCTTCGAGGACCATGCGCAATGGGCGACCGACATGGAGCGGGTGTTCGGCCTGGCCGAGCTGATCATCGCCAAGCAGCGCCACGGTGCGACCGGCAAGGTGATCCTGAAGTTCGAGCCGAGCGTGACGCGCTTCTCGGAGTTCGTGGGCTATTAGACCAGCGAGCCTCCCTCTCCCCTTGTGGGAGAGGGAAGGGGCCCAAGCGAAGCTTGGGAAGGGTGAGGGGGACTCTCGACGGTATCGAGCCTCATCGAACTCCGACTGGCTCGGGCGGCGAAGGGGTCAGAACACCGGTTCTTCGCCGGGCCGCTCGATGACGTGGATCCCGCATTCCACCTTGTCCCAGCCGCGCCAGCGGCCGGCGCGGGGATCTTCGCCGGGCTGGACCTTGCTGGTGCAGGGCTGGCAGCCGATCGAGAGATAGCGCTCCGCCTCCAGCGGATGGCGGGGCAGGTCGTGCGCCGCGAAATAGGCTTCGAGATCGGCCTTCACCCAGTCGCCGAGCGGATTGACCTTGAGCCGGCCGTCCTCGACCTCGAACCGCGGAATATTCTGGCGAGTGACCGACTGGAAGGCCTTGCGGCCTGAAATCCAGCTGTCGAGCCCGGCCTTGGCGCGCTTCAGCGGCTCGACCTTGCGGATCTCGCAGCAGCCGTCGGGGTCGTAGGACCAGCGCAGGCCCTTGTCGTCCCGGGCGGCGATCACCGCGGCGTCGGGCTCCACCACCCGGCTGCCGGACAGGCCGAACGCGGCGACCAGCTGCTCGCGATAGGCCAGCGTCTCGGGAAACATCTTGAGCGTGTCGACGAAGATCACCGGCACCGCCGGATCGGCCCGCGCGACGAGGTGCAGCAGCACCGCGCTTTCGGTGCCGAAGGAGGAGACCACCGCGGTGGCGCCGAGCGTTCCTTCGGCGAACAGGGCCCTGAGCATGTCGAGCGTCGCGACGCCCGCGAAGCGCGCGTTGAGCGCGTCCGCATCCGCCTGGGTAAAGGCGGGGCGGGCATCGATGACGTCGATCCTGCGCGCAGCCTCAGCCATGCCGCAGTTTCCACACCGGCACCGCATTGTCGGCGGCGGCCTGATAGACATGATCGTAGCGCGACAGCGCGGCCTGCAGCGTGGCGGCGTCGATCTCCGTCTCGGGCGCGAAGCTGTCGAAGCCGCAGCGCCGCATCAGCGGCACCTGGTCGACCAGCACGTCGCCCGCCGCGCGCAGTTCGCCGGTATAGCCCGCCTCGCGCAGGATGCGCGCGGAGGAATAGCCGCGCCCGTCGCGGAACTTGGGAAAGCTGACCTCGATCAGGGCGATCTGCCCGAGATGCGGCAGCAGCTGGCGCACATCGTCGCCGGATTCGACCCGGACGGCCGTGGCGTTGGTCTGGCCGAGGAACGCATCGAGCGTCACCGCCGGCTCGTCATGCGCGGCATCGTCGCGGAAACGCAGCAGCTCAACCATAGATCGCCTCCTTGAACGGATCGATGCCGACTCGGCGATAGGTATCGAGGAAGCGCTCGCCATCCTCGCGCAGCGCGACATAGCGGTCGGTGACGCGCTCGACCGCGTCGACGATGCCGTCCTCGTCGAAGCCGGGGCCGGTGATCTTGCCGAGGCTCGCATCCTCCGCGCCCGATCCGCCGAGCAGCAGCTGGTAATTCTCGGTGCCTTTCTTGTCGACGCCGAGGATGCCGATATGGCCGGCATGATGATGGCCGCAGGCGTTGATGCAGCCGCTGATCTTGAGCTTGAGCTCGCCGAGATCGCGCTGCCGCACCGGATCGGCGAAGCGCGCGGCGATCTTCTGCGCGACCGGGATCGATCGGGCATTGGCGAGGCTGCAATAATCCAGGCCGGGGCAGGCGATGATGTCGCTGATCAGGTCGAGATTGGCCTCGGCCAGGCCGGCCTCCGCGAGCGCCTGCCACACGGCCGCGAGATCGGCCTTGCGGACATGCGGCAGCACGATGTTCTGCGCATGGGTGACGCGCAGCTCGTCGAAGGAATAGCGCTCGGCGAGATCGGCCATCAGGTCGATCTGCTCGGCGGTCGCGTCGCCGGGAATGCCGCCGGCCGGCTTCAGGCTGATATTGACGATGGCATAGCCAGGCTGCTTGTGCGGCTTGACGTTCTGGTCGAGCCACACCGCGAAATCGGGATCGCTGCGATCGATCGTGTCGTCGGCGTCGGCCGCGAAGGGCGGCGGGGCGAAGAAGGCGGTGATGCGATCGAATTCGGCCTGGGGCGGATCGATGCCCAGCGCCTTCACCAGCGCGAATTCCTCCTCGACCTGGCGGCGATACTCGTCCGCGCCCAGCTCGTGGATCAGGATCTTGATCCGCGCCTTGTACATGTTGTCGCGGCGGCCGTAGCGATTATAGACGCGCAGGCACGCCTCGACATAGCTGAGCAGGTCGTCGGCGCCGATGAAATCCTTGATCTCGGGCGCGACCATCGGGGTGCGGCCCATCCCGCCGCCGACGAAGATCCTGCCGCCGAGCCGGCCGTCGCGCTCGACCAGCTGGATCCCGATATCGTGCAGCCGCATCGCCGCGCGGTCCTCGTCGGCGGCGATCACCGCGATCTTGAATTTCCGCGGCAGATAGCTGAATTCCGGGTGGAAGGTGCTCCACTGGCGCAGCAGCTCGGCCCAGGGGCGCGGATCGGCGACTTCGTCCGCCGCGGCGCCGGCATATTGATCCGAGCTGATGTTGCGGATGCAGTTGCCGCTGGTCTGGATCGCATGCATCTCGACCGTGGCGAGATCGGCGAGGATATCGGGCGCGTCGGCGAGCTTGATCCAGTTGTACTGCAGGTTCTGCCGCGTGGTGAAATGGCCGTAGCCGCGATCATATTTGCGCGCGATATGGCCGAGCATGCGCATCTGGCGGCCGTCGAGCGTGCCGTACGGAATGGCCACGCGCAGCATATAGGCGTGCAGCTGGAGATAGAGGCCGTTCATCAGCCGCAGCGGCTTGAACTGGTCCTCGGTGATCTGGCCGGCGAGGCGCCGCTTCACCTGGTCGCGGAATTCCTCGACGCGCGCGTCGACGATCGCCTGGTCATATTGGTCGTATTTGTACATCTCAGATTACCCAGCTTCCCGCCGCCGGATCGGCTGGCTTCAATGTGAGGTCGAGCCGCACCGTCGGGCCGAGCGCGCGGACGCGGTCCTTGATATGGGCGGGGCGCGGCCCTTCCGCGGTCTGGGTCGCGTCGATCACATAGGGCGCGTTGACGCGGCGGGCGCCTTCCTCGGCATGGGCGATCGCTTCACCCTTGTCGCCGACATCGACTGAATCGCCGACATGGCGCGACCAGCCTTCGCCGGTCCACCAGATCACGTCGCCGGTCGGAAGATCGTTTCCGGTCAGCAGCTTCACGCTTCAAGCTCCACAAAATTCTCCGCAACGCGGGCCCAGCGGCCAAGTTTGTCCTGCGCGTCGGACAGGTCGACGACCTCCCCGACCACGATGATCGCCGGGCTCGCCACCGTCTCGCGCGCGACCATCGAGCCGAGATCGGCGAGCAGGGTGCGCAGCGCGCGGCTGCCGGCGAGCGTGCCGCGCTCCAGCACCGCGACCGGCATGTCGGGCGCGACCCCGTCGCGCATCAGCTTGTCGGCGATGTCGTTGGCGGTCGCCACGCCCATATAGATGACGAGGGTGCGGCCCTTGCCGGCAAGGCCGGACCAGTCCTGGTCGGTCAGCCCCTTGCACTGGCCGGCAACGAAGCTGACCGCGCTCGAATGATCGCGGTGGGTGAGCGGCAGCATCGCTTCCGCCGCGCAGCCCAGCGCCGCCGAGACGCCGGGGATCACCTCGACCGGCAGGCCGGCCGCGCGCACGGCCTCCACCTCTTCGCCGCCGCGGCCGAAGATGAAGGGGTCGCCGCCCTTCAGCCGCACCACGATCGCGCCGGTCTTCACATGCGCGACGATGAGGGCGTTGATCGCGTCCTGCGACAGGGTGTGCCGGGCGCGCTTCTTGGCGACCGAGATGCGCTGCGCGGCGGCGGGCGCGATGTCGAGCACGCGGGGATCGATCAGGCCGTCATGGACGACGATATCGGCCGTCCGGAGCGCTTCGACGGCGCGCACGGTCAGCAGTCCGGGATCGCCCGGACCGGCGCCGACGAGGATCACGCGCCCGCGCGCGGTGGGATCGAGGAGAGTGGCCATGCGGGCCAGATGGTCCCCTGGCCGGCCAGCCGCAACGGATGGTTGCTTGGGACGTCCTTAGCGAATCTATGCCGCCGCCCCGGCGCCGTCGATCGCGGCGGCATGGTCGCGCAGGATCGCCCGGGTCGACTCGTCCGATCCGAACACGCCGTACCAGCCCTGCGGCTCGTGCGGCGGGTCGCCGAGCCAGGCCCCGCCGCCGGCCGCTTCGCCGGGGCGGAAGCGATGATCGGCATGCGCGGCGCGGCCTTCGCCCGACCAGGCCCAGAAATTCGAGCCGGCGGTCGGCCCGCCGCGCGCGATATCGGCCTCCACCGCGGCATGGATCAGCCGGTAATAGCGGTCCCGGAAGGCAGTGCCCGCGGCCGGGTCGAAGCTGCCGCCGTCGCGCGGATAGCCGAACTCCTCGATCACCAGCGGCTTGCCCAGGTCCGTCGCGATCGCCACGTGCCGGTCGAGATAGGCGCTGACCCGGGCCGCGCCCGCCGCCTCGGTCCCGGCAAGATTCGCCGCGTCGATCCAGCCCCAGTTGAGCGGCCAGACATGGCAGGTGAGATAATCGATCTCGGGGATGGCGTGCGTCGCCGTGACGATCTCGGCGCGTTCCAGCGATCCCTTGAGCCCTTCGCTGCCGGTCGAGACGAGCTGGTGCGGGGCGAGCGCCTTGATCAGCCGGGCGCTGCCGCGCACCCAGGCGTGGAAGGCCGGGAGCGCGGCCAGCCCGATCGCCGCGCTGCCGCCGGGGCGCGGCTCGTTGGCGAGCTGCCACGCCATGATCGTCGGATCCTGCGCATAGGCGGTGCCGGTGATCCCGTTGGTGCGGCCCACCATCGCCCGGATATGCGCGCGATAGAGCGCCACCGCCGCCGGGTTGCCGTAGAAGCGGGCGACATGATCGGGAAATGCCGGCCAGGGATGCGCCGGATCGTTCATGTTGATGTAGCGGCCCTGGTCGACATAGCTGAGATAGGTCATCATGCCGCCCGACCATTCCCAGAAATTGGTCAGGTAGAGCACGGCGCGCATCCGCCGTTTCGCCATTTCGGCGAGGAGGTAGTCGAGCCCGCCGAGCAGCGCCGGGTCGTAATGGCCGCGCCCGTCATGCATCGCTGGCTCGACCGCGTGCAACAGCGGCGATTGCTCGGACGAGGCGAGCACGCGCAGGTTGGTGATGCCCATCGCCGCCAGCGCATCGAGCTCGCGGCGCAGGCGCGCCCGGTCGCCATAGGGCGCATCGGCGCCGAGCCACGCGCCATACCACAGGTTTGCGCCGGCATAGCGATAGGGCTTGCCGCCGATGGTGAAGCGCGCGCCCTCGCGGCGGACGAACCCGTCCGGCTTGCCGGCGGCAAGCCCCGTCCCCGCGATCGCCAGCGCGGCCCCCGCGCCGACCACGTCCCTCCGCGTGAGCATGATCCCTCCTGTCTATCGTTGGACAAGAGGATAGCGCGGGGGCGGGGAATTGGAAGGGGCGGGGCAGGGGCGGCGGTTCGCGGCAGGCTGTCGTCAGCCCATTTCGCGCCGCATCGTCGGCATTCAAAAACGAACGACCGGCAATCGGAAAGCTGTCATTATCAGGTCTCCCTCGTCGTTTCGGCGCCAGGGTATCAAGGGTCGCCCGGAAGATCGAAGGGAGGTCGCAATGGACGATGAAACCGCACGCGCTGCGCTGAAAGGCCATTGGGATGCCTCGGACGCTGGCGACTTTGAGCGCGAGCATCAGATCTATCACGAGGATGCCGTGCTCGATTACCCCCAGTCCGGCGAGCGCCTCCGGGGTCGCCGCAATATCCGGGAGAGCCGTCAACTCCAGCCGGACAGGAAGCGCTTCGCGGTGCGAAGAATTGTCGGTAGCGGCGCTCTGTGGGTGACCGAGCTGGTCATCCGCTATGACGGCAAGCCGTCCTGTGTCGTGAGCATCATGGAATTTCGCGAGGGACTGGTGGCCCGGGAGACCCAGTATTTCGCCGATCCGTTCGACCCGGGCCCTACGCGCGCTCATCTCGTCGAGCAAAGCGGGTGACCTTGCGTTACCGGCCCCAGGCATATTTCCTGGACACCCTGTTAAACTGGCCGAAGCGCTCTCGGCCGGGCTGTCGGAAGCATCCGGCGCCGGCCGGGCAGAGCCTCCCCAAATCCTTCCCGGCGCCGACGGGCAGGCCTCCCTCTTTATCATCGCCCGCCCGATCGACCGCGTGGACGCGGCGTCCGCGAAACGCCATAAGGCCGGCAAATCAGCCGGAGCAGAACTATGTCGTTTTCCCTCTATGATGCCGTGGTGCCGTCCAACCTCCAGGTTCTGGGCGCCGTCGACGGCTTGCTCGACAAGGCGGCGGCGTTCTGCGCCGAACAGGGCAAAACGGAGGCGGAACTGATCGACACCCGCCTCGCGCCCGACATGCTGCCGTTCGGCTACCAGGTAAAATCGTGCGCCGTGCATTCGGTCGGCGGGATCGAGGGGGTCCGGGCCGGGAGCTTCTCGCCCGACCGGTCGGCCTGGCCCACCGACTTTGCCGGGCTGCACGCCATCGTGCAGACGGCAATCGCCAGCCTGAAGGCGATGGACCGCGAGGCGTTCGACGCATTGGCGGACTGCGATACGCAGTTCGCGTTCGGCGAAAACACGCTGCCCTTCACGGGCGCGAATTTCCTGCTCTCCTTCTCGCAGCCGAACTTCTATTTCCACGCGACCACCGCCTATGCGATCCTGCGGGCGCAAGGCGTGCAACTGGGCAAGCGCGACTTCATGGGCATACCGCGCATCAAGCGGTAGCATCGGCGGCGGGTCTGGCGATCCGGAAGGGAAGGGCGCTGGTTTGGGCGTTGTGTCTCAAGCCTTCGCGTCGAGATTTTCTTCAATGCCGCCAGCGCGAATGTCTCAAGTCCTGGTGGTTCTTGCCTGATGGTTGCGTCCGATTGGGGATTCCCCGTCGACTGCAACCGTGCGAGTCGGTGGGCATGCGCATTGGTATAGTCATCGACCTCAAGCCTGCATGGGATAAATTATGACCCTCTACGCCGCAATCGGCTTTATTATAGTCATTACTATCCTGAAAGAGGCAGTCTATTCGGTGGCATGTCTTATATATGCTTTGAGAATGAGCAGTGATCAGGTAAAGGGTACTGGTAATCTCTATAAGGGATTACTATTTTCCGTGATATCTGGTGTCGGGATCATCGTAATTAACTGTATTGCGTTTCGTTATATTTCAATCGTCGCGAACTAAAGGTTGTCGCCTGACGGTTGAGTTCGATTAAGGATTTTCCGGCGACAGGGGGTGTTTCGGGGGCGCTATACTAAACTGACCGAAGCGCTCTCGGCCCAGCGGTCCAAATGCGACCGGCACCAGCTGCGTATAGCCTCCCCAAATCCTTCCCGACGCGCGGGGTGCACGCCATCGTGCAGACAGCAATCGCCAGCCTGAAGGCGATGGACCGCGAGGCGTTCGACGCATTGGCGGACCGCGATACGCAGTTCGCGTTCGGCGAAAACACGCTGCCCTTCACGGGCGCGAATTTCCTGCTCTCCTTCTCGCAGCCGAACTTCTATTTTCACGCGACCACGGCCTATGCGATCCTGCGGGCGCAAGGCGTGCAACTGGGCAAGCGCGACTTCATGGGCATACCGCGCGTCAAGCGGTAGCATCGGCGCGGGTCTGGCGATCCGGAAGGGGAGGGGGCGGGCTTGGGTGCGGTGTCCCCCGAACCTTCCTGTCAGCAGCACCAAGCGGGTGGTGCCGGGACAAATCTGCCATCCGCAAAGGCTCCGCGTAACGGCAAGTTCGACCGAGAGCTGCCATTCCGCGCCAAGCATGCCGCGTCGTCGGATATCCAAGACTGGTGGCCTCCGGTCCGGCAGACTCCGGATGGCAAACCATGGCTAGCTATCTCTAGCGACGTCTTGAAAAGCGATGGTTAGTCGAGAACGGAAAGCGGTTCTCGAAACTCACATCGGGTGAGAGTATGGAAGATCAGCCAGCCTCGAATTGGTGAGGTGGCTTGGTGCCGCGCCCTTCCGTATTGTGACGGCATGAGCATAGTCCAACTCGACGCCGCGATCCGAGCGGGAGCCGTCGGCACAATCCTTCTGCTGGCATGGCTCCTTCTGGGCCAGCGCCGACAGGTTGGCTTGGCCGCAGTTCTGTTCCCCCCGTTGGCGCTGTGCCTTGCCGGCTTCGTCATCGGCAACACGCCGATCACCGCCCTAGCCCCAGCCGGGATGGTCGGCGCCATCGCTCACATCGTGAGCGGTTTCGCTGTCGTCTTCCTATGGTGGTTCTGCCTGTCCTGCTTCGACAGCCGTTTCGGGTTGAAAGGCGGCGTCTTGGGCGTCGGTATAGCCTGGGCTGTCATCGCCGCGCTGGATCGCGGACTGCTCGGCGAAGCGTTCGCAGATAAGGGGCTGTCGCTCTTGCTTGTGCCGCTGGGCTTTGTGATCGTTGGTCACATGGTCTGGCGACTTCTCGCCGAACGCCAGGGTGACCTGATCGAGCAACGCCATGACGCTCGGATCATGGTCGCGGTCCTGCTCGGCGGGATGCTTTCCATCGATCTGGCGGCCGACGCGCTGTTCGGCTTCGCATGGCGCCCGCTCGCGTTCGCCATGACCCAGAATGCGATGGTCCTTGCCTTCGGCCTGTGGCTGGCGGGCAGGCTGCTCGCCGTCCGTGCCGACGTGCTGACCTTCGGCATCGGGGAGGAAGCGCAAATAGCGGCCAGGGCAATACCACCCGCCGTCCCCCAGCATGACGACGGACTGCATCGCCGGCTGTCCGCCCTGATGGACACCGAGAAGATGTTCCTCGATCCCGAGCTAACCTTCGCCGCGTTCGTAAGCCGAATGGGAGCGCCGGAACGCACGGTACGTATGCTCATCAATCGCACGCTGGGCTACGATCATTTCCGCACCTTCCTGAACCAGTACCGGGTGGCAGAGGCGCGTCGGTTGCTCGACGATCAGCACCAGACCGACAAACTCATTACCATCGCGCTCGATAGCGGTTTCGCCTCGCTTGCCAGCTTCAACCGTGCTTTTCGGGCGATCGAGGGACGCACCCCGAGCGACTACCGCCGCCGGAGCAAACCGAGCGGCACAGATTCCGCAAATGTCGGGATTTGAGGAGCGAAATGCCGGCTTCTGAGGAGGCTGATTGCCCACTCAAAGATAGCCTGCCCCCCATTGCATGAGATGAAGGGTGGACGCGTGAACGGATTGATCGGCTTGGGGGGAACGACGACGATCCTCCTCGCTTTGGGAACGATGGTGGGATGCACCGATCGGCAACGCTTCTCACTACGCTGGCTGCTGATCGCGGCGCTGCTGGTCGCGGTCAACGACGCCCTTCTGACCCGTGCCTATGGATCCCTGCCGGACCTGATCGGAGGTGAGTGGAACTGGCAGGGCAAGCTACTGGCCCTGGTCGCCACCTTAGCCATCGCTGCATTGCCGGCGTTCGGCTTTCGCCGGGTTGGCCTCACGATCGTGCAGGAACCGGGCAGCCTGAAGCCCGCGTTGCCGGTCGCGGCGCTTTACTGCGCCTTCTTCATCGTCATGGCCTTCGCCTTCCCAGGTGGCCGGTCTAGCGGCGAGGAGGTCGCCTTCCAGTTGACCATGCCGGGTCTAGAGGAGGAACCCTTCTACCGAGGTATCCTGCTGTTCGCGTTAGATCGGGCGTTTATCGGCAGGAAGCGGTTCCTCGGTGTCGATTGGGGCTGGGGTGCCGTGCTGTCATGCTTTCTGTTCGGGATGGCGCACGCCTTTGGCTTCTCGCACGGCAGCTTCTCCTTCGATCCTATGATGATGGCGCTTACGGCAATCCCATCGTTCATCGCCGTCTGGGTGCGCCTGCGGACGGGAAGCCTGCTGTTGCCGGTCCTGCTCCACAATTTTGGCAACTCATTCTCACTGTTCGCCTAGCGACGGTTGCCCGATTGGAAGTGCACAACGGGATGACTTACGGGCAGTAGGCGCTGCTGTCGTACGTTCGTCGCAGTCCTCCCGGAATCTGTTCCCGATTGCCGTTTCCCGAAACTGACAGTCGGAGATGAAGAAAAGGGACTGCAGAACGGCGTAGCCGGCGTCCGATATGTGGACGAAAGAGCGAGCGGCCGAAGGTGTTGTGGTGATTGTATTCTGCTCGTTTCGTCCACATCCGGGAAATGGCCGCTTTTGTCCGGAGCAGCCATTTGCAACTCGCCTCACGAACGACTTGGATTGGTCGACACCGGACGAGCGCATCAAGCGAAAATAGCGGCAGGTTTCCCGTCCATGCTTCCCGGAACCAGCCTGACGGCAATATACGCGCCTGCCGCGCCAAGTCTCGATGATGGTCGGCTGGAGATCGACAATAACATCGCCGAACGCGCGATCCGAAGCATCTTGCGGGATCAAAGGCTGGCGGAGAGCGCGCCGCCGCGATCTACACGATCATCGAGACCTGCAAGCTCAACGGTGTCGAGCCCCAGGCCTATATCGCCGATGTCATCGCCAAGATCGCCGGCGACTGGCCTGCCGCGCGCTGGGATGACCTCATGCCCTGGAACTGGCACGCTGCGAACCAGAAGCGGGTCGCCAGGGCCGCCTGACGGGCTGCGCTTTAATAGGGAGAGTTCGATGCAGTACGACAGGATTTACAGCGTCGCCACGGTGGGCGCCTTCCTTGCGGCAACGCTCACCCCCGGCTGCGCCATAGCCCAGACCGAGAACATGTTGGACCATCCCGGACCAAGCGGAACGATCGTCATACCCAAGGATCAGCCGCGCTTTGGCTTTGCCGCAAGCGATCCAAACCGCCATGTCAAGCTGCGTCGTTTGCCCGATCCCCGGCCGAGACCCCCAGCATCGCTACTATCTCCCTATGACTATCCTCCCGCGGCGTTACGGGAAGACCGGCAAGGTGTGTCACAGTTGACGTTTGTTGTGGGGGCGGACGGTCGAGTCTCGTCTTGTCAGGCGACCGGCGGCGGCGGCGCACCCGGCCCCTATTCCCTCGATGAGGAATCCTGTCGTTTGATAACCCGCAGAGCTCGTTTTCTCCCAGCACTGGATCGACACAAGCGACCGGTGTCAGCAACAGTTCACTGGGCTATAGAGTGGAAATTCTCGCCCGGGTGGAAGCCCCGGCACATCGACATCATCACGCCCTGATGACACGTGGATTTTTCGATCGAAAGTCCATCGAGGCGGTCGCTAGGACACGCTTACGCCAAGTCCGGAACTGGCTTCAAAGCCGCGATCCCCGGCCCGCCCGAACCGGCACCCACTCCACCCGACGCCCATCACCCGTCACCCCCATCGCCCAGATCCCGGATCACCACCGATCCCGATCGCGAATCGATCAGGATATCCTCGCCATAGGGGTCGTAATCGCCGGTCCCGTCGCGTTCGCGCCGCTTTGCCGCCCATTCCTTGTCGGCGCGCTCGGCCACATTGTAGATCGCCAGCTGCGCGCGCTTCTGCTGCGCCTCGGCGTCCTGCACCAGCGCGGCCCAGCGGCGTTGCGCGCTCGGGTTGCCCTTCAGCGCCGCGGCGCCGATGGCGCGCAGCACCGCCTGGTTCATCGACATCCGGATCACGCCGTCGCCGTCGCGCACTTCCACCAGGCGATAGGCTTCCTCCAGGATCAGCTGCCGCGTCGGCTCGGTCGCCCCGCGCAGCCGGTCGCCCGGCGCGCCGGACCGGCGCGGCCGGCCCGCCGGGTTGCCTGATCGCCCCTTCTGGAACTGGTGCTCGACCGGTGGCTTGCCCCGCTCGGCGCGCCGGGGCCCGGTCGCGGCATCCGGCCTGTTCGATTCAATGCGTCGTTCCGTCATGTCATCGTCCCATGGATGAAGGATCGCAGCATCAAAGCAGCTTCCGGCGGACGGTTGAATCGATGCA
>CAISGR010000287.1 GCA_903884945.1 uncultured bacterium
CATAGGGGAAGCGATCGACGAAGCTGGCATAGCCACCCTGATCGGGTTCGATCACGTCGATCGTGCCATCGGCAAGGCCGTCGCGCGTCGCCTTGGCTTCTGCCGCGGGGACCAACCGCGACAGGCGGCCGACGTTGAGCGGGAAGCCCTCGAACCGGGCGGTAAAGTTCTGGAAATGCTGGCGGGCAAGCAGGGTGGTGGGACAGACCACCGCGACCTGCAGGCCCGACATGGCTGCGGCGAAGGCGGCGCGAAGCGCGACTTCGGTCTTGCCGAAACCGACATCGCCGACGACGAGCCGGTCCATCGGCGTGCCCGCGGCGAGATCGCCGAGCACATCGTTGATCGCGCGATCCTGATCCTCGGTTTCCTCATAGGGGAAGCGATCGACGAAGCTGGCATAGCCACCCTGATCGGGTTCGATCACGTCGGCGGGGCGGAGCGCGCGCTCGGCCGCCGTCGCGATCAATTCGCCGGCAATCTCGCGGATGCGCTCCTTCATCCGGCTCTTGCGGCGCTGCCACGCCTCGCCGCCGAGCTTGTCGAGGCTCGCGCCTTCGCTGTCGGAGCCGTAGCGCGATAGAACTTCGAGATTTTCGACCGGCACGAACAGCTTGTCGCCACCAGCATAGGTGAGCGCGACGCAATCATGCGGGCTTTGGCCGACCGGGATGGACGTGAGGCCCTCATAGCGGCCGATGCCGTGGTCGACATGGACGACGAGATCGCCGGGGGTGAGCATCGCCAGTTCCGCCAGGAAGGCGTCGGCGGATTTCTTGCGCTTCGCGCGGCGCACAAGGCGGTCGCCGAGCATGTCCTGCTCGGTCAGCAAGGCGACCTGCGGGGCGGTGAAGCCGTGATCTAGCGGGAGGACGAGCAGGGCGACGCCCTTGTCCGCTATCCCGAGCGCTTCCTGCCAGGTGTCGGCCTTGCCGGCGTGCTTCAGGCCGTGATCGGCGAGAAGCACGGACAGGCGTTCGCGCGCGCCGATGGAATAGCTGGCGAGGATTGGCTTGCGGCCGTCGCGGCGCAGCGTGGCGATATGGTGGACGACCGCCTCATAGACGTTCGCGCCGCTCGACCGCTCCGCCCCGAAATCGCGCGGGCCGTCGACCGCGAAATCGAGGACGGTGTCGCTTTCCGGCTCGTGAAACTGGGTGGTGAGATGGGCCGGGGTCGACTCAAGCCGCTCGGCGAAGTCCTTCGCGGTAAGGTAGAGCGCGTCGGGCGGCAGCGGCCGGTAGCTGCCGGGATCGCTGGACTGGGCCTTGACTCGGTTGGCGTGATAATCGGTGATGGCCTCGAAGCGCTGCTCGGCCGCGCCCAGCACGCCGGTGTCGCGGACCACTACGGAATCGGCGCCAAGATGGTCGAACAAGGTCGCCATCTTTTCCTCGAAGAGCGGGAGCCAATGCTCCATGCCGGCAAGGCGACGGCCGTCACTGATCGCCTGGTAGAGCGGATCGCCGGTCGCGGTAGCGCCGAAACGCTCGCGGTAACGGCTGCGGAAGCGCTTGATGCTCTCCTCGTCGATCAGCGTCTCGGAGGCCGGGAGCAGGACGAAACCGTCGATCCGGCCGGTGGTGCGCTGGTCGGCAGGATCGAAGGTGCGGACGCTCTCGATCTCGTCGCCGAAGAAATCGAGGCGCAGCGCCTGTTCGGCACCCGACGGGAAGAGGTCGACCAGGCCGCCGCGGACCGCGAACTCGCCCGAATCGGCGACAGTCTCGACGCGGACATAGCCGTTCGCCTGAAGTTGCTCGGCCAGCCGGTCACGGCCGATGCGTTCCTTCGGGGCGAGGGTAGCGACGAGCTGGCGGATGCGGAAGGGCGTGAGGGTGCGTTGCGCGGCGGCGTTGGCGGTGGTGACGAGGAGTTGGGGCCCCTTGGTCGGCTGCTGCAAGCGGTGCAGCGTCGCCATGCGCTCGGCCATGACGTGGAGCGTCGGCGAGGCGCGGTCATAGGGAAGGCAGTCCCAGGCGGGAAAGGCGAGGACTTCAAGCTCGGGCGCGAAGACGGTCGCAGTCGCGGCAATCGCACGCATCGCCGCCTCATCCGGTGCGATGAACACGGCCCGGCTCTTCGCGGCACGCGCGAGATCGGCGAGCAGCCACGGCTCGAATCCCGTCGGGACGCCGGCGAGGGTAAGGGGCCTGCTGGCCGAGAGGATCGTGTTCAGGTCGGGCATCAAATATTCTGTGTCCTTGCCGCCATGTCGGAGTTCTCCGGCATCCACCCTTGCGAAGAAACGCCCAGGCTTGCCTGATGGCGGATGGACCCCGGAGCAATTCCCGCGTGACGAATTTGGTTCAACTCAGCGAGCAATCGGCACGTAGTTCAGGACCCGCAACGCCTCCATGATGGAGCCCTCATACCGCGCAGGGCAGACATCCGTGCCGATCGCCCAGGCCATGATATCGACGTCCTGCTCCTCGAGCAGTTCCTCGAACAAGGTCATCTCGGCATCGGCCCAGCCGTCCCCGGCGGCGTCGAAGAAGCCGCCGATCAGCAGGTCGGCTTCCTTGGTGCCGCGGTGCCAGGCACGGAAGCGCAGGCGTTTCAGGCGAATGTCGCGATCCATCTTTTTCCAACGGCGATTGGCCGGCGGCGCTTGGAGCAACCGTCGGCTGGGACTAGGTAGGCCCCAGATAGTCATGCGACCCGATATCCTCAATCCATTGTTCGCCGAGATCACGGCGTTGAAAGGCGTCGGCCCCGGGCTGGCCAAGCCGCTGGACAAGCTCGGCCTGCACCGGGTGCTCGACATGGCGTTCCACCTGCCGACCGGCTGGATCGACCGGGTACCGCGCGAGGAACTCGACATGGCCGATGCGGGCCGGACGATCGCGATCACGCTGACGGCAGTCGAGCACCGGTCGGGCAATGGCCGTGGGCCGAGCCGAGTCCGCGCGGTCGATGCGAAGGGCAATCATGTCAGCCTGGTCTATTTCGGCGGGCACCCCGGCTGGGCGAAGAAGCTGCTGCCTACCGGCGAGCCGCGCCGGGTCTCCGGGCGGCTGGAACTGTATGGGCAGGAATTGCAGATGGTCCATCCGGACTATGTGCTGCCGCTCGACGAGGCGCCCGACATGGCCGAACGCGAGGCGATCTATCCCCTGTCGGAGGGGATCACGTCGCGACGCATGGGGCAGCTGACGGCGCAGGCGGTGGAGCGCGCGCCGGATCTGCCGGAGTGGATCGAGCCGGGGTTGCTGGCGAAGCATGGCTGGCCGGCCTGGCGGGAGGCGCTGGCGCGGGTCCATGCCGATCCATCGGATGCCAAGGCGAGGGAGCGGCTGGCCTATGACGAACTGTTTGCCAATCAGCTGGCGCTCATGCTCGTGCGGCAATCCTCGCGGGCGCGGCGGGGCAGGGCTCTCGTCGGGGACGGGCGCCTGCGCGACGCACTCAGGCTGCCATACGCGCTGACCGGTGCCCAGATGCGAACGGTGCGCGAGATCGAAGGCGACCTGGCGCAGGCCCAGCCGATGCTGCGGTTGCTGCAGGGCGATGTCGGATCCGGCAAGACGTTGGTCGCGGCAATGGCGCTGCTGATCGCGGTGGAGGCCGGCGCGCAGGGCGCGTTGCTGGCGCCGACGGAAATTCTGGCGCGCCAGCATTACGAGACGCTGCGGCGCCAGCTGAGTGGTCTGTCGATCGAGATCGCCGTCCTGACCGGGCGCGACAAGGGCAAGGTGCGCGAAGCGACGCTGATGGGCCTGGCCTCCGGTGCAATCGACATCCTGATCGGAACGCATGCGATCTTCCAGGAAGCGGTGACCTACAGGGATCTCGCCCTGGTGGTGGTGGACGAGCAACACCGCTTCGGCGTGGCGCAGCGCATGATGCTCCAGGCCAAGGCGGAGCGGCCGCCGCACCTGCTGGCGATGACGGCGACGCCGATCCCGCGTACGCTGACCCTGGCCAATTACGGCGAGATGGACGTGAGTCAGCTTGACGAAATGCCGCCCGGGCGACAGCCGATCGAGACTCGAGTGATCGCCGAGGATCGGCTGCCAGAGATGGTCGATGCGCTCGCGCGCCATCTATCCGACGGCAATGAGGGCAAGGGGGGGCAGGCCTATTGGGTCTGCCCGCTGGTCGAGGAGAGCGAGAAGAGCGATCTCGCTGCGGCGGAGGCGCGCGCCGAGACGTTGCGCGCGCGGTTCGGCGATCGGGTCGGGCTGGTGCATGGCCGGATGAAGGGGCCGGAGAAGGATGCGGTGATGGCTGACTTCGCCGCCGGGCGCACCGGTGTGCTCGTCGCGACGACGGTGATCGAGGTCGGTGTCGACGTGCCCAACGCCACGCTCATCGTGATCGAGCATGCCGACCGGTTCGGCCTGGCGCAGCTCCACCAGCTGCGCGGGCGGGTCGGGCGGGGCAGCGGCCGATCGATCTGCCTGCTGATTCGCGGCAGCCAGCTCGGCGAGACATCTCGTGCGCGACTGGCGCTGATGCGCGAGACCAATGACGGCTTCCGCATCGCCGAAGAGGATTTGCGACTGCGCGGGGCAGGCGAACTGCTCGGGACGAAGCAGTCAGGCGAGGCAGGGTTCAGGCTGGCGACGGCGGAAACGCTAATGGAACTGCTTCCGGCCGCGACCGATGACGCGCGGCTGCTGATCGATCGCGACGGTGGCCTGGAAGGGCCGCGCGGCCAGGCGGCGCGGACGGCACTCTACCTGTTCGAGCGGGACGCCGGGGTAGCGCTGCTGCGATCGGGGTGAACGGCGGCGCTCGTCGAATGACCTTGGTACATTGGATGCGCGATTTGCAGTTTAATCTGGGTTGTCGAGAACCCTATTCAAGAATGTGATTTATAATAAAATTAGTGGTCGCTAGATGCGATATCCTACATTAGCGCCCGCGCAGCAACACCGCCAGCAGGTCATAATAGCTGGCGAGATCGATCGGCTGATCAAGTTCGCAGCCGATCCGCCCGCCGAGCGACCAGCGAATTTCCGCGATCACGACGCCCACGATGGGCAATGTAACCGTCAGCCGGTCACCGACCTTACAGGGCGCGTCGCACCGGGCCATGAGGCCCAGAGCGGAAATGTTGACGATCAGCAGGCTTACCGGGCGCGCATCGGGCCCGAAGGCGCGCGTCCGATAATGAACCTCGTCGCGGGTCGTACCACGGTCTTCGATCGGTTTCGCGCTCCCGAATGCCGGCATGAGTCCACTCCTCGGTACCCACAACGCTACGGCACAGGAGTAAAGCTGCTCGGAACGAACTTGTTTAACAGATGGTTGGAACTGGTCGGAACGCGCTGCGCCGCAACGATTTTGCGGCCTGGCGAGCCGTTAGCCGGCGATCAGGATTCCGTGGTGCTTCTTGCCCGCGGCAATCCGTATCTGATCGGTACCGACCCGGATCATCATCGCTTCGTCCATCACTTTGTCCGCGCCGACACGGGCGCCGCCGCCCTTGATCAGGCGTCGCGCCTCGCCCTTCGACGCGCAGAGCCCGAGACCGACCAAGGCGTCGACGATCCCGATCTCGCCGCCCGCGACCTTGAAGGTCGGCAGCGAACCGCCGGCGGCACCCTCCTCGAAGGTGCGGCGCGCGGTCTCGGCGGCCTCTGCCGCTGCCGCGACACCCCGGCACATCGCGGTTGCGGCATCGGCAAGGACTTTCTTCGCCTCGTTGATCTCGGCACCTTGCAGCGCCTCAAGCCGCGCGATCTCGTCCAGCGGCAGATCGGTGAAGAGTCGGAGGAAGCGGCCGACGTCGCGATCGTCGGTGTTCCGCCAGAACTGCCAGTAATCATAATGGGGCAACTGGTCCTCATGGAGCCAGACTGCGCCGGACATGGTCTTGCCCATCTTCCCGCCGTCAGCGGTGGTGATCAGCGGCGTGGTGATGCCAAAGACCTCAGTCGAGTCGACGCGGCGAGCGAGCTCGATGCCGTTGACGATATTGCCCCATTGATCGGAGCCGCCCATCTGCAGGCGACAGCCGGCGCGACGCGACAGCTCCAGGAAATCATAGGCCTGCAGGATCATGTAGTTGAATTCGAGGAAGGTGAGCGATTGCTCGCGATCGAGCCGCAGCTTGACCGAATCGAAGCTGAGCATACGGTTGATCGAGAAATGCTGGCCAATGTCGCGCAGGAACGGGATGTACTCCAGCGCGTCGAGCCATTCCGCGTTGTCGAGCATGATCGCATCGGACGGGCCGTCGCCGAAGGTCAGGAAGCGCTCGAAGATGCGCCGGATCGACGCGACGTTGGTCGCGATTCCTTCCTCGCTGAGCAGCTTGCGTGCTTCGTCCTTGAAGCTCGGATCGCCGATCTTGCCGGTGCCGCCACCCATGAGGACGATCGGCTTGTGGCCGGCCTGCTGCAGGCGGCGCAGCAGCATGATCTGGACGAGGCTGCCGACATGCAGGGACGGGGCGGTCGGATCGAAGCCGATATAGCCCGGCACGACCTGCCTGCTCGCAAGCGCATCGAGACCGGCGGCATCGGTGAGCTGGTGGATATAGCCGCGCGTCGACAGCAGGCGGAGGAGATCGGAGGCGAAATCAGTCATGATGCGGTGACGCTTAGCATCCGTCCCGCAAAGTCGCTAGCGGGGCGGCAATTGTCCAAGCGGATCAACCGGGGTGCGGCCCTTGCGGATTTCGAAATGCAGCTCGGGTCGGTCGGCAAAGCCAGAATCGCCTGAGATGGCAATGGTCTGCCCCTTCTTCACCGACTGGCCGCGCTGGACGAGCAACTGGCTGGCATGGCCATAGACCGTCGTCCAGCCGCCGCCATGCTTCAGGATTACCAGGCCGCCCAGATTGGCGACTTCGTTGCCGGCATAGGCGACCACGCCGTCGGCAGCGGCAAGAACCGGTGTCCCGATCGGCGCCGCGATCTTGATGCCGTTATAGCGCTCGCCGGTTGCGCCTGGGCCGAAGCGGGTGATCACACTGCCGCGCAGCGGCCAGGCGAAGGCGCCGCTCAGCCGGGCTGGCGCCGCGACGACGGCATTGGATGGCAGAATCCGCGTCGGCGAACTGGAGGGGCGTGCGGGACGCTGGTTGGTGGCGAGCGCCGGCTCGCCCCCGGTAAGGATATCGTCGATATCGAGGCGGAAGGCGGCGGCGCGATCGGCCGGCGTGACGGGGCCACCCGGGATCAGGACGCGCATGCCGACGCGCAGCGTATAGGGCTCTTGCAGGTCGTTCGCGGCAATGACCCGGGACCAGTCGACGCCATAGGCGCGGGCGATCGCGATGCCCGTCTCGCCCGCGCGGACGAGGTGATAGCGGCCCGCCGGGATGGTCAGGCGCTGGCCCGCGCGGATGACATAAGGCGCAGTGAGATCGTTGGCCCGGGCGATCGCCTCGGACCCTGAACCGGTACGGTCGGCAATACCGCGGAGTGTATCGCCGGATTGGACGACATAGGTGCTTGACGCAATCGTCCGAGCATCGGGCGTTACGGGCCGCGCCTGCCAGGCGGGCGGCGCGGTGCGCGGGCGTTCGACCGTATCGTCAAGGCGCTGCCGCTCATATCCGGAATCCCGCGGTGTGTCGTAGCGGATCCGTGGCGGCGGATCCTGGGGGCGCGTCGGTGCGATCTGCGGAATGCATCCGCCAACCAGCGTGAGCGAGGCCAACAGGACCATGCGGTGCGCGCCCGTTCCGTGCCGTTCCCTCATGCCGTCCCCCACACCATCAGGCCCCCTTAACCATAGGTGCGGGAGAGCATATCGAGCGATTCGCGATGTGTCAGGTCGAGATGCAGGGGAGTGACGGTGACATAGCCCTGCTCGATCGCCTCGAGATCGGTGTCGGCGGTCGGGGTATGCGGAACGCGACCGAGTGCGAGCCAGTAATAATCATAGCCACGCGGATCGGTGCGGTGATCGAGTTTGAGCCGGCCGTAGTCGCGCAGGCCTTGCGAGACGACCCTGACCCCCTTCACCGCGTCGGCGGCGACCGGGGGAAAGTTGATGTTGACGAGCGAGCGCGGCGCGAGCGGGGCGTCGAGCAGCGGACGCAGGACCCGTTCGCCCCACGCCTCGGCGGCTGCGAAGCTGACCCGGTCTCCCATCCCGTTATCGGGATAGCGCTGGCTCAGTGCGATCGAGCGAATGCCGGCATGTGCGCCCTCCATCGCGGCCGCTACGGTGCCTGAATAGCTCACGTCCTCGCCGAGATTGGCGCCGCGGTTGACGCCCGACAGGATCAGGTCGGGCGGCGCATCCTTCATCAACTCGGCGAGCGCGATCATCACCGCATCGGTCGGCGTGCCGGTGACGGCATAGCGCTTGTCGTCGAAGCGCCGCAGGCGCAGCGGCCGGGTGAGGGTGAGCGAGCGGCTCTGGCCCGACTGTTCCTCAAGCGGTGCGACGATCGTGATGTCGTCGGACAGAGTGCGGGCGATCCGCTCCAGCACCTCGAGCCCGCGGGCGTGGACTCCGTCGTCATTGGTGAGCAGGATACGCATCAGGCGGGTTCGAGCCGATTGAGGCCACGCAGATAGGGCTGCAGCGCTTCGGGGATCGCTACCGAGCCGTCCTCCTGCTGGTAGTTTTCTAGCACCGCGACGAGCGTGCGCCCGACGGCGAGTCCGGAACCGTTGAGGGTGTGGACGAAGCGCGTGGCCTTCTCGCCTTCGGGCCGGTAGCGGGCATTCATGCGGCGCGCCTGAAAATCGGTGCAGGTCGAGCAACTGGAAATTTCGCGGTAGCGCCCCTGGCCGGGCAGCCAGACCTCGAGATCATAGGTCCGCGCGGCGGTGAAGCCCATGTCACCCGTGCACAGCTTCATGCGCCGGAAGGGCAGGCCGAGTGCGTTCAGGATCCCCTCGGCGCAAGCCGTCATCCGCTCATGCTCATCCTCGGATGCGTCGGGCGTGACGATCGAAACCATCTCGACCTTTTCGAACTGGTGCTGACGGATGAAGCCCCGCGTATCGCGCCCGGCGGCGCCCGCCTCGGAGCGGAAGCAGGCGGTGAGGGCGGCAAAGCGCAAGGGCAGTTCGGCTTCGCTCAGGATCTTCTCGCGTACGATATTGGTGAGCGACACCTCGGCGGTGGGGATCAGCCAACGGCCGTCCGTCGTGCGGAACATATCCTCGGCCGCTTTGGGCAACTGGCCGGTGCCGAACACGATCTCATCCTTGACGAGCAGCGGCGGTACGACCTGTTCATAGCCATGCCCGTCACACAGCGTATCGAGCATGAATTGGCCGAGTGCGCGGTGGAGTCGGGCGGCGGCGCCGCGCACCAGCGTGAAGCGTGCGCCGGCGAGTTCCACGCCGGTTTCGAAGTCCAGCCCCAGCGCCGGGCCGATCACGTCATGCTCTTTCGGGGGAAAGGCGAAGGCGCGGGGGGTGCCGTGCGCAGCGACCAGCGCGTTGTCGTCCTCGTCTGTGCCGTTCGGGACGTCGTCGAGGGGCAGGTTCGGGATGATGGCGAGTTGACCGTTCAACGCCTCGCCGACCGCTTTTTCCTCGGCTTCGACGGCAGGTAGTCGCTCCTTGAGCGCCGCGACCTCGGCCATCAGCTTGGCGGCTGTGGCCTCGTCCTTCGACGCCTTGGCTGCGCCGATCGCCTTCGAGGCTTCGTTGCGCCTTGCCTGGCCGGCCTGGGCTTCGGTGATGAGGGCGCGGCGGCGCTCGTCGAGTGCGACGAGGGCGTCCGCGACGGGGGCGACTCCGCGGCGGGCCAGAGCTGCGTCAAAGGCCGCGGGATTGTCGCGAATGGAGCGAATATCGTGCATGATGGCGGCTATGGCGGCGGCTCGGCGCGTGTGCAACCCGTGCTACTGCCTGCGCGTTGTTCCTGTTCGCCGTCATTTCAGAGAGGACCGTTCGATGCAGCTTCCCCATAATGCCGCGGTACTTGTCGCCGATGGTCGCAAGTTGTTGTTCCTTCGCAACGAGGGCGACGATACCCATCCCAACCTGACGGTGGAGCATGCCGAGGAACAGGCCAATCCAAAGGATAGCGACCAGAAGAGCGATGCGCCCGGCGTATCCTATTCAAGCTTCGGCAGCGGACGAAACACGATGGAGGAAGTCGACTTCCACCAGCTGGAAGAAGACCGATTCGCGGCAGACGCGGCAAAGTTGCTGGAACGGCGTGCGCTGGCCGGGGATTTCGACTCGCTGATCGTGATCGCGCCGCCGCACACCCTGGGCGAATTGCGCAAGCATTATCATGCCGCCGTAAGCGCTTTGCTCAAGGGCGAACTGGCCAAGGACCTGACGAAACATACGGTCGCCGACATCGAGGCTGCGATCAAGGCCGCCTGAGCCGGCAGCCCGCAGTCGCTCAGGCGGCGACCCGAGTCGTCTTCGCGAAGCGCTTGCGGGCGACCAGCGCCGCTGCGGCCGCGCCGAACAGCAGCACCATCGGCGGCGCAGGCACCGGTGCGGGCGGTCCGCCGCTCGACCCTGTGCTGCCGCCGCTGCTGCCATGGCCGCCGCTCGTGCTCCAACCGCCGCTGGTGCTCCAGCCGCTGCTCGTGCTCCAGCCATGGCTGCTCGAGCCGTAGGAGGAACTGGAGGTACTGGTGCTCGATCCGTTCGAGGAACTCGATGTGCTGCTTCCGTTGGAAGAGCTCGAAGTGCTCGAAGAGGTCGAGGAAGAAACGCCGCTAGAGGTGCTCGACGAGGACGACACTCCGCTGGAGGTGCTGGAAGACGTCGACGAGGATACACCGCTCGACGTGCTCGAGGAGACGCCACTGGATGTGCTCGACGACGAGCCGCCGGTCGAGGAGGTGCTGGTGCTGGAAACGCCGCCGGTGCTGGTCGAGGAGCCGCCGCTGCCGCCGCTGGAGGTGCTGGTCGACGAGCCGCCCGTCGAAGAGCCGCCCGTCGAGGAGGTGCTCGAAACACTGCCGCTGGAGGTGGAAGAGCCGCCGGTCGAGGTAGAGCCACCGCTGGTGCTGGTGGAACCGCCGCTGGTGCTCGACGTCGATGAAATAATGATGCCGCTGCTGCCGCCGCCCGAGCTGCCGCCGCCGAAGAATCCGCCGGCGAAGAAGCCGCCGCCGATAAATCCGCCACCGCCGCCGACGACTGCCGCCCCGCCGCCGCCACCGCCCGATACCAGCGGCATTTCGCCGCTCGAACCGGCGAAGCTGGGAGGCAGGGGAATAGGGGCGCCCTGACTCGTGACCGTCACCACCGCAGGCGGGCAGGTCGCCCGGGTTTGTGTCACGACTCGACGGACACGGCTCACCGGCCGGGTAACCGTCGTACGGCGCACGACCCGCTTGGTGGCCTTCTGCGCGTAGACGTGGCGAGACTGGGCTACTTCGGCGACATGCACCGCGCCGCCGCCCACCAGGGCGCCGCCACATGTGCAGGCACAAAGTTTTGCCAAGGCCATCCGCACCGACATGATGTCACTCTTTCGTTATCGATACCAAGACGAAGCACCGATCCGGTTCATCACGGCATCCGATTGCCGCTATTCAGCAAAGTGCCGAACAAAGAATTAAGTTCAAGCGCGTTAACCAATCTTCGGGGGAACTTTCGTCGTGTTGCGGAGGGTGTAGAGTGATTTCCATGGTTAACGTGCCGACTTGATACGGAATCGTGGTTAAGAGCCGGCGGTCGATACCAGGCAAAGTTAACATTTGGTCACCGGCACGCCGAATCGCGGCGGCAATTCACGAAAGTGCAATGTGCCGTACGTTAAGGGCTTTCATCGGGCATGGGGGCGGTTTAGGCGCAGCCTTGCTTGTGATGCCCGGGCGGCATGGCTATAGGCCGCGTTCGGGATAGGACGGCGGCTTGAGGTGCATCCGCACTGAGCAGCCGGCGGGAGAGTGGGGATGGCGACGGTCTTGAATCGATTGGACGAATCCGAAAAATTTACGCCGCCTCCGGGCGATGTGGGCGATGGCTATCGACCGAATGCCGATGAGCCGTTCATGAATCCGCGGCAACTCGCTTATTTCCGCGACAAGCTGCAGGCCTGGAAGGAAGCCATTCTGCGCGAGGCGCAGGGTACGCTTTCGCAACTTCAGGTCGATTCGCTACGCGAGGCGGACCTTACCGATCGTGCGTCGAGCGAGACCGACTGGTCGATCGAGCTGCGCACGCGCGATCGCCAGCGCAAGCTGATCTCCAAGATAGATGCAGCACTGCGGCGGATCGAGGAAGGCGAGTATGGCTATTGCGAGGTGACCGGCGAGCCGATCTCGCTCGCCCGACTTGAAGCCCGGCCGATCGCGACGATGACCGTTGAGGCGCAGGAGCGCCATGAGCGCCATGAGAAAGTTTCGCGCGAAGACTGACCCTCGGGCAGTCCTTAAGCGATTCCTTACTCTTGGTGGGCTATGCGACTTCGAACGGAGGTCGCTCGAGCGTCACGATGGACCAATTTTCTCAAGATCCCTTCAACGGTGCCGCTGGCGAAGACGGCGCACACAACCGGAATGAGTCGCGTGACAGCCTCTTCCTGATGGCGGACATGCGCGTTCCGGGCTCAGTCGACGTCCAGCAGGTAAGGGTCCGCAATCTCTCCGCGGGTGGCCTCATGGCAGAATTCCCGAGCGGGCTCGATCAGGGGCTGGTCGTGGAATTCGACGTGCGCGGTATCGGCTGGGTGCCTGGAAAGGTGGCATGGTCCGCTGCGGGCCGAATCGGGGTCGCATTCGATCGGCAGATCGATCCGATGCTGGCGCGGAAGCCAGTCGGTCATGGCACGAAAACACCGGTCTTCGTCAAACCCGTGTTTCCGCGTCGCTGACCCCGCGCGGGGTGGACCGCACGGGGTTCGCGGGTGCTCCTTAGAGCTCGGTCATTTCCTCTTTGAGGCGCAATTTCTGTTTCTTGAGCGCTGCCAGGGTCGCAAAATCGGGTAGTGGTCGCTGCGACTCTGCGCTGATCTTGCGATCGAGCACTGCATGCTTGGCTTCAAGGGCCGAAAAATGCGCGGTCTGCATGGAAGAACTCCTCCTACATTGCTTGGCGGGCATAGGAGTAGAACATGCTTGTCGTTAATTGTCTTCCCCCATTTTCGTCATAATCGACGTCCCGAACCGATTCGTGCGACGGCCTGTTTTTGCAGGTCGCGGCGGTCACGCAATTTGCTAAGGCGGACGCGTGAACGGGGACACGATGGACGACTCACAGATCGCCAAGCGACTAGAAGTGCTGCGTGTCGAGCATCGCGATCTCGATTCCGCGATCGCCGCGCTGGTCGAGGCGGGATCGACGGATCAGCTTCAACTCGCCCGGCTGAAAAAACGTAAACTGCGGCTTCGCGATGAAATCTCGATGCTCGAAGATCAGATGATCCCGGATATCATTGCCTGACCGGAGCCGATTCGGCCCTGAGCCGGATTGGGACGCCTGTGTCCTCCGGCGGGTGCACGCGGGCTATACCGTTAATGGCCGGTTTATGTCACCTATGCTCGCCAGACCCGGGGGAACCATGAGCGAACCGCGAATCCATCGCCGATTGATCGACACCCTGTATATCGATGCGATGGTGCTTGCCGACGAGGCACGCGGCTATTTCGACCAGGGGGGGCGGGTCGATCGCGAGTCGCTCGACCCGATGGCGCGGGTCTCCTTCTCGTGCGAATCGCTCAAAGTCACGACCCGGCTGATGCACGTCATCGCCTGGCTGCTGACGCAGCGCGCAGTCGATTGCGGCGAGATGGAGCCGCGCGAGGCGCTTGATCCGTCACGCCGGCTGGGCCCGGCGCCCCTCAGCGAGAAGGCGGCGGTGGAGGCGATGCCGATGACGGCGCAGGCGCTGATCGAGGCGAGCGCCGAACTTTATCGTCGTGTGGCGCGCCTCGACCAAGCGCAAGCGGCGAACGACGTCACGGAAAGCCCGGTACATTCGATGTTCGACCGGCTGGCGATGGCGTTCTGAGCTCTCGCTCCTCTTCCGGCCGAATGCGCTCCTAAAGAGCCAGCCGCTTGCGGGCAGCGAGATATTCGCGCTCGAGCCGATCGATGCGCGCCGCCACTGGCTCCACCTTGTCGATCACGCCGATGCCTTGGCCCGATCCCCAGATATCCTTCCAGGCCTTGGCCTTGCTACCGTTGCCGGTCCCGAAATTCATCGTCTTGAGGTCGCCCTCGGGCAGATTGTCCGGATCCATGCCGGCCGCTTCGATCGAACTGCGCAGATAATTGCCGTGCACGCCGGTGAAGAGGTTCGAATAGACGATGTCGGCTGCCTTCCCCGCGACAATGCCCTGCTTGTAGGCAGGCTCCGCATTGGCCTCGTCGGTCGCGATGAAGGGCGAACCGATATAGGCGAGATCAGCCCCCATCGCCTGGGCGGCAAGCACGGCATCCCCGGTCGCGATCGAGCCGGAAAGAGCCAGCGGGCCCGAGAACCATTGCCTGATCTCCTGGACCAGCGCGAAGGGTGACAGGCGCCCGGCATGGCCGCCGGCCCCCGCGGCCACCGCGATCAGCCCGTCGGCGCCCTTTTCGATCGCCTTCCGCGCGAAGCGATCGTCGATGATGTCATGCAGGGTGATGCCGCCCCAGCCATGGACTGCGTGGTTTAGATCCTCGCGCGCGCCGAGCGAGGTGATAACGATCGGCACCTGCCATTTGGCGCAGGTCGCGAGGTCAGCCTCGAGCCGCTCGTTGGAGCGGTGGACGATCTGATTGACGGCGAAGGGGGCGGCGGGACGATCGGGATTGTCCCGATTATGTTGCGCCAGCTCCTCGGTGATGCGGTGCAGCCATTCATCGAGCAGCGTCTGGGGACGTGCGTTGAGTGCCGGAAAGGAGCCAACGATTCCTGCCTTGCACTGTGCGATCACGAGATCCGGGCCGGAGATGATGAACAGCGGTGATCCGATGACGGGCAGCCGCAGGCGATCGAACAAGGGGGGAAGGCTCATATGCGTTTCATAGCGCAACCGATATGGCTGTCCAGCGCTGGCGATTTGCCACGGCGCGCGAATGCCCTATGGGGCTAACACACCAAGATACAATATATCGGAGTCGTCCCCTTCATGAAGCTCGTCCTCGCCTCGCTGCTCCTGCTCGGCGTTTCCACGCCTGCGCTCGCCGTCGGCAACCTGCCGTCAACCGTGGCGCCGATCGCCTATGACATTACGGTGAAGCCAGACGCCAAGGCGATGACGTTCAGTGGCACTGAGACAGTGACGATCAGGATCAAGGAGGCGACCAGCAAGATCGTCCTCAACGCGGCTGAACTGAAGCTCGGCACGGTGACCTTTGACCGGAAGGATGCATCCTTCGCGCTTGACGAGACGAATCAGACGCTGACCGTGACCTTGCCGGCGCCGGCGAAGATCGGCACGCACGTGATGCGCTTCGCGTGGGACGGCAAGATCAACACCACCTCGGCCGGCTTCTTCGCGATCGACTATAACAATCCCGACGGCTCGGCATCGCGCATGCTTGCCACGCAGTTTGAGGCGCCCGACGCGCGCCGCTTCGCGCCGATGTGGGATGAGCCGGCCTTCAAGGCGAAGTTCACGCTGAGCGCGATAGCGCCGGGCGACCAGACCGCCTTTTCCAATATGCCGGCGGCGAAGGTGACGAAGCTGGCCGACGGCACGAAGCGCTACACCTTCCAGCCAACGCCGGTGATGTCGAGCTATCTGCTGTTCCTCGGGATGGGCGATGTCGAGCGCAAGACGGTGATGTCCGGCAAGACCGAGATCGGCATCATCACGCGGCGCGGCGTGGTCGATCAGGGCGATTACGCACTGGCCGAGGCGAAGCGGTTGCTGACCTATTACAACGACTATTTCGGTCAGCCCTATCCGTTGCCAAAGCTCGATATGATCGCCGGCCCCGGTTCCAGCCAATTCTTCGGCGCCATGGAGAATTGGGGGGCGATCTTCTATTTCGAGCCGGAGGTCCTGTTCGACCCGAAAAAGGCGACACAGAGCGGGCGCGAGCGCATCTTCACCGTCGTTGCGCATGAAATGGCGCACCAGTGGTTCGGCGATCTCGTCACCATGCAATGGTGGGACGACCTTTGGCTCAACGAGGGCTTTGCCTCGTGGATGGAGAACAAGACCAGCCGCGACCTCAACCCGAGCTGGGATGCCGAGGCGACTGCCGTGGCGCAGGATCGCGAGGGTGCGCTGTCGATCGACGCGACTGCGGCCACGCACCCCGTGATCCGCCATGTCGAGACGGTCGACCAGCTGGGCGAGGCCTTCGATGCCATCACCTACCAGAAGGGCCAGGCCGTGATCGGCATGATGGAATCGACGCTGGGCGCCGACGTCTTCCGCAAGGGCATTCGCAGCTACATGGCGAAATACAAATACGGGAACACGGAGACGGACCAGCTCTGGGCCGAACTGGCCGCTGCGGCGGGCAAGCCCGTGAAGGAAGTCGCGCATGATTTCACCCTGCAGGGCGGCCTGCCGCTGGTAACGCTGACCGGGGCGAGTTGTGTCGGCGGTACTACCCAGGCGATGTTGACCCAGGGGCGTTTCGGCATGGACGCTGCCTCGAAAAAGCCCCAGACGTGGCGGGTGCCGCTCACGCTCGGCATGGTCGGCGGGCCGGTGACCAGCACGATCGTGCTGGGTGCGGCGCCGAGCAGCGTTTCGGTGCCCGGCTGTGGCACGCTGGTCCTCAATCGCGACAAGGGCAGCTATGTCCGCGTGAAATATGATGACGCGAACCATGCGGTGCTTGTTCGTGATTTCGGCAAGCTGGCGCTGACCGACCAGGTCGGTACCCTCGGCGATGATTTCGCGCTGGCGATCAGTGGCGACCAGTCGCTCGATCGGTATCTCGCAGTGCAGGACGCGGTGCCGCTCGAAGCGAACCCGCTCGACTGGAATGTCGTCTCGGGCCATCTCGGGGACATCAAGGGGCTGTTCCTGGGCACGCCGCTTGAGGCGAAGATCAGCGCAAGGACCATCGCGATCCTGTCACCGGTGATGAAGCGCGTCGGCTTCGAAGCGCAGCCGAACGAGTCGCCGCTCGTGACCAACCTGCGCGAGACCCTGGTCGGCCGGCTGGGCTATAGCGGCGATCCCGACGTGGCCGCGAAGGCGCGGGTTTATGTTGCCGCGCTGGCGAGCAACCCCAATGCGATCCCGCCCGCGATCCGCGCGCCGATCCTCGGGGTCTATGCGGCGAATGCCACCCCGACCGAGTGGGACGCGCTCCTTGCCATTACCAAGGCCGAGAAGAACCCAGTGACCAGGAACGGTTATGTCCGGCTGCTCGGCAATGTACGCGACGACAAGCTGGCGCAGCGCGCACTCGACCTGCTCAAGACCGACGACTTCACCGCGCCGCAAAAAGCCAGCCTGATCCGTTCGGTCGCGTCCCGGCATCCGGACATGGCGTTCGACTATGCAGTGGCCAATATGGACTTGGTCAACGGCCTGCTCGAGACGAGCACTCGCGCCGGTTTCATCGTCGGGCTGGGCACCGGTTCCAACGATCCGGCGATGCCTGGCAAGATCACTGCCTATGCCGAGAAGAACCTGCCCGAAGCCTCGCGGGGTGGTGCCAAGCGCTCGCTCGCGATCATCGCGGTGCGCAAGGAAGCGGCCGACCGCGTTCGCAACGCCGTGGAGCAATGGGTCGGTTCAAACTGAACCGGCCCGCTCCGTTCCCGGGTTGGCCCGCAGGCTCTTGTCCTGCGGGCGGCTTGCCGGCAAAATTGTCCGGCGGCGTCAGCCGACCCTGGTCAGGCCGGCCGCATAGGCCTTGCTCTTTTCGACATAGTGCTGCGCCGATGCCTTGAGCATCGCTGCGGACTTCTCGTCCAGGGTACGCACCGCGCGGGCTGGGCTGCCGACGATCAGGCTGTTGGGCTCGAAGCTTTTCCCCTCGGTGATGAGCGCGCCGGCGCCGACGATGCAGCCCGCGCCGATCACGGCGCGATTGAGCACGGTGGCGCCCATGCCGATCAGGACGTTGTCGCCGATGGTGCAGCCATGGAGCACGGCATGATGACCGATGGTGCAATCCGCGCCGATCGTCAGCGGCGCTCCGGGATCGGAGTGAAGCATTGCGCTTTCCTGGATATTGCTGCGTGTGCCCACGATGATCGGGGTGTTGTCGGCCCGGATCACCGCACCGAACCAGACACTGGCCTCGTTGCCCAGATGCGCATCGCCGATCACGTCGGCGCTGGGTGCGACCCAGACATCCGTACCGATGACGGGCTGTTTTCCCTCAATGGCGTAAAGCGGCATGCGTGTCCCTCCTCGTTCGTCCGGGCTTAGCCCGCGTTGAAGCCATGGGGAAAGGGGGATGTCCCCAACGCACTTTGCCGAGGTGGTGCTGACCGCGGAGCAGGACCATCAAGAGATGATGGATTAATCCGGTATCCGCGCGCTTCGACTGGGCCTCAGCCATGCACCGAAGGTGAACCGGTCGGTTGTGCGCGCCGACCGGAAATATATCGCCGGCATGTGCATGGTGCGCGTCAGCTCATCGGCCATGTCGACAATTCCCCGTTCCCGGCGATCCAGGTGGATCTCCGGACCACCTTGCTGTCCAGCATGCCGGTGGCCATACCGACGCGCGCCGAACAGAAATATCCTATCGATTGGGCAAGCCGGCAGATCGGGTGGGTATCGCCCCGATCGGCCCGGTGGTCAGGCGCTCAGCGCTGTCGCATCGCCTGGTCGATCGCTGCCTGGGTCAACGGCGCCATGGCGGCATAGGCTTCCGCGTTGGGATGGACGCCATCCTTGGCGAAGCCGGGTTTCATGCCGCCTTCCGGCGTGGCGATCACGGGCCAGTAATCGACATAGACGATGTGCTTGCGAGCGGCATATGCCCTGAGCCAGGCGTTGAGTGCCTTGATCCTGGGTGCCGGGGAAAGACCCGGGCGCCATGGAAAGTCGAGCGCCGGCGGGATTGAGGCGAGCACGACCTTGATGCCGTGGACCGAAGCGATCTCGACCATGCCGGCGATATAGCCCTCGATCTCCTCAGGCGTTTCCGCGCCGGTATTCCCCGCCACGTCGTTGGTGCCCGCCATGATATGGACGACCGCGGGCTTGAGCGCGATGACGTCGCTGCGGAAGCGCACGAGCATCTGCGGCGTGGTCTGGCCGGATATGCCGCGGCCGACAAAGTGCGGATTGTCCCTGATGAAGGGCTGGGGCGCCCAGCCCTGTGTGATTGAATCACCCATGAAGACGACACGTTGTGGATCGGCGGCCGCGAGCAGCGGCGCGTTCGCCTCCCGATAGCGCGAAATATTCGCCCAATCGCCATTGTCGCCCTGGCCAACCGGCGGCTTCGCAGCCGCAATGAGGGCAGGCGGTGGCGTCTGCGCTGAGAGATGGGCAATGGTCGAAAAGGCAAGGGCGCCGATCAGGCTCAGGGTGACAGCAGGACGCACGCAATTCTCCTCTCGACGGGGCCAGCGACCTTTGCCGCTCGTTCGTGCGAGTCCTAATATGGTTGCGCTACCAATGCACGCCTATCGTCACGGCGTTGGGGGTAGCGCGAACGCGGTGAGCGCGTCGCTGGTGCGTGGGCTGTTATGATAGCTCCCACCAGTTGACGCGATCGCGACATATTGTCGGCGATAGGTGATCGGGGTGGCGTGGGCGGAGGCGTCGAGTTTCGTGGTCCATATCTCCCTGCCGTTGCGCGCCTCGAAGGCGCGAAAGCGTGAATCGTCGGTCGAGCCGATGAAGATCAGGCCGCCGGCGGTGACGATCGCGCCGCCGGTGCCGTGTCGGCCGGTGTTGCGCAAGCCTTCGGGCAAGCTGTCCGTCACGCCCAACACGCTCTGCCAGACGATCCTGCCGGTCGCGGTGTCGACGGCGTTGAGCTGGCCCCAGGGCGGACGCTGGCACATCAGACCGGTCGAAGGTTGCTGGAAGCGCCCTCCCAGACCGCCCGGCTGATAGGCGACCCGTCCATTCCATTTAACCAGCGTGGTGACCTGGCCGAAATTGCTGGTGTTCACGAAGATATAGCCGCTCTTCGGATCATAGGCCGCACCGCCCCAGTTCGAGCCGCCTTCAGTGCCCGGGAAAGTAATGGTTGGCTGATCGAGCCGTATCGGATGGTAGAGGCCCCCCTTGATCATCCCGTTTTCGCGAATCCAGTTCTCGCACCAGGCCTTCAACTCGGGCGTTACATCGGCGATGTCATGCTCGATCGAGAAGCTCGTGCGGGCTAGCGGTGGCGTGATGGGGAAAGGCTGGGTGGGCGACGCGACCTCGCCTGGAACTGTGCTTGGTGGGACCGGGCGCTCCTCGACCGGATGGATCGGCTCGCCGGTGACGCGATCGAGCATGAACAACAGTGCATTTTTTTTGCCACCACCGCGACGGCGGGCACCGTCCTGCCGCTGACATGTGCATCGAACAGCAGCGGTGCGGATTCGAGGTCAACGTCCCAGATGTCATGATGCACGACCTGGAAATGCCAGAGATATTTACCCGTCTTCGCATCGACCGCGATGAGCGAGCTGCTGAAAAGATTGTCGCCGACGCGATCTCGCCATAGCGATCGACTGCCGGGGCAGCGATCGGAAGGTAACGATCCCGCGCTTCTCATCGAGGCTCAGAAAGCCCCAGACATTGACGCCCGAGCGGCGCTGCGTGCTGCCCGGGGCCCAGCTATTGTAGCCGCGCTCGCCTGGGCGGGGCACAGTGTGGAAAGTCCAGACCAGCTTGCGTCCCAGGCGCGAACGTCGCCGGCTGCGCCGAGCGCGGGTGTCTCCTGTACCGAGGATCCGGTAATGATCAGGTTGCGATAGACGATGGGCGGGGTGGTGAGGCCCAGTTGCGCCTTCGGCATGTCGTTCATGACGTCGGCAGTCTTCATGTCGACGCCGCCGTTGTATCCGAAGCCGGCGGCCCAGGCGCCGGTTGCCGCATCGAGCGCGATCAGCCGTCCGTCACGGGTGCCGAAGACGATGCGCGGGCCGATTTGGCCGTCGCCAGGCCAGTATTCCACGCCACGCAGCGAAGGCTGGCCGGGGCCGGGAATATCGCGAACCCAGATTTCCTTCCCCGTCGTCGCGTCGAGTGCCGCCACCCGGGAGTAGGGCGTGGAGATATACATGCGTCCGCCGATGACCAGCGGAGTCATTTCCGATGCGGCGAAGCGCGAGGCCCGGGCGATACCGGCGCCCTCGCTGACGCGACGCTGGGCGTCGCCGGCATCGACTGGCGCGTCACTCCCCACCGGCTTCATGTGATAGACCCAGGCGACCCTGAGGTCCCGGACGTTGGTGGGGGTGATCTGGTCGAGCGGCGAGAAGCGCATCGCGCCCTTGTCATGACCACAGGTGGGCCAGTCTCCGCCGTCCTGTGCGAGCGCCGGCACCGACAGGACGAGCAAGGCAGCGAGCAAGACCGGCGGTTTCCTCATTCTGCCTTGACATCGTGTCCGCTGACCTGGCCCGCCGGAAAAGCGGCCCGCCTTCCGGGGAATGGGAAGGCGGGCCGGAAGTTGCGTCAGAACTTGACGCGCAGGGCGACCGTGACGGTACGGCCGAACGGGTTGTGGATCAGGCTGTAGTAGCCGGTCGAGCCGTTGTAGAAGGGTGGATCCTGATCGAAGAGATTCTGGGCCGCCACCGACAGGCGGGCGCCGTTCAGCAAGCCACCGTTGAATTCGTAGGCCATATTGAGATCGAAGGTGGTCTGCGCCTTGACCTTGTCGCCGCCGCCATTCGGATTGCCATTGGCATCGCGGGTGAGCGGGGCGACCGTGTTCGACGACCAGTTGCGGAACGAGCCGGTGTAGTTGGCGAACAGGCGGGCCGAGAAGGGGCCATTTGCCCAGCCGAGATAGGCACGAGCCTTGCGCTTCAGCGACGGGAACGTGCCGTTGTTGCCAGCGGTATTCAGTACTGAATATTTCGGGCCAGACCCGAACGACTGATCGAACTTGAAGAACTCGGTGCCGGAAATGCCCGCGCTGAAGGTGCCGGCATTGTCGGTGCGCAGATCATAATCGATCTGATAGTCGGCACCGGCGATATCCAGGTTCAGCCAGTTGGTGTTGAGCGTGTGGAAGATATAGCTGGTGCAGGCTGGCGCGGAGCTGGTCTGCGGAATGCCCTGGGTGACTGCTGCGATCTGCGCCTGGGTGGCGCAGGAGGGGTAGAAGGTCAGCAGATACTGGGCCGAGGCGGTGTTGATGACGTTCGAGAGTTGCGGACCCGTCACGCCGCCGGTGAACTCGGTCGTCCAGTAGGTGAAGCCGGCATGCAGGCCGGGCACCAGCGCCGGTTCGACGTCGAAGCCGAGCGACCAGCCGCTGCCCTTCTGCGCTTGGGCGTGAGGGTCGCCGGTGGTGTTCTGGATGCCTTGCAGCGAGCCGATATTGCAGAGCGTCTGGCCGGCGCAGGCCGGGAGGATCGTCACGACATCCGGATAGGCAGCGACGGGGATGTTGACATTATTGGTTTGTGCCCCCCAGCCGGCCGTGCCGAAGGCGCCATATTGATCGCCAAGGATCGTCAGCGGCGGCGCCACGAACGAGGTCGACCAGTTGCCACGGAAGCGCAGGCCGGCGATCGGCTCGAGGTTGAACCCGATCTTCGGGTTCGTGGTGCTGCCGAAATCGTCATAGTGATCATAGCGTCCCGCGACCGATATATCGAGCCGGCGGATGAAGCTGTCCATGTCCGGCGAGATGATCGGCACGTTCAGTTCGACAAAGCCCGAATAGACGGTTCGGTCGAACGGGAAAAACAATTGTTGGGATCCACTCGATGCAGGGCCGCTGTTGTTGGCACGCGACACGAACTGGCTGAGCTGTGTCTTGAGCAATTCGGCGCCGAAGGCGATCTTTATGGGGCCGCCTGGCAGGTCGAACAGCGAACCGCTCGCGCTGGCGCGGATCTGCTGATAGCCGCTGGTCGCGCGGAGGCGATTGGCATTGTCGAGCAGGCGCGCGATGGTCGCCGCCGAGGTGCGATTGGTCGAGCCTGCCGGATTCCAGACGTCGAGCGCATTGTCCGCGGTCAGCGGCAACTGCGTGACGATGACGTTGGTTCCGGGCACCGAGATCGCAGTGAGGCTGCCGCTGCCGTTGGTGGTCCCGTTCAGCGCGAGGTTGGCGACGCTGCTGTTGATCGTGCCGGTGGTGTAGGTCGTGCTCTCGTCGCGACCGACACTGGCGAGGAAATCGGCATGCCAGTCGCTGGTAATCTCGTACGAGGCGGTGAAATTGGCGTACATCGTATCGGACGCGGACAGGCCGTGCGCGGGGCCGACCAGATCCGTGGCGTCCCAGGTGATCGTCTGCTTGTCAGCAGCTGCGCCGGTGACGCCGGGCGGGTTGACGTAGAAAGGATTGGCCTGTGCGCCCGTTCGGAACACCGTCGCCTGCACGGTACCCGCGCCTTGCAGCGTATCGTTACGGCGACGCGCATAGAGCAGATCAAGCCCGATGGTGAGCTTGTCGGTAACCTCGAAACCGAACTTGCCCATCACGCTTTCGCGCTCCTCCGAGCCGACCAGATCGGTGGATCCCCAATTGGTGCACGGATAATTGGCGGCGGTGTTCGCGGCTGAAGTCGAGGAGTAGGGTGGCAGGTAGATGTTTCCCGAACCGCCGGGCTGAAGCGCTGCCGGCGAGCAATTGCGGGTCAGGAAGTTATTGCCGCCCTGGGCCGTATGGTTGGGATAGGTGAAATCGCGATCGCGATTCAGCAGATTGCCTTGATAATTATATTGCGCACCAATCACCGCGTAGCCGCGATCCCAGGTCTGGCCGGCGAGCAGGCCAGCGGTGTAGCCGGTGGTGCCGTTGCGCAGGGTTACCGAACCCTCCGCCTGGACCCCGTTGAACTTCTTGCGGGTGATGAAGTTGATGACGCCCGCAACCGCATCAGATCCGTAGATCGACGACGCTCCCTCGGCGAGAACCTCGACGCGCTCGAGCATGATGCTCGGCACGATGTTCGGGTCGAGGAAGGTATGGTTGGTGCCACCGGTCGGTCCGCGATGGCCGTCGATCAGGACAAGCGTCGAGTTGCTCGCGCTGGCGCCAAGCTGGTGGATGCTGGGCTGGTAGAAGGCCGAGGTGTTGCCCTGGCCGGTGATGCCGCTCAGCGAAGGAACGGAGGCGAGCGCGCCGGTGACGGTCTGTGCACCGGTGTCGCGTAGCGTCTGGGCGCCGACCGCGACGAGGTTCGACCCGATCGGGGCGACGCCGCGGATGCTGGTGCCCGTGACGATGATGTCCCTGCTTTGATCGAGGCTGGCATCCGATTCGGTCACTTGGGTCGGCGCGGTGGTATCCTGGTCGTTCGCATCATTCTGGACTGCCACAGGAGTCTGCGCGGCCGGCGCAACCTGTGCTGCGGCCGGCGCGACGATGAAGCACATCGCGGTGCCGAGCGCGATCAGCGATCCGCTATGGGCGAGCTTCTGCGACAGATTGGACACGTAATTTCCCCTCCTGATGCGACCGGATTCGGCCTTGCGAAAACTTTGTATACAAATTATCGAAGGGGCGTCAACATGACTTGTGGCGAGCCCGAAAGCGGCTCCGCGGCGGGCATCACATTGTGTCTTGGATGCGGAGTGAATCCGGGATAGGCATGAGGCGATCGGTCGGTTCTCTCTCTAAAGATGCTTTGAATCAAATAGATAATAGTCATGCTCGATAAAGTGGAGCTGGGCATTGGAGAGGAGGGGTGCTGGACCCAAGCGTTGCGAACATGGCCGGTCATTTGTCTGGCAAACGGCACCCATCCGGGCGCCGATACGGGGTAAGCCGGGTAAGAAATGCGCGCCTCACGAAATCATGTATACCGAATTTAAGCTTCGCCAGAGGAGCCGCTTGCGGGATACCGCGGAATTCTCCTCATCACTTTTGCTCCACCTGACAATGAGGCCGCGATGTCCAAGAAATCACTCTCGCTCATTTCCCTTCTCGCCCTTGCCGTGGCCAGTACGGAGGTGTCAGCCCAGGTCACGCCGAGCAGTGCAGCCCTGGTGGCGCCGCCGGATGCGCCCGCTTCGGACGACTGGACGACCTGGGGCTATGACCAGGAGCGCACTGCCTGGAACCGGGGCGAGCGCACGCTGACCAAGTCGAACGTCGCGAGATTGAAGATACAATGGAGCACCAAGCTTTCGACTCAACCGACCGATGTCGTGCTGTCGACGCTAACCTCGCCGATCATCGCGGCCGGCGTCGCCACGCCGCAAGGGCCGAGGAATCTGCTCTTCTCGCTGGGTGCCGACGATGTTCTGTTCGCTCTCGATGCGGATTCGGGCACTATCCTCTGGAAAAGGGCATTTCCGAACCCGATCACGGCGCGCAAGAACGCGACGTGGCTGTGCCCCAATACCGCGAACGCGACCCCCGTTGTCGACAAGGCGAAGGGCGTTATCTACTTCATGGCCAGCGATGGCGTGCTTCGGGGCCTGAACCTGAGCGACGGCGCCGAACGGCTGAAGCCGATCGAGATGGTGGCGCCCTTTACGCGAGCCTGGAGCCTCAACCTGATCGGTGACATCGTCTACACTACGAGCGGCCGGGCATGTGGCGAGGTGCAGGATCCCAAATCGGCGATGGGATCCGCGGTCGCGCCCGTCCAGCGCAGGGCGGGGGCCGTCGGAGCCAGCCCGGGCGGACCCGTGGTAGTGACCGATCCCTCCGCCGTGACCGCAGTGGACGTCAGAGACCTGGCCAATCCGGAACTGACTCGTTTCTACACCAGTGGCGGCCGACCCGCCGGCCCTTGGGGGCGCGGCGGGCTCGCCCGTGGACCGGGCGACAGCCTGATCTTCGAAACGTCCGATGGTATCCACGATCCGGCGGCGGGTAGCTGGGGCGACACCATCATGAAGCTCACGCCGAAGGCGACACGCGTGGCCGATTCCTTCACGCCGGAAAATGCGAAATATCTCTTCGCGCACGATCTCGCCGGTTCGGCCAGCCCGGTCGTCTTTCCGTTCGAAGGCAAGACGCTCGTCGCAGTGGGACAGAAGGAGGGCGTCCTTTACCTGCTCGATGCCAACGACATGGGTGGCGGGCTGGCGAAGAACCACGCAATGCCGGTCTATAAGTCGCCGCAACTCGCCAATGACGCGGCTTCGGGCACCGACCCGAGCCAGGGAGTCTGGGGCGCGATCACCACCTATGTCTCGCCTTCGGGCGAGCGCTATCTCTACGTGCCGATATGGGGCCCCCGTTCGAAGAATGCGCCAGCGTTCGGCAATGATGGAGGGCCGGCGCCGCATGGCAGCATCCTAGCGTTCCAGGTGGTGAGCGCTGGCGGCAGGATCTCCGCGGTACCGGTCTGGACATCGGGCGACATGATCATGCCCGATCCTCCCGTCGTGGCGAACGGTGTTGTCTATGCGACCCAGACTGGGGGGCAGGCGATGCAGAATCCGACGCTGCCGGATGGATCGCGCCTCAACAGCGCTACGGCAGCTTCGGCAAAATATCGCTCGACGCCGGTGGGGAATCTCATCCTCCAGGCGTTCGACGCGGAGACGGGCAAGCAGCTCTATTCGAGCAGGAACGCAATCCAGGACTGGACGCATTTCAGTGAGCCGGTGGTGGCACTGGGCAAGGTTTATGTCGTGACGCACGACGCGCATGTTTATGCGTTCGGGTTGCGCCGCTGAAGAAGGGCGGTGCCGGGCTTGTCGAAGCCCGGCATCGCTGGTCAGTTCGTCGGTCAGTGGGGCGCGGCCGGGAAATTCCTGGTGAGATAGTCGACGACCGTGTCGGCTTCCTCCGGCTTCAACTCGGCCCCGCGATCGACCATGAGTTGCACGGTGGAAGCCCAGTCGTCCGCGGATTTGCGTTGGCCGAACACGATTGAGGTTTCGTGGCATGCAGCGCAGTGCGCCGTGATCAGGTCAAGCGCAGGCCCGGGAGGCGGGGCGGTCCCCATAGCGGCTGCCGGTGCGGCCGCGGAAGTCGGCGCCGGCGTGGATTGGGAGGCGGCTGGCTGGGCGGCAAGGCCGCACCCCTTGAACAGCCCAACAGCAAGAATGGCGGCGCCTGCCGCAAAGCGGGGAATGATGTTCGGTTTCAAGCTCGGCCTCCGCTCCGCGCGGGGTGGACCATGACAGCCACTCCGTCGCAATCGATTCGCACGGATTAGTGTATACATGTTGGAGGCCAAACCAAGCGCCGTTGGACCGAGAGGGATGGGGACGATAGCAGTGTCTGGCGATCATGGCGTGAATTCCGCCCATTGCCTGTTGCCATGACGGGTTGGGATCGTTCCTGCTACCGTATAAGTTGTATACAATCATAGTTTGAAGGCGCGCCGGCGCCACCTCAGGGGGTAGGTTATGCCAGCATCGAGAGTCTTCGGCGACCGCATCGACTCCCGAACGGGGCTTCGGCGGTGGCTTGTGCCGACCTCGCTGCGATGGACTCGGCTGGCCGCGCCGCTGTTGCTTCTACAGGCGGCCGTCCCTGGAGTGCCGCGCGCTGTACCCGTTCAGCCGTTGCGGCTCGTCATGGTGGATGTCGAGGGTGGCGCGGCGATGCTCCTGGTGACTCCGCAGGGCCGCTCGGTCCTGATCGACGCGGGCTGGCCGAGCGGGTTCCGCGGGGCCGATCCATCGCAGTCGAGCGCGACGCGCATCATGGCGGCGACTCGCGCGCTCGGGGTCAACCGGATCGATTACCTGATCGTCACGCATTACCATCTCGACCATGTCGGCGGTGTGGCGGACCTGCTCGCACGGATACCGGTCGGCACAGTGATCGATCATGGGCCCAATCGGGAACTGCCCGCCGCCGGGGCAGCACCGGGTCCGAACGATGCTGCGGCGCTCTATGCGCGGTATGAGGGGGCCATCGCTGCGCATCCGCACCGTATCGTGAAGCCCGGCGAACGCGTCGTCACGGGATCGCTCGTCATAGATATCGTTGCCGCCGACCGTGCCGTGCTGGTGCGGAAGGGGCGCTCTGGCGCGGGCTGCGCGGATGCCCGGCTAGCCGATCAGGGCAATGGCGGGGAAGAAAATCCGCGAGCGATCGGGATCGTCGCGCATTTCGGCGCGGTCCGGATCGTCAGTCTCGCAGACGTGACCGCGGATGTCGAATGGGGCTGCTCTGCCCAGCGGACCGGCTCGGCCGGGCCGATTTGCTGATTGTGTCGCATCATGGCTCGCGGCTCAGCACCAGCCCGCAACTGTTCGCGGCGCTGGCGCCGCGCGTCGCGCTGATGGGCAAGGGTGGGGGACGAGCGCGTGTTCGAGACGATTGCTGCCGCGTCCTCGCACCCGGTGCTGTGGCAGCAGCATTTCGCCACCCGTAGCCCGGCTGCGAACCGACCCCCCGCCTATATCGCCAACCTGGCCGCCGAACCGACCTGGGCTTCGCACTCAACGCCGCCCTATGGCCGGACGGGCTAATGGAGGTGAACAATCCCCGCACCGGCTATCGCGAGGCCTATCCCGCAAAGCGCTGAGCGTTGGGCCTCCCTCAATAGTCCTTCGAATAACGCAGGTTGAGTGAGGTCCCGTTCGAGCCGCCTGTCTGACTGAGGATGCTGAGCGTCCTCGACAGCGCGATTTCAAGCTGGGTAGCGGTGAAGCCGCGCGTGTCGGTGACGATCTCCACATAGATATTGTTGGAGATATATTTGCCGGCGGCGACCGCGGTGCCGCGACCGGTGGTTTCGTCCGCGCCGAGGATCCGCAGCCGATCGATACCAGTAGCCGAGCGCAGCTTGCCGAGAGGATTAAGGCCACCGCCCGCACCGCGCAGCGAATTGAGCGCGGCGGCGAGCTGGATCGCCTGGGTCGGCGACAATTCCGTGATCGAATTGCCGAACAGGATGCGTGACAGCAATTCATCCTGGGGGAGGCTGGGCGAGGAAGTGAAGCTGATCTGCGGATTCAGCGCGCGGCCGGAGATGCTGATCGTGACGGCAGTGCCCGAGACGGTGCCGGTCGCGGTCATGGACAGGGTTGGATTGGAGACGGCGCCCCCTTCGAAGCGGATCACGCTGCTGGAATCGAGATCGAAGCGCTTGCCGGCGAAATTATAGGTTCCGCGGACCAGATCGACATCGCCCACCACCACTGGTGCGGCGGAGGTGCCGGTGACCCGGAGATTGGCGCTCCATTCGCTTTCCAGTCCCATGCCGGTGACGAACAGTCGATTGTCGGCCCGAATTTTTAGATCGAGCTTGAACAGCCCCGGCGGGCCGGCGGCCGCTGCTTGCTGCGCCGCCTGGGCGCGACTGGTTCCCTTGCGCCGCACGCCCTGCAACTCGGTCACTTCTGCCGCGCCCTGGCGAATGATTTCATAGCGCACCTCCGGCAGCCGCAACGTGCCCGAGATCAGCGCCCCGTTCGCCCGGCTGTTGGTAACAGAGATATCGCCCGACACGGTCGCACCCAGCGCGTCGCTGCGCGCAAGCTGCGCATTGCTCAGCGTTGCGCGCAGATCAATCGGGAAGCCGGCTGCGGCACCGAAGCCGACACTTCCCTTGGCCGTTACGGTCCCGCGCCCGGCCCGACCGCTGAAATCGGTGATGTCGAGACGGTCGTTGGTGAAGCGCCCGGCAAGTCGGATACTGCTGATCCGGGTGCCATAGGTTCCATTGTCGTAGGTCAGCGTGTTGGCGCGCATCACGCCGGTGAGTTGTGGATTGGACAGGCGGCCGGAGAAATCAGCTGCGATCCCGATCGGGCCTGAAAGTTGCTGATTGGCGATGCCCGCCAGACTCCACAGCACATCGGCCGGCCCGTTATAGCGCACGCCTCCCGACAGCGGTGCTTCCGTCAGGGCGGTCGTCCAGTAACCGCCGCCGACCGGCTGGAGCCGTATCTGAGCGCGGCCGATGACCGCGCCGCTGTGACGGATCAACGCCGCGAGCGTGCCACCTTCCGGTCGCAGGCTGCCCTGGGCGACGAGATCGACCGGGGTCGAGACGATCGCGGCGCCCGAGCGGGTGAAGTTCCTGACCTCGAGACGCAGCTCGGCGCGCGGAAAGGCGCTGCCGACCTGCGCGAAATCCAGGGCCCCGGTCGCCCGGCCGCCGAGGCCAGCGCCCGCCGCAACGCTGTTGAGAAGGGCGATATCGAGATTGTCGAACCGCGCCTGTACTTCGCGTGCACTGCCCAATCGACCCGCGATGCGCACCTGCCCCTGCGGCACGACGACCGCGACAGGTTGCAAGGTGTAGACGCCGCGCAACACCCGGATCTGCGCGGGCTGGGCAAGGTGGAAGGGGACGTTACCGACCTGGCCCTGCGCGGCGACGCGGTAGAGATCCGGCGAAAGCTGGGCGTTCGCCGCGAGGCGGAAGGTTGCCCCGCTCTGGCCGTTGGCCACAAGCTGCGCCGTACCGTGGCCGTCCCGGTAATTGACCTTGGCGCGTGCCGCCTCGAGGAAGAGGGTGCCCTGGCGCACGCCGGCCAGCTGGACGTCGGCAAGCACCTCCGGCGCGCGCGGATAGAGGGTCAGGGTAGCCTCGACGATCGCACGGTCTATCACCAGGCCGGCCTGGCCCGGGATATGGGCATTGCTGGCTCGCGCGGAGATCTGCGCGCGCTGTACCGAACCGGCAGCGGCCAGGTCGACGCTGCCGGTGAACCCCGATCCATTGGCGGTGAGCCGGCCGGCAAACGGACCCGCGGCGGTCTGGCGAACCGTGCCGGCGAAAAGGATGCCGGCGAAGCGCGCCTTGTGCACGTCGATCGTCAGTGGGCCCTTGCCCGTCCTGACCAGAATATCGGCGTCAATCGGCCCATAGGGCGAGCCGCCGCTTGCAGTAACGGCATAGCCACCACCGGTTCCGCGTACCGTCGCCTCGACATTGGTGAGCTGGATGCCGATGTTCGGCCGGCTTGCGTGCACGCGGACGAGCGGCTGATCGACGGTGCCCGATACCGCCATTGCCAGTGGCCCATATTGAATGGAATGTCCCTGGGCGGTGAACGCGATCCGGCCATCGGGTTGATAGCTTCCCGTGCCGTCGGCCAGCAGGAATCGCGGAGCGGCGATGCGCAGGTCGCGAACCTGGACAAGGCCTTGCGGGTCGACGCTGACATTGCCTGTAACGACCGTCTTGCCGCCGAGGAATTCGGCGACGCTGTCATTGTCGATCCGTACGCTGGTCGCGCTGAAGCGTCCCTGCAGGCCGAAGCCGCCCGATGCGACCGTCTTGAGGTTCATGTCGGTCGTGAGATCGACGATGCCGATACCGTCGATGCGGTATTGGTTGACTCTGCCCTTCAGGGCGCCGCGGTAGATGCCGGTGGAGAGATCGGCCACGACCACCGCCGTGGCGTCGATCTGCGGCGATCGGATCCGCAGATTGTCCGACAAGAGCGTATCGCCGCTGACGGCAAGGCTGCCGTCGACTGTCACCTTGGTAAGCAGGCCGCCGGCTGCGGCGTTGAGGCCGGTAACGCGCGCGATCCTCGCGGAGACGGGAATGACGATGCGGTCCGCATCGACCCGCGCCTTTCCCTCGGCATAGAAGCCTTGGACGACGGTTTTGCCGAAGCCGATCGCCGCCGCGGTGATCTTGTAGTCCACCAGCGGTCGGGCGAAGGCACCATCGAGGCGCAGCGATATGCCGACATCGCGGCCATTCAGATTGTCGGCGATCGCGCCCGGGGTCAGCAGGCGCGCATCGACCTGTACCGCCTCGAAGCGGTTTCGCCCGAAGTCGATCAGCCCGCCGGCGGTGACGGCAAGCGCCTCCGAATGCAGCCTGAGGCGGGTATCGGCGCTGCGGTTGGCAAGTCGGGCGGAGAGGTCGACGGACAGGGCGGGTGCTGTCAGGCGTTCGATCGGGCCGGTCAGTATCAACCCCGGATGAAGCGGACCGCGGACGGTGACCGTGCCGTTCCGTGCCGCGAGGGCGAGCTTGGCAAGCGGCCGGCCGCCGAGCGATGCAGCGGCGCTGCCGGTCCAGGACGCCCAGCTGCCCCGGCCGTCGATGCGGGCGACGAGCGGCTGGGAAAATCCGCCCATGCCAGCGATGATGCCGTCGGCAGGCGCGTTCAGCACGGCCTTTGCGACCAGCCTGTCCTGGTCGGGGACGGCATCGAGGAGCAGCGCGAGCCGATCGCCGCCATCCAGCGCCGCGGCCCTGCCTTCGAGCTGGACACGGCCATCGACGATGTGGATGGCGGCATCGAGCGTCGCCGAACGGCGCGTTCCGACGACAGGGGCGCCAAGCACAAGCCTGTCGACCCGCAGCCGGCCTATGTCGATATCAAGGTCGGGCAGGAGGGAGGCGTTCGGATCGCTCGGGACGGCCTTGGGTTCGGGAAGGCGGGCGAGCGTAATCAGCGGGGCGGTCGCCGAGCGAACATCGATATGCGAACGGAGATAAGCGAAGGGGCGCCAGTCTAGATCGATCCGCGGCGCCGTTGCAAAGACCCCCTTCGGATCACTGACCCGGAGGTCGCGGATCACAAGCTTGCCGTAGAGCGACCCGTCGACACTGCCGAGTTCGAATTTCAGGCCGGACGCGGTCTCATATCCCGAGAGCTGGCCGACGAGAAAGCGACGGCCGGGCGCGGTATCGAGCGCAAGGAGCGCTAGCGCCGCGAACGCGGCCAGCGCCGCGACCACGATCCCCGCCCACAGCGCGATTCGCCGGCCGAGGGGGTGACGGATTGCCGCCGCGGCCTGATCCCCCTGAACCTGCTCCATCAGAAGGCCTGCCCGATTGAGATATAGAGCGCCACCTTGGATTCGCCCGGACGTCGCGCGATCGGCGTGGCGACGTCGAGCCTGAGTGGTCCGAAATTGGTATAGAAGCGTCCGCCGATACCGGCGCCAAAGCGCAGATCGGTGAACTGCGGCAATGTCGACGCATAGGCCTGGCCCAGGTCGACAAAGGGCACTATGCCGAAATTGCCGAAGCGATAGCGCGCTTCGACCGCGCCCTCGACGAGGCTGCGGCCGCCGACCGGATCGCCGTTCGGATCGCGGGGGCCAAGCTGCTGATAGCCGAAGCCGCGCACCGAGCCCCCGCCCCCCGCATAAAGGCGGCGTGACGGGGCAATCGCGTCGCGCGGCGCACCGGCGATCGAGGCGGCGCGCGCGCGCGGCGATCACCAGGCTGTCCGACATCGGATAATAGACGCTGCCGTCCACCTGGCCGCGGAAATAGCGGTAATTCTGCCCTTCGGTCTGCTCGATCTCCGGACTCAGGCGAAGCTGCAGGCGGAAGCCCTTCGTCGGATCGAGAAGGCTGTTCGAGCTGTCATAGGCGATCTGGCCGTTGAGGCCGCCGATCGCATAATTCTGGTACGCCCGCTTGCCGCTGGCATATTGATAGGCGTCTTCTCGTGTTCCGAGCAGCTCAAAGCCATAGGCCCAAGTCCATTTCTTCTGCCAGATCGGCGTCGAGTCGCGTGAGATCCGGCCGATCAGGCCGACGGTCAGCGCAGTGTAGGCATCATAGTCCTGTCGCTGGGCGGCAAGCGAAAGCAGCACTGTCCTGTCTCTTCGTCCGGCGTTCGCGCGACGAAACGTGGTTGCGAGGCCCTGGTCCTGCGTCCCAGCGGTTCCGGTGATAGTCAGCGAACCTTCGGGCCTGAACAGGTTACGGTGAGTCCAGCTCGCGTCGAGGCGGAAGCCTTGGCCGGTCGAGTAGCCCGCCGTTGCGGCGCGGCGCCGTGCCTTGCCGGCATTCTGGGTCACCAGCAGATCGACGATCTCGGTACCGTCAGCCGCTGTGGCGCCGGTCCTGCGCGGCTGGACGGCGACGCTGTCGAACAGGCTGGTGGCGACCAGCGCCTCGCGCAGGTCGTTAACCTTTCGCTCGTCATAGAGTTCGCCCGGGCGAAAGCGGGCGAGGACGCCCACATGCTCGGCATTGAAGGCAAGCTTGCCGGTGGTCGAATAGGTGCCGAATGTCGATCGCGGACCGGGATCGACCGGCAATGTATAGTCGCCGACATGAGTGGCGTCGTCGAGGACGATGTCGCGCTGCCCGAGCGTAACGAAGGGATAGCCCTGCTGCGGCAGCTTCAGGCTGACTGCGGCCTCTGCTGCTTCGATCGCTGGCGCGACGATCGGGTCGCCTGCCCGCAACGCGAGCGCCTCGCGAGCAAGACCGGGCGGCGCGGTATCGGGACCGTCGATCACGATCGTCCCGAGATTGTAGCGCGCGCCGGGTGACGCGCTGATGGTCGCGGTTACACGACCCGGCTGACCCGCATCAGGCTCGACGAGCGAGGAAATCACTGCGTCATAATAGCCCTCGGCCCGCAATAGGCGTAGCGCGAGCGCTTCATCCTCCCGCGCGCGCGCCTCGATCATCGCGCCGTTGGCTACTTTGCCATTACCTTGGTCGAGCGCCGAGAGCGATCGGAAGCGGCTTTCGAGCCCGAGGGAATCGAGCCCCTGGACCTTGACGGCATAGCGGATGTCAGGCGCTGAATCGGCCTTTTCTGCTGCTACAGTGCTGGCTGCGGACGGCTCGACGTCGAAGCCTGCCAGCGGCGGCAATGGCTGGCTCAGGACCGGATCGACCGACGCTGTCGGGGCTGCCGGTGGGGGTGTGGCGCTGGTCGCGGTGGGTGTCCCGGTCTGGCTCGCAGGCATCGCATCGATGCTTTCAAGCGGTTCCATAGGGGCGGCAAGCGCGGGGTCGATCGGCGGGAGCGCCTTCTGGAATTGCGACTCCGGAATAATGTCGCTCTCCGCTAGCGGCGCAGACTGGTCGGATCGCGCCTGCGCCAGCGGATCCGGTACGCGTTGCGCCGATAGCGACGATGGGAGGGTGCACAGGCTCGCAAGCGCGAAGGGGAGGGGATGTCTCGACTTCAAAGCGGGTGTTCCGGGACGCGAGCGGGAATTCATGGGGCTGGCGGGGCCGCGCGGGGCATCGCCGGGCCCTTCAGAAAGGGACGTATGACTGCGTAACGACCGAGCGCGGGATTGGCTCCCGCAGCACGCCGCACTAGCGTAGTAGCCGGGCCACGATCGGCGCGATACCTCGGACCACGATATCCACCCCGCGCGGGTTGGGGTGCATCCCGTCCGCCTGGAGCAGCGATGGTTGGGCTGCGACCCCGGCGAGGAAAAAAGGATAGAGCGCGGCCCCGTGCGCACGGGCAAGCTGGGGATAGATCGGCTCGAAGCGCGTGGCATAGGAGCGGCCCATATTCGGGGCGGCACGCATCCCTGCGACCAGGGTCCTTATGCCGCGCCGTTGCAACTCGGCGAGGATCGCGTCGATATTTGCGCGGGTCTCGGCCGGGCTCAGCCCGCGCAGCATGTCGTTGGCGCCGAGTTCGACGATGACGAGGTCCGGCTTCGCCTTCAGCGCTTTCAGCACCCAGGCAAGCCGGGCTCGCCCGGCGGCGCTGGTATCACCCGAAACACCGGCGTTCTGAACCAGGACAGCTATGCCGTTGCGGCGTAACGAGGCCTCCAGTCGCGCTGGAAACGCTTCGGCCGGCCGTAAACCATAGCCCGCGGTCAGGCTGTCGCCGAACGCCAGGACGAGCTTTTCCCGTGCTTCCGCATGGGCCGGCGCCAGTAACGGCAGCATGCACGAAAGGACGACGGCTTGGACAAAGCGCAGCGCCACGCCATATGCTGCTTTCCTGCGTTTCATCGGACCACCCTTCACCATGACAGACAAGCATATCGCGATCCGCGCGCGGGATGTCACCCTCGCGCTTGGCGCTGGGGAGGCGCGGGTCGGAATATTGAAGGGAATCGATCTGGAGATCGAAGCCGGCAGCAGTGTCGCGCTGCTCGGCGCCTCGGGGTCGGGGAAATCCTCGCTGGTGTTCAATATTCTCGACCGCGCCCTGCGCCAGCGCCTGTACCATTCCGGCGAAGTCCCCGGCGAACACGATGCCATCGAAGGCGGCGAATGGATCAAAAGGGTGATTACGATTGACCAGGAGC
>CAISGR010000288.1 GCA_903884945.1 uncultured bacterium
GACGCCGGTCAGCAGCGCCGCCGCGATTTCCTCGGGGTTGGCATTGGCGTCGGGGCCGCTCGACAGGCGGATCGCGCCGAGCCGGCGTTCGCGCAGCGCCTGTACGCCACCGGTCGCCGGGTCGAAGCTGACGGTACGGCGCGTCTCGATCCGTTCGCCGAACAGCGATTCGACGGTGGTAAGGTCGATTGGTGCCGCGGAGAGGATGCGCGCGCCCGAGGCCATGCCCTGCGTCTCCGCGACGGCCAGCCACGCGTTGCGTGCGAGCGACGTGGTAGGATCGAGCTTGAAGCCGCGCCCGCCGGCCGAGGCCCAGGTCTCGCCGGACGCGTCGCGTCGTTTGGCGATGCGATCGGGAAAGGCGAGGGCGATACAGATGGCGACGGCATCCGCCGCGTCGTGCCGGCCTGCCGCGTTCGTGCCGTCATCGCGAACGAGCGACGCCCAACGCTTCGCCAGCTTCCGTCCGCCTTCCGCCCGTGGCCCTCGCTCGGTCCGCCACCGTCGGAGGCGGCTCTCCAGGTCGACGTCATTCCCGCCCAGCCCCCGCTCGCCTAGCAGCACGGCGACCTCCGCAGCAGTCTCGGCCAGCCCGATTGCGCCGGCGCGCACCAGCATATGGCCGAGGCGTGGCGGTAGCGGCAGGCCCGCGATCGCCTTGCCATGCGGCGTGGGGCGGCCGTCGGAATCGATCGCCTCGAGCACCGCCAGGCGCGCGCGCGCCTCGTCGATGGCGGCGGCGGGCGGCGGATCGAGCCAGGCGAGGCTGCGCGGATCGGCCACGCCCCACAGCGCGCAATCCAGCGTCAGCGCGGAGAGATCGGCTTCGAGGATCTCGGGCGGATCGAAGCGCGGGAGGCCGGCGGTCGCGGCTTCCTCCCATAGCCGATAGGCAGTGCCCGGCATCTGCCGCGCGGCGCGACCCGCGCGCTGCGTGACCGCAGCCTGGCTGGCGCGTTCGGTGACCAGCCGGGTCATCCCCGCCGCGCGATCATAGCGTGGCCGGCGCGCCAGCCCTGAATCGACCACCACTGAAATCCCATCGAGCGTCAGGCTGGTTTCGGCGATCGAGGTGGCAAGCACGATCTTGCGCCGCCCCTGCCCGTCGGGCGCGATCGCCGCGCGCTGCGCCCCGGGATCGAGGCTGCCATGGAGCTTGTGCAGGACGATATCCGGCCCAAGCCCTTCGATCCGCTCGGCGGTGCGTTCGATCTCGGCGACGCCGGGCAGGAAGGCGAGGATGCCGCCCGTCTCCTCGCGCAAGGCGAGCCGGATCGCGGCGGCAATCGAGTCCTCGATCCGCGCCTCGGCCGCGCGTCCGATATGCCGCAGCGTGAGCGGGTAGCTGCGCCCTTCGCTCTCGATCACCGGCGCCCCGCCCATCAGCGTCGAGAAGCGTGCACCGTCGAGCGTGGCCGACATGGCGACGATGCGCAGATCGGGCCGGAGCGCGCCCTGTGCGTCGAGCGCGAGCGCCAGGCCGAAATCACTGTCGAGGCTGCGTTCGTGCACTTCGTCGAACAGCACGGCAGAGACACCGGTCAGTTCGGGGTCGGCCTGGATACGGTTGACGAAAATGCCCTCGGTCACGACCGTCACCCGGGTGTCGGCCGAGCGCCGGGTGTCCATGCGGGTGGCATAGCCGAAGGTCCGGCCGACGGGTTCGCCGGCCAGTGCCGCCATCCGCTCGGCTGCGGCGCGCGCGGCCAGGCGGCGCGGGGAGAGGAGCAGGACCTCGCCGCCGCACCAGGCTTCGGCGAGCAGGGCCGGCGCGACGGCGGTGGTCTTGCCGGCGCCCGGCGGCGCGACGAGCACGGCGTTCGCGCCGGCGCGCAGCGACGCGAGCAGGTCGGGCAGCACGGCATGGATGGGAAGGAGGCTCAGCGGAATTCCTGCGTCACGACGATCTCGCCGACGATCGCCGCGTTGAAGGCGGGCAGTTCTTCGGCGGGAACCCAATATTCGAGATGGGAGCGACCGCCGGCTTCCCTGACCGCGAAGCCGGCGAGATAATCCGTGCGGACTTCGAACCGGGTGACGAAGCCGGCGCCGCTTGCCTTCACGTTCCAGTCGCGCGCGATCTTCACGGCATAGGCTTCGGTCAGGACCGGGTAGAAGATCGGCTGTTCGGGCAGGCGCGGCGGGAAGGCACGAAAGCCCGCCTCCTCGATCAGGGCGAGCTCCTGCGGCCCGACCGGGCGCCAGAGGGTCGTAGTGTCGGTCCTGTCCGTCATGGCGTAATGCTAGGCGGGAAAGGGCCCCGATTCCACCGAAACCAGTGGCGTATGCGTGCGGATTCGGCGGGGACAGCCTTGTCTTCAGCATTATCCTTCGGCCGATAAAATGGCGATCCGGACCATGCCAGGAAGACCGGCCGGCCCGTCGCCGGCGCGCCACTGCGATCGGGCGGCGCCAGCGCCAGGGCGTCGCCCGACGCGCCCGCGCAGCGATCAAGAGCCTGGGACCGTCCCGGCACGCCCGTCGCGATTTACCGCTCCCCGCCGGGGTGCGGGCAGGCCGCGACGGGGCGCTGCGGAAAATCGTCGGTCCTAGTATCTCATTGGCAAGAGATGATACGCAGGTCGCGATGCAGGACCATTCGCACCACGGCCATGGGCATCATGGCCATTCGCACGGGCACCACGCCCATGGGCACGCGCCCGCAGGCGGGTTCGACCGGGCGTTCGCGGTCGGAATCGCGCTCAATCTCGGCTTCGTCGTCGTCGAGGCCGGATTCGGGTTCGTGGCGGATTCGGTCGCGCTGCTGGCCGATGCCGGACACAACCTGTCCGACGTGCTCGGGCTGGCCGTCGCCTGGGGCGCGGTCGCGCTCGGGCGGGCGGCGCCGTCGAAGCGCTTCACCTATGGGCTGAAGGGATCGACGATCCTCGCCGCGCTCACCAATGCGCTGCTGCTGCTGGTCGCGCTCGGCGCGATTGTGCTCGAGGCGGCGCAGCGCATGGCGGCGCCTGCACCGGTCGCGGGCGGCACGGTCTCGATCGTGGCCGCAGTGGGCATCGCGGTGAACCTGGGCACGGCGCTGCTGTTCTCCCGCGGTCGCAAGGGCGATATCAATATTCGCGGGGCCTATCTCCACATGGCGGCCGACGCAGCGGTTTCGGCGGGCGTGGTCCTTGCGGGACTCGTGATCCTGTGGACCGGCGAGACCTGGATCGATCCGATCGTCAGCATCGCCATCGCTGCGCTGATCTTCTGGCAGACTTGGGGTCTGCTGCACGAATCGGTCGAGATGTCGCTTGGCGCCGTGCCGCGCGGGATCGATTACGACAAGGTGCGCATGGCGCTACGCACGTTGCCTGGCGTGGCACGCGTCCACCATGTCCATATCTGGCCGATGAGCACGACCGATACCGTGCTGACCGCGCATCTGGTGATGCCCGCAGGCCATCCCGGGGACGCATTCCTGGAGGAGGCGCGCGAGATGCTGGAGCACCGATTCGCGATCGGTCACGCAACGCTGCAGGTGGAGATCATCGGCGCCGATGCCGATGCCGCGACGACCTGCGCGGTGGAGGCCGAACGCCCGCAGCGCGAGCTTCACCACCATGAGCATCACGACCATCACGACCATTGAGCATCGCGGTGGCCTGACTTTGACCGCCACGTGTCGCGCGCCCTGACGCAGCGTCGCTGGCCAGCCCCATGGGGCTGGTCGGATCCTAGTAAGCCCGCGCCACCGCGAACTCGACCGCCTCGACCATCGCATCCTTGGCCTGGCCCGGCGCGAAGCTGCCCAGCGCGTCGATCGCGCGCTGGCCGTAATGGCGCGCGCGGGCAAGCGTATCGTCGACCGCACGGGTCGAGCGGATCAGCGCGATCGCATGCTCCAGATCCTCGTCGCGGGCGCGGTGGCCCTCGATCGCGGCTTTCCAGAACGCCCGGTCCTCGGCATTGCCGCGGGCATGGGCCAGGATGACAGGCAGGGTCATCTTGCCTTCGCGGAAATCATCGCCCGCGTCCTTGCCCATGGTTCCGGCGTCCGAGACATAATCGATCGCGTCGTCGACAAGCTGGAAGGCAATGCCGAGATTGCGTCCATAGGCATCGAGGGCGAGTTCTTCTGCCTCGGGACGTTCGGCAACCACGGCGGCAATGCGGCAGGCGGCGGCGAACAGGGCGGCGGTCTTCGCGCCGATGATGTCCAGATAGCGCTCCTCGCCGATATCGATCCGGCGCGCGGCGGTGAGCTGGTTGACCTCGCCCTCGGCGATGATCGCGCTCGCGCCCGACAGGATCTTGAGTACCTTGAGGCTGCCGTCCTCGACCATCAGTTCGAACGATCGGCTGAACAGGAAGTCGCCGACCAGCACGCTCGCGGGATTGCCCCAGATCAGATTGGCGGTGCGCTTGCCGCGACGCAGGTCGGATCCGTCCACGACATCGTCATGCAGGAGAGTCGCGGTGTGGATGAACTCGACCGCCGCTGCGAGCCGGTGGTGGCGGGCGCCGGTATAGCCGAGCAGCCGGGCACTCGCGAGCGTCAGCATCGGGCGCATCCGCTTGCCGCCACCGGCGATCAGGTGGCCGGCGAGTTCCGGGATCAGCGGGATTTCCGACTGCATCCGCGAGAGGATCACGGCATTGACGAGATTGAGATCGCCAGCGATCAATTGGACCATCGGTTCAAGCGACGGCTGGCGCTGGGTGTCGAGGCGGTGGATCGTGGCGCTCATGTCGCGTGCGATGTGGCCGTACGCTCGACTAAAGGCAAGCCTTCAGGGTTGCGCGGGGCGGTCCGTGCCCGCAAAAGGCGCTCGAATGGGTGAGGGCAGCACTGTGACAGACGAAACGCTCAGCGGATTTCGCCAGAGCATCGACAATATCGACGCAGCGCTCGTCTTCCTGCTCGCCGAGCGCTTCAAGGTGACCCAGGCGGTAGGCCGCTACAAGGCGACTGCCGGTTTGCCGCCGGCCGACCCGGGCCGCGAGGAAGCGCAGATCGCCCGGCTGCGCGGACTCGCCAGGCAAGCCGATCTCGATCCCGACTTCTCCGAAAAATTCCTGCGCTTCATCATCGACGAGGTGATCCGCCATCACGAGCGGGTGCGCGAGGCTGGTGCAGCCGCGCCGCGACTCGCCCCGATGAAGATCGGCATCGTCGGAGCCGGATTCATCGGGCGGGCAGTCGCACGGCTGGCGGTGGCGCGCGGGCATCAGGTGATGCTGAGCAATTCGCGCGAGCCCAAGTCGCTGATGAGCACGGCGGCATCGATCGGCTGCGCGGTTGGCACCGCGGCGGAAGCAGCGGCTTTCGGAGACGTGGTGCTGCTGGCCATCCCGTTTTCCGCGCTCGACACGCTCGATCCTGCCATGTTCGCTGGCCGGATCGTGCTCGACGCGGGCAATTATTATCCGGCGCGCGACGGTGCGATCGCCGCGCTCGATTCGGGCGAGACGACGACGAGCCAGATGACCGCCGCCCGCCTGCCGGGCGCGCGACTGGTCAAGGCATTCAACGCGATCCTTGAGCGCGATATCGAGAAGGATGCTAAGCCCGCGGGCAGGCCCGGCCGTCGCGCCCTGCCGATCGCGGGCGATGACGAGGCGGCCAAGGCGATTGTGGCGGGACTGCTCGACGGCCTCGGTTATGACGTGGTCGACGGCGGGCCGCTGAGCGAGAGCTGGCGCTTCGAACGCGCACGGCCGGCCTATTGCGTCCCGCTCGATCGCGCGGGGCTCGAAGCGGCACTGGCCGATGCAGGGCACCTCGTCGCTGACGGATCATGGCGGCAATAGCGACCGGATCGTCTTCCATCCGTCGGCGCTGGGTACGCCGGCTCGGCATCGCCGTTCTTGCGCTCGCGGTGCTGCTTGCGATCGCCGTCTACTGGTTCTTCTACGACAACCGGCTTCCGGCCAGCGGCAGCTACCCGCTCGATATCGCGGCGATCCGCGGGGCGGCGTCACGCCTCCCGGGCGAGGAGGCCCGGACGATCCAGGTCGAGACGGTATCGCACAGCCTGGAGCCCCGCATCGCGATGATCGCCGGCACGGGGTGGGACAAGATCGATCTGGTCCGCAACAGCTACCGGCTGATCTTCCCGGGCGGATCGACGATCCTGATCGACACCGGATTCGATGCCAAGGATGCTGCGGCGGGCAAGGTCGATCGCTTCGACGAGGCAGCGCATAGGCGTATCCTGGCCGCGCTCGACGGGGCGACGCACATCGTCGTGACGCACGAGCATCTCGATCATATCGGCGGGCTGCTGACGAGCCCCCACCTGCGCGCGCTGCTGCGCAGGACGATCCTCAATCCCGAGCAGTTTGCCGACACGCATCTGGCGTGGCCGAGTGGCAGTCGCGCCGGCTTCAGGCCGACCGCTTATGCCGCGCTGCTGCCGATTGCGCCCGGCGTGGTGCTCGTCCGGGCGCCGGGGCACACGCCGGGGTCGCAGATGATCTATGTCCGGCGCGCCGATGGGCAGGAATATCTGTTCATGGGCGATACTGCGTCCAGCGCCGACAATGTCAGGCTGCAGCGCATCCGATCGCGGCTGGTGACCGACTTCATGGGGCATGACGATCGTCGCGCGGTCATGCTGCAGACCATGGCGCTGCACCGATTGGCGGCGGCCGAGCCACGCATCGCGCTGGTCCCGGGGCATGATGCGGTCGCGACGGATTCGTTCGTGCGGCAAGGGCTGCTGTCGCGGGGCTTTCGTCATTGAGTCCGCCATCGCCAGCGGATCATGGGACCGCTATCAGAAGCATGGGAAGCGCCGCCGGCTGAGCGGCGAAAAGGGGATGTAGATGCTTGATCGCGCAGCCAGCACCTTGTCGGACCGCCAGGCAATCTGGGCGTTCGCGCTTGGCTGTATCGCGGTTACGTCGGGCGTGCTGCTCCATATCCCGACGTTCCTGATGGGCCGGAACATGGGATATCGACTCGCCGGGATGCCGATGGATGCGGGGATGATCTTCGGCATGTTCCTGATCGTCGGCGGGGTGATCGTCGCTGCCTACGGTCTGTTGCCGCGCAACCTCGCGGCGCAGCGCGCGGCCGGGGCGGATATCACGATATCGGCGCCCGAAGATGCAGCGCTCGGCTGGGCGCATTGGCGGCTGATGCTGGTGCTGGTGGTGGCGCTGGTGATCGACGTGATGAAGCCTGCGTCGCTCGGCTTCACCGTGCCGGGCATGATCGGTGAATATGGGGTGCCGCGCGCCACCGTGTCGCTTGTTCCGTTCTTCGCGCTGATGGGCACGGTGGTCGGCTCGATGCTGTGGGGCGTGATCGCCGATGTCTATGGGCGCAAGGCCTCGATCCTGCTTTCGGCCGTGATGTTCGTCGGCACGTCGATCTGTGGCGCGATGCCGTCGCTCGCCTGGAATATCGGCATGTGTTTCATGATGGGAGCTGCAGCGGGCGGGATGCTGCCCGTCACCTACGCGCTGCTTGCCGAGATGATGCCGAACCGCCACCGCGGCTGGAGCCTGGTGCTGGTCGGCGGGCTCGGCGCTGTGGGCGGTTATTTTGCCGCGAGCGGCTTGTCGGCGCTGCTGCAGCCGATCTTTGGCTGGCGCATCCTGTGGCTCGCCAACCTGCCGACCGGCCTGACGCTGGTCCTGCTCGGCGGCCTGATCCCGGAATCCGCCAAGTTCCTGCTGGCGCGCGGCCGCAACACCGAAGCGGAAGCCGTAATGCGGCGCTTCGGCGCAACGTTGCGCCGCGGGCCGTCTCCTGTGATCGATCGCAAGGCGGCGCAGGGCGCGCTGACGGGGAGCAAGCTGCTCGGCAAGCTGGCTGCGCTGACGGTCGCCGCGATCACTTGGGGCCTGGTCAATTTCGGCTTGTTGCTGTGGCTGCCGGCGGATCTCGTCGCGAAGGGCTATTCTGTTGCGGTGTCGAGCAGGCTGCTGGCCGAAAGCGCCCTGATCGCCTTCCCGACCGTGTTCCTCTGCGCGCTGATGTACAGTCGGTGGAGCACGAAATGGTCGCTCGTCACGACGATCGCGGTGACGCTCGCCGGCCTCGCCGGCGTGCTGCGCCTCGATCTGGCCGGCAGCGGCAGCCCGGTGCTGCCGGTCGCGCTGCTGATCGTCGGCTCGAATGGCATTCTCGCGATCCTGCTGCCCTATACGGCGGAGAGTTTCCCGCTGCGGGTCCGCGGTCGTGCGACCGGCTGGGTGGCGGCCTGTACCAAGGCGGGCGGGTTGCTCGCGCAGGGGCTGAGCATCGCGGCCTTGATTCCGTCGATGGGCCTCGCCGCTGCGATCATCATGGCGCCGGGGGCGGTGGCCCTGGCATTGGTCGCCTGGTTCGGGCGCGAGACGCGCGGGGGTGACCTGCGCGATCTCGATTCGGTGATCGGACCCGCGGGCGCCCCCGCGGCATGATGCCGGCCCCGATGTAACCAGATCGGTACTGACCTTTCTCGACGCACCCCCCGTCACGGCGCAGACTGCGCTAATCGGGTTGTTGCGAGATGGGGGACGTCATGGGCGGGTTATCGACGATCGGGCGCGGTCGCGCGCCACGGGCATTGACTGCCCTTGGCCTGGTGTTCCTGTCGCCGTCACTCTCGGCGCAGACGAAGGAGCGCGACGTGGTCAATCCACCGCTGCTGCCGGCCGAGGCGCCGGGCCTGCCGGCGGCGAAGAAGCTGGTGATGGCCGTGGAGCAGGCGACGGCGCCGACCTCCCACGAGCGCGTGCTTGACCTCAACATCGTCTATACCGACGGTCAGATCTTCAATCCGGCGACGGGCGTCTATGACAAGGTCCATCTGCGCAGCTATCAGGGCCCCGCGGTCGATCCGACCGCGCCCTATGTCTCGCCGACGATCGAGGCGGTGCCGGGCGACACGATCCGGGTAAACCTCAACAACGGGCTGCCGGCCGATCCGGGCTGCGGACCGATGGCGGCGCACATGCCCAACAAGCCGCACTGCTTCAACGGGACCAATCTCCATACCCACGGCCTGTGGGTGAACCCTGCGGGCAATGGCGACAATGTGTTGCTGTCGATCAATCCGGGGGTGAGTTTCCAGTATGAATATAACATCCCGGGCGACCATCCGTCGGGGACATTCTGGTATCATACGCACCGCCATGGCTCGACCGCGCTGCAGGTATCGAGCGGCATGGCGGGAGCGCTGATCATCCGTGGCGACCGGCTGCCGACACTTCAGGCGCACGGCGATATCGATACGCTCTTGAGGGGCATGCCGGAGCGGGTGCTGGTGATGCAGCAGATCCAATATGCCTGCCGCGAGCCGAGGATGAACGGGGTGCTTGGGCCGATCAAGCTCAACAAGGACAAGACCTATCGCTGCGATCCGGGCGATGTCGGCGCGATCGAGGGATATGACCTGTTCGCACCGGGTCAATGGGCGCAGTCCGGACGCTACACCACGCTCAACGGCGTGGTGCTGCCGACCTTTCATGCGACGCAGGGGCAGATCGAGCGCTGGCGCCTGATCCACGCCGGCGTGCGTGACACGATCAGCCTGACGCTGGTGAAGATGAAGCCCGATGCCAGGCTCGCAAGCAGACTGAGCGAAGCTGCATCCGAGAAGTTCATCAGGCAGAGCTGCACCGGGGCCGCGCTGCCCTATAACCTGATCGCGGCAGACGGCCTTACCATGGGAGCGGCGCAGCAGACCAAGCTTGCGACCTTCCAGCCGGGCTACCGCTTCGACGCGCTGGTGGTGTTTCCCGAGCCAGGCAATTACTGCCTGATCGATGCTTCCTCGCCGGGCGCCGGTTCAGTCAATGGCGATACCCCGGGGCCGCGGTTGATGGGTACGGTGACGGTCGCGCCGGGCACGGCGGTGCCCGATATCGGCGCCTATGTGACTGACGCGCTGGTCGCGCACGCAGAGCAGGCGATGCTCCCGGCGGTGAAGCCGGCGATCGTCGCCGACCTGAGGGCCGGGCTGAAGCTGACGCAGTTCACGCCCCACCCCGACATCGCGGCGGACGAGGTGACGGGCACGCAGGAACTGACCTTCTTCATCGACACCAGCGACAAGAACAACACCAGGTTCGAGGTCGGCAATTCGCTCAAGGTGAGCGATGCGCAGCCCTATGATCCCGGCCGGATCGATCGCAAGCTGGTGCTGGGCGGGGTCGACGAATGGACCATGCAGTCGCAATTCGCGAGCCATCCCTTCCACATCCACGTCAATCCGTTCCAGATCGTCTCGATCATCGATCCGACTGGCAAGGATGTCAGTGCGCCGGGCTCGATCGACAATTCGGGCGGGACGGTCGATCCACAATATGCCGGGCTGAAGGGCGTGTGGAAGGATACCTTGTGGATCAAGACGCTCGCGCCGAATGATCCGACCGGCATCTACACCATCAAGGTTCGCACGCGGTACCAGCGCTATATCGGCGAGTTCGTGCTCCACTGCCACATTCTCGACCATGAGGATCAGGGCATGATGCAGAATGTCGCGGTGGTGCTGGGTGACGGCGAAATCGCGCTGAAGGCGGCCGAGGGCGCGAAGCCGATGGAGGGCATGACCGGGCATTGAGTCGCCCGATTGTCGAGCAGAACGACCCCATATCCCTGAGGAGAGTCCCATGAACGACGGGCTGACCATGAAGCATTCGCGGCGCGGCGTACTCGCAGGAGGCGTGGCTGTCGCAGCGGCGGCGGCGGTGGCGCCCCGGGTGGCGGCGCAGCTGCCGGCGCCGGCCAGATGGCGGCGCTACAATGTCGCCAGCGCCGAAGGCCAGATGATGCTCGGCCATTATCAGGCGGCGATCGCCGCGATGCTGAAGCTGCCGCCCGAGGATCCATGCAACTGGTATCGCACTGCGTTCGTCCATTTCCTTGATTGCCCGCATGGCAATTGGTGGCTGTTCCCGTGGCATCGCGGGATCACCGGCTGGACCGAGCAGATGGTACGCCGGCTGAGCGGCTTTGAAGGGTTCGCCTTTCCCTATTGGGACTGGACGGCGAATCCCGAGGTTCCGGCGGCGCTGTACCAGGGGCTGCTCAACCCGGGCAATCCGGCCTTTATCGGCGATGCGACCAGCTTCAGCCAGAAGTTCAGGGGCGTGCTGACGGCCGCCGGCTATTGGGCGCCCGGCTCCACCCGGCTGCAACAGCTGACCGAGCGCGGCATCACCTCCGAGGACGTGCTGTGGGATCAGATCCTCAACCCGCAGAATCCCGACTATCCCGCCTTCTTCCCCGTCCCGACCTACCCGAATGTCCGCAATCCCGATGCCAGGCTCGATTGCGTCGCGGCGAATGCGGTGTCTTCCACGATCCTCCAGAGCGCGATGGCCGCGCAGGATTACGAGACATTTTCGAGCCCGGCGGCGCCCAATCACAGCGTCATGAAGGGGTTCGCCGTGCTGGAGGGCTATCCGCACAACAAGGTACATAACAACACCGGCGGTATCGTCCATCCGATCGTCAACGGGCAGTGCGACCAGTCGACCGCGACCAATACCGGGGGCCTGATGCAGGCTTTCCTGTCGCCGGTCGATCCGCTGTTCTTCCTGCATCACAGCAATATCGATCGGCTCTGGGATGCCTGGACGCAGCGCCAGATCGCGGCCGGGCTGCCCTATCTGCCGCAGGCCGACTTCGATGCCTGGGCGAAGGAGGAATTCCTGTTCTTCTCCGACGCCGACGGCAAACCCGTGACCAAGACGCATGCCGGCGACTATGCGGCGATCGGCGATTTCGCCTATGATTATCAGCCGGGCAGCACCGGTGCGCCGATGCCGGGGCCGGTGCTGAAAACGACGCGGCGCCCCCCGGTGCTGCGATTCGCCGGCGAGGTGCCGGCCGGCTCCCTGAAGGGCGCGAAGGCGATGTCGGGCGGGCTGCCGACTGCGGTACGGCTGCAACCCGCGCTGCTGCAGCTCATCCGGCCGGGCGCCCCCCGGCACCTGCTGGCGAAGGTGACGCTGGTGCTCCCGCATGCCGGGCGCGGCCAGGAATTTCCCGTCCTGGTCGATACCGGGGACCGATCGCGTGCGGTACAGGTCGGGAGCGTTGCGCTGTTTGGCCATACCATGGCGCATGGGCCGCTCACCTTCACGCTGCCGCTCGACGGGGCGCTCGCAACGCTGCGCACCAGCAATGCACTGAAGGCGAACGGCTTGCTGAATTTCAGGGCGATCGAACCCGTTCCGAGGTTGCTGTCGGGCACGGCGGCGGCGACGCCGCCGATCGACGTCGAGGTGCTGTCAGTCGTCATCGAGGCGCACTGAGAGGCGCCTCGCGGGCTGGTGTTCGGTACATTGTAGCGGGGTACGAGTCTCTTCCTCCTTCTTCTGTGCGAGGAGCGATATTACACCCCGAAACCATCATATAAAGAATCCTTTATATGGTGCTTGACGTCCTTGGCGCAGGGGCTATCCTTGGAAGGTCGAGGTTCTTCGTCCGGTCCTGCCGGTCGGAGCCAAGACGGGAAGCCGGTGTGATTCCGGCGCTGCCCCCGCAACTGTGAGCGGCGAGCGGCGATCCATTTCGTGTCACTGGTCCGGACAAGGGATCGGGAAGGCCGGATCGTCGTGTCGACCCGCGAGCCAGGAGACCTGCCTCGTCAGATAACGTCCTCCGGCGGGGTGTCCGGTCAGGCCGCGTGCAACACCGCGCCCCGGCTTGTCTTTACGGGCGCGTCCCGTTGCCGTGCGTCCGGCCTTCACCTTGCCCCAAGCAAGGCCCTGAAGACGATGACGATCCAAGTCGCAACCCTCGGTTTCCCCCGTATCGGGCCCTGCCGCGAGCTGAAGTTCGCGCTCGAAAGCTACTGGTCGGGCAAGACCGATGCGGATGCGCTCGCGCTTGCCGCACAGGGGCTGCGCGCCGCCGCCTGGGCGCGGCAACGTGCGCTCGGTGCCGACATCATACCGAGCGGCGATTTCTCGCTCTACGATCATGTGCTCGACATTTCGGCGATGCTCGGCGCGGTACCGGCGCGATATGGCTGGACCGGCGGCAAGGTCGATCTCGACACCTATTTCGCGATGGCGCGCGGCGCGCAGGCGCAGGCGCAGGCAGGTTGCGCGCACGCGGCCGACAGCACTGCGCAGGAAATGACCAAATGGTTCGACACCAATTATCACTACATGGTGCCGGAACTGCGTGCCGGGCAGAAGTTCGCGCTGTCGTCGAGCAAGGTAGTCGACGAGTTCCTCGAGGCGAAGGCGCTTGGCTATCATACCCGGCCGGTGCTGCTCGGACCGGTAACCTTCCTGAGCCTCGCCAAGGGCAGGGACGTCGTCCCGCTGTCGCTGCTCGAGGCGGTGCTGCCGATCTATGAGGAAGTGCTGGCGCAGCTCGCCCGCGCCGGGGCCGACTGGGTGCAGCTGGACGAGCCTTGCCTGGTGCTTGACCTCGACGACACCCAGCGCGTGGCCCTGCAGACCGCCTATAGGCGGCTCTCGGTGAACGGGCCGAAAGTGATGCTCGCCACATATTTCGGCGCGCTCGGCGACAATCTGGAACTGGCGACCGACCTGCCGGTGCACGGCCTGCACGTCGACCTGGTCCGGGCGCCCGAGCAGCTCGACGCGGTGTGGCAACGCGCACGTCCCGAGGTGCTGCTGTCGCTCGGCGTGATCGACGGTCGCAACGTCTGGCGCGCTGATCTCGATGCGCTGCTCGCACGGATCGCGCCGGTCGCGGCGGAGCGCGACCTGATTCTCGCGCCTTCCTGTTCGCTGCTGCACGTACCGGCCGATCTCGCGATCGAGACCGTACTCGATCCGACGGTGACGCAATGGCTGGCCTTTGCGGTGCAGAAGATCGGTGAACTGTCGGTGCTCGCCCGGGCGCTCGATCACGGCGCGGGCTCGGTCGCCGATGCGCTGGCGACTGCCCGCGCCGCGGCCGAATCGCGCCGAAGCTCGCCGTTGATCCATGATCCGGCGGTCGCAGCGCGGCTTGGTGCGGCGGATATGGAAATGACGAAGCGCGCCTCGCCCTTCGTGATGCGCAGGCCGGCGCAGCGGGCGCGGCTGAACCTGCCGCGCTATCCGACCACGACGATCGGCTCTTTCCCGCAGACTCCCGAGGTGCGCAAGGCGCGTGCGGCCCATGGGCGCGGCGAGATCGATGACCTCGCCTATGCGCAATTCCTGCGGCTCGAGACCGCCGCGACCGTCGCGTGGCAGGAAGAGATCGGCCTCGATGTGCTGGTGCATGGCGAGTTCGAGCGCAACGATATGGTGCAGTATTTCGGAGAGCAGCTTTCGGGCTTCGCCTTCACCCGCAACGCCTGGGTGCAGAGCTATGGCTCGCGCTGCGTGCGCCCCCCGATCCTTTATGGCGACGTGTCACGGCCAAAGGCGATGACGGTGGAGTGGTGGCGCTACGCGCAATCGCTGACGACCAGGCCGATGAAGGGAATGCTGACCGGACCCGTCACGATCCTGAACTGGTCGTTCGTCCGCGACGATCAGCCGCGCGAGCAGAGCTGCGGTCAGATCGCGCTGGCGATTCGCGACGAGGTGGCCGATCTGGAGGCGGCCGGCGCGGCCGTGATCCAGATCGACGAGGCGGCGCTGCGCGAAGGCCTGCCGCTGCGGCGTGCCGACTGGCAGGCCTATCTGGGCTGGGCGGTGGAATGTTTCCGGCTGGCGGCATCGGGGGTGCGTGACGATACCCAGATTCACACTCATATGTGCTATTCGGAGTTCAATGACATCCTGCCCGCGATCGGCGCGATGGATGCCGATGTCATCTCGATCGAGACCGCCCGGTCGCAGATGGAATTGCTCGACGCCTTTGCCGTCTATGCCTATCCCAACGAGATCGGGCCGGGCGTCTACGACATTCACGCGCCGCGCGTCCCGGGCGAGGCCGAAATGGTCGAGTTGCTGACCCTTGCGGGCCAGCGGCTGCCGGCGGAGCGGCTCTGGGTGAATCCCGATTGCGGCCTGAAGACACGAAAATGGACGGAGGTGCGGCCGGCGCTGGTCGCTATGGTCGCGGCTGCGCGGCGCCTGCGCGTAGGCGACGCCCATGAAGGCGGGAGCCGGTGATGACGGCACAGGCAATGCCGCAGGAGCAGCCCGCCGTCCGCGTGACGGCGTTGCCGGCCGACGCCAATGTGTATGGCGATATCTTCGGCGGCTGGCTGATGAGCCAGATGGATCTCGCCGCCTCCTCGGTCGCGTCGCGGCACGCGGCGGGGCGGGCGGTGACGATCGCGGTGGAGGGCATGACCTTCCACCGCCCGGTGTTCGTCGGCGACGAGGTGTCGGTATTCGCGCGGCTGATCAAGGTCGGCCGGACCTCGATGCGGGTCGAGGTCGAGGCCTGGGCGCGCGACCGGCATTCCGACGACGCGAACAAGGTGACTCAGGCGGTGTTCGCGTTCGTGGCGGTAGGGCAGGACCGACGGCCGCGACCGGTGCGGGCGCTGGCGTCTTCTTGAGCCCTGCGCCGGGGAAGGAGGAGCAACGAAAAAGGGGCCCGGTTGCCCGGGCCCCTCTGTTCGTCATCCTTGCAGACGAAGCTTAGTCGCGATCGCCAGTCAGGAAGGCGGGCGCGAATTCAGGCGCTGGGCCGTCGTCGTTGCCGCCGCCCGAACGCTCGGGACGCGGGCCACGCTCACCGCCGCCATCGCGACGCGGACCGCGGCCGCCATCGCCGTCACGGCGCGGGCCGCGATCACCACGACCGCCGCCTTCGCCGCGCGGGCCACGGCCGCCATCGCCGTCACGCCGGGGCCCACGCGGGCCCCGATCGCCGCCTTCGCGGGGCTCGCGGGCAGGACGGGCGTCTTCCAGCTCGGCACCGGTCTCCTGGTCGACGACGCGCATCGACAGGCGAACCTTGCCGCGCGGATCGATCTCGAGGACCTTGACCTTCACGGCCTGGCCTTCGCTGAGAACGTCGGAGACCTTCTCGACGCGCTCGTTCTTGATCTCCGAGACGTGGACGAGGCCGTCCTTGCCGCCCATGAAGTTCACGAACGCGCCGAAATCGACGAGGTTGACGACCTTGCCGTCATAGATCTTGCCGACCTCGGCTTCCTCGACGATGCCCTTGATCCACTTGATCGCTGCGTCGATCTGCGCCGAATCCGAAGAGCTGACCTTGATCACGCCTTCGTCGTCGATATCGACCTTGGCGCCGGTGGTGGCGACGATCTCGCGGATCACCTTGCCGCCGGTACCGATGACGTCGCGGATCTTCGACTTGTCGATCGTCAGCGTCTCGATGCGCGGGGCATGGGCCGAGAGCTCTTCACGGGTGTGATCGAGCGCCTTGGCCATCTCGCCCAGGATGTGCGCACGGCCTTCCTTGGCCTGGTTCAGCGCGGCGCGCATGATCTCTTCGGTAATGCCGGCGATCTTGATGTCCATCTGCATCGTGGTGATGCCCTCGGACGTGCCGGCGACCTTGAAGTCCATGTCGCCGAGGTGATCCTCGTCGCCCAGGATGTCGGACAGGACGGCGAAGTTCTTGCCCTCGAGGATCAGGCCCATCGCGATGCCCGAGACCGGACGCTTCAGCGGCACACCCGCATCCATCATGCTCAGCGAACCGCCGCACACCGTCGCCATCGACGACGAGCCGTTCGACTCGGTGATGTCGGAGAGAACGCGGATCGTGTAGGGGAACTCCTCCTTCGACGGCAGCACCGGATGCAGCGCGCGCCAGGCGAGCTTGCCGTGGCCGACTTCGCGACGGCCCGGGGCACCGAAGCGACCGACTTCGCCGACCGAATAGGGCGGGAAGTTATAGTGCAGCATGAAGTTTTCGTAGGACAGGCCGTTCAGGCCGTCGATCATCTGCTCGCTGTCGCGCGTGCCGAGCGTGGTGGAGCAGATCGATTGCGTCTCGCCGCGCGTGAACAGGGCCGAGCCATGCGTGCGTGGCAGGAAGTGCACCATCGCCTCGATCGGACGGATCTGGGTGGTGGTGCGGCCGTCGATGCGGGTGCCGTCCTTGAGGATGGCGCCGCGGACGATTTCCGCTTCCAGCTTCTTCATCAGCTTGCCGGCAGCCATCTGGTCCTGCGGGGCCGCATCGGCGAATGCCGCCTTGCCCTTGGCGCGCGCCTCGTTGAGCAAGGCCGAACGCTTGGACTTGTCGGTCACCTTGTAGGCGGCGGCGATGTCCTTGCCGATCAGCTTCTTCAGCTTGTCCTTGGCAGCCGAGAGATCGGCCTGTGCGGCCATTTCCCAGGGCTCCTTGGCGGCCTGCTCAGCCAGGTCGATGATCGCGTTGCACGCCTCACGGCATGCCTTGTGCGCGAACTGGACTGCGCCGAGCATGACCTCTTCGGAGAGCTCCTTGGCTTCGGACTCCACCATCATCACGGCGGCGCCGGTGGCGGCGACGACGAGGTCGAGATCGCCTTCCTTGGTCTGCTCCAGGGTCGGGTTCAGGATATACTCGCCATCGATATAGCCGACGCGGGCTGCGCCGATCGGGCCCATGAACGGCACGCCCGAAATGGTGAGCGCCGCCGAAGCCGCGACCATCGCCAGCACGTCGGGCTCGTTCTCGCCGTCATAGCTCAGCACCTGGGCGATGACGTTGATCTCGTTGTAGAAGCCTTCCGGGAACAGCGGGCGGATCGGGCGATCGATCAGGCGGCTGGTCAGCGTCTCCTTTTCGGTGGCGCCGCGCTCACGCTTGAAGAAGCCGCCGGGGATGCGGCCCGAAGCCGAGAATTTTTCCTGATAATGGACGGTGAGCGGGAAGAAATCCTGCCCTTCCTTGACGGAGCGTGCGGCCGTGACGGCGCAGAGAACGACGGTTTCGCCGAGCGTCGCCATGACGGCGCCATCGGCCTGGCGGGCAACGCGGCCCGTTTCCAGCGTGAGGGTCTTGCCGCCCCACTGGATGCTTACGGTTTTGGTATCGAACATTTTGTTTCCTTCACTCCGGCCGCCCTATGCGTGCCGGGGCCTATGTGCGGGCTAAGCCGGCCCGTGCGGTTTGGGGCCTTTCGTGCCCCTGAGCCAGAACTGCCGAATTGCAGTGTGGCGGTGTGCCTCCGTCTCGGCGGAGCCACGGTCTGATCCTCGCCGGGGCGAGGGTTCAAATAGCGAAACGGCGCCCGCAGGCGCCGTCCCCTTGTTACTTGCGAAGCCCGAGCTTCGCGATGAGATCGGTATAGCGTGCCCCGTCCTTGTGACGGAGATAATCGAGCAACGAGCGGCGCTTGTTGACCATCATCAGCAGCCCGCGGCGCGAATGATTGTCCTTCTTGTGCGTCTTGAAGTGCTCGGTCAGGTTGCGGATGCGCTCGGTGAGGATCGCGACCTGAACTTCGGGGGAGCCGGTATCGCCTTCGGCGCGGCTGTGATCCTTGACGAGCGCTTCCTTGCGCTCTTGCGTGATCGACATCGTGATCCTTTCGCTTAGAGGTTGAAACCGCGAACGACACGGACCTCGCGGTCCAGAACTTCCACCAGAGCGACCGGAACATCGTCCGACGTCGCGAAGTGGAGGCCATCATCTGCGGCGATCCCGATCAACACCCGCCCCTGTCGGAGCAGCCCTGCCTGATCGGGGGTGAGGGATAGAGCCGGGATGTCGTCCAGCCCCACCCTCAGGGGCAGGAGTTTGTCTTCAAGGGCGCGCCCATGGCCGAGTTCGGTCAGTTTGTCCAGCGATATCGAGTCGACCAGGGTGAACGGGCCGGCCTTCAAACGGCGCAGCATGGCGACATGCCCGACCGTGCCGAGCGCCAGCGCGATGTCCCGCGCGAGGCTGCGGATATAGGTGCCCTTCGAAACATGGGCGGTGAGGGTGACTTCTTCAAGCGCCGCGTCGTGCCGAACCTGTTGCTGCCTCCACGCGTCCGCAGACGGCTGGACTTGTGGATCGGCTGACCCCGGAACAAGTCCGGGGTGACTGAGGGCAAGGCTGCGGATGACCACGGACCGGCTCGCCAGCATCACCTCTTCGCCCGCCCGCGCCAGATCATAGGCCCGCTGGCCGTCGACCTTGAGCGCCGAATAGACCGGGGGCACCTGCTCGACCGGGCCGGTGAAGCGGGGCAGCACCGACTCGATTTCGGCCAGCGTCGGCCGCGCGTCGGATCGGGCGATCTCCGCGCCCTCGAGGTCGAGCGTATCGGTCTGCACCCCGAAGCGGATCGTGAAGTCATAGATCTTGTCGCTATCGAGCATCCGCCCGGCGAGCTTGGTCGCCTCCCCGATCGCGATCGGGAGCACGCCGGTGGCGAGCGGGTCGAGCGTGCCGCCGTGCCCGACCTTGGCCTTCGCATAGCCGCCGGCCCGGAGGGCGCGCTTGACCGCGGAGACGCCCTGGGTCGAGCCCAGCCCGAGCGGCTTGTCGAGGATGATCCAGCCGTGCATCGCGTCAGGCCGGGAGTCCGGCGGACCGCAGCAGGAAATCGATCAGCGCATCGGCGGGCGGGCCGACCACCCGCGCGACGATATTCGCGCCAGGCGCCAGCATCGGCAGGATTATCAGCAGGAACAGCAGCAACGGGAAGCCGAACCGGCTCAACTGGGCATAGCGCTGCGCCAGTGAGGGCGGCAGCAGCCCCTGGACGACATGGCCGCCATCGAAGGGCGGGATCGGCAGCATGTTGAAGATCGCGAGGAATACGTTGATCGCGACGAAGTTGCTCAGATTCCCGACGAGGAACGTGCTCCCGCCGGTCGGCGTGACGGAGACGGCGAGCGCAAGCAGCGCCGCGGCCAGGATCGCCAGCGCGATGTTCATGCCCGGCCCCGCCAGGGCGACAAGCACCATGCCGCTTCGCGGGTGCCGAAGCCGCGCGAAATCCACCGGGACGGGCTTGGCCCAGCCGAACACCGGCAAATGAGCGATGGCGAGCCCGAGCGGCAACAGGATCGTGCCGACCGGATCGACATGGGTGATCGGATTGACCGACAGCCGGCCCCGCTCCTTTGCGGTCGGATCGCCCAGCGCATTGGCCACCCAGCCGTGCGACACCTCGTGCAGCACGATGGCGATGGTCAGCGGGATGATCCAGACCGCGATCGAAGAGACGATGGTGCCGATGTTCATCGGCTGCATCTAGGGATGCGATCGGGCAAGCGCCAGCGGGGAAGGGGCCGCGGTTTCAGTCGGCGTGCCTGGGCTTCTTCGCCTTTTTCGGCGGCGGACCGCTCGTGACCAATTCGTCGATGCGGCAGTCCTCGCCATCGACCAGGAGCGAGCCATATTTGTCGAGCGAGGTCGAACCGCGCGTCTTCACGGCGATCCGTGTCGCGAAGGACAGGCCGAGGCAGGGGCCCATGATCGTGGCACGATACCAGCGCCGGTGGATATCCTGGAGATAGACGGCATGATCGCCATCGGGCTGGAAATCCTGGATGCCGTCATGATCGACAAAGGGGATGGTGGCGGGTTTGCCGGTCTCGGGCTGAGGCGAGGGTGGCGTCTGCGCGGTCGCCGTGGCGGCCAGCATCAGCAGGGGCAGGGCGAACAGGCTTCGGGTCATCTCACTGGTCCTCTTCTCGGCAATCCCCCGGCGCGGAACGGGCGATCCTAGAGCAGCCCGGCTGTACGCTCGATGAAGTGTTTGCGGCACAGTGCGACATAGCGATCATTGCCGCCGATTTCGGTCTGCGCGCCCTCGCGTATCGCGTTGCCTGCCGCATCGACGCGCAGGTTCATCGTCGCCTTGCGCCCGCAGCCACAGACCGATTTGATCTCGATGAGCGAATCCGCGATCGCCAGCAGCCGGGCGGAGCCTTCGAACAGCCGGCCCTGGAAATCGGTGCGCAGGCCATAGGCAAGCACCGGTACGCCGTGGAAATCGGCAAGCGTCGCGAGTTGGTCGACTTGTGCTGATGTCAGGAATTGCGCCTCGTCGACGAGCACGCAGGCGGGCGCTTCCTCGCCCTCGCGCACTGTGATCGCGATCAGATCGGTATCGCGCTCGAACGCGATCGCATCGGCGCCGAGCCCGATCCGCGAGGTGACCGTGCCGGCCGCGAAGCGGTCGTCGATCGCGGCGGTGAACAGGAGCGTGCGCATCCCGCGCTCGCGGTAGTTGAAATCCGCCTGGAGCAGCGTGGTCGACTTCCCCGCGTTCATCGAGGCGTAGTAGAAATAGAGCTTGGCCATCGACCGACCTTATGCGGCTGGGATGGCATTCGTCCATGGATCGCGACTGGACGGCGGGGCGGCGGACGTTAGAGCGGCGGCTCAATCGGAAGGACGCATGATGCGCAGCGGTATCCTCATCCTGAACCTCTTCGCGATTGCCTGGTGCGGCCTGGGCCTGTTCGGCGCCGGGTTGCCTGGCATGGCGCTGCTCGTGCCCGTCGCGATCTCGGGCGCTCTGATTCTGTGGGCGCGGCGCGTTCCGGCGCCGCCGCGCTCGGCTGCCGACGGCGCGCGGATCGGCCGGCTGGTCGGGATCTGGAGCGCCGTGGAAGGGGGCGCGATCTTCGTCGCGATCACGATCTGCCAGAATATCGGCGCGCCCGATGCCGTGGTGCCGGCGCTGGCGATCATCGTCGGGCTGCACTTCCTGCCGCTTGCGTGCGGCATCCCCGTGCGGCTCTATTATGCCACCGGTCTTGCGCTGGTATCGGTCGGGGCGGCGGCGCTCCTCCTGCCCGGGCCGGACCGGCTCACGCCGATCGGTTTCGCCGCGGCGGCGATCCTGTGGGCCAGCTGTGCCGCGCTGATCGGCCGCGCCAGCCGATCATAGCCGGCCTGACGGCGGGCTATTCCTCCGGCTCACCTTCCAGATCGCGCGCGACATGCGGGTCGCGCAGCAGCTTGTCGATATGGCTGCCCTCGTCGAAGCTTTCGTCGGCGAGGAACTTCAGTTTCGCGGCGTAGCGCGTGTTCACCCGGGCGGCGACCTCGCGCTGGAGATAGGCGGTGTTGGTGCGCAGTGCCTTCAGCACCGCTTCCTCATCCTTGCCGAGCAACGGCTTGATGAAAGCCGTGGCGTGACGCAGGTCCGGCGACATGCGGACCTCGGTGACGGTCACCATGTGCTTGGCCAGCGTCTCGTCATGCACGTCGCCGCGCGCGAGGATATCGCTGAGCGTATGACGGACCTGTTCGCCGACGCGAAGCAGGCGGACCGAGCGGGTTTCGGGTGTTTCGGCAGGTTTCATCGTGTCACCAGGCATTCGGGGGGCAGCGCGATCCCGGAGAGAGTGAAGCTGCGATAGGTGATGCTGACGCTATCGCCGCCCCAGCGCGGTTTCCAGCTCGGTTCGGTCAGGACCGGCACCCCGCCCAGATGGTTTACCGTCAGCGCATGCGGGCCGGTCCAGCGCAGCACGATACAATCGTGCACATGGCTGCGATAGATCATCCGGCGCGAGAACCACTGGCGGGACTCGAGAAAGACATAGCTGTCTTTCTTGTCCAGCACCGGCGCGTCATATTCCGCCGTGGCGAGATAGCGCCGATCCGGGGACTCGGCACGCTGCCACGCAATGGTCGCATCGCCGCAACCGGCCAGCGCCAGCCCGAGGGCCAGCGCCAGTCCGGTCCGCATCCCGGCCATTTTACAGCGTCCGTTCGCGCAGCTCGACTTCGTAGGTTTCGAGGAAGTCGCCCGGCTTGATGTCGGTGTGGCTGGTAAAGGTCACGCCGCATTCCAGGCCTGCGCGAACTTCTGCCACATCGTCCTTGAAGCGCCGCAACGACGCGATCTCGCCATTGTAGATAATGACGTCGTCGCGGGTGATGCGTGCCTTGAGCGCCTTGCGGATGAAGCCATCGACCACGAGCAGACCCGCCGCCCGGCCATGCTTGCCGGCCGAGAAGACCTCGCGGATTTCGGCGCGGCCGACGACCGTCTCGAAGGCCTCGGGGCCGAGCTCGCCTGCCATGCCCGCCCTGATCTCGTCGATCAGGTCGTAGATCACGTCATAATATTTGAGCGCGACCTTCTGGCGTTCGGCGATCTCGCGTGCCTTGGCATTGGCGCGGACATTGAAGCCGATGATCGGCGCGCCCGAGGCACCCGCCAGGGTGACATCGCTCTCGGTGATACCGCCGACACCGGCGTGCAGCACGCGCGCCTTGATGTCGTTGGTCGAGATCTTGTTGATCGAGCCCACGATCGCTTCGACCGAGCCTTGCGTATCGGCCTTGACGACGAGCGGATATTCGATCGCCTGCTTGTCCTTGAGCGCGGAGAACATGCTCTCCAGGCTGGCCGGTGCCGACGTCGTCCGCTTGCTGGTCAGCACGCTCTGGCGATATTCCGCGACTTCGCGGGCGCGCGCCTCGTTCTCGACCACCGACAGCGGATCGCCCGCCCGCGGCACGCCGGAAAGACCGAGCACCTCGACCGGCATGGACGGACCGGCTTCCTTGATCTGCTGGCCCTTGTCGTTGGTCATCGCACGGACCTTGCCGCTCTCGGCACCGACGACGAACACGTCGCCGACCTTGAGCGTGCCGCGATTGACGAGGACGGTCGCGACGGGGCCACGACCCTTGTCGAGCTTGGCCTCGATCACGGTGCCCTCGGCGGGGCGATCCGGGTTGGCCCTGAGCTCGAGCAGTTCAGCCTGGAGCTGGATCTTCTCGATCAGCTCGTCCAAGCCGGTCTTCTTGAGTGCGGAGACTTCGACGTCCTGGACGTCGCCCGACATTTCCTCAACGACCACTTCATACTGAAGCAGCGCCTCGCGGACCTTTTGCGGATTGGCTTCCGGCTTGTCGACCTTGTTGATCGCCACGATCATCGGCACGCCGGCCGCCTTGGTGTGGTTGATCGCCTCGATCGTCTGCGGCTTGAGGCCGTCATCCGCCGCCACGACCAGCACCACGATATCCGTGACGTTGGCGCCGCGCGCCCGCATCTCGGTGAAGGCCTCATGGCCCGGTGTATCGAGGAAGGTGATCTTCGACTTGTCCTTCAGGGTGACCTGATAGGCGCCGATATGCTGGGTGATCCCGCCGGCTTCCCCCTTCACCACGTCGGTGCCGCGCAGGGCATCGAGCAGCGAGGTCTTGCCGTGATCGACATGGCCCATGATCGTCACGACCGGAGGACGCGGCTGCAGCGTCTCGTCCGCGTCGGCATCGGTCTCGATCGCGAGATCGATGTCCGAATCGCTGACGCGGGTGATGTTGTGGCCGAATTCGGTCACCAGCAGCTCGGCGGTGTCCTGGTCGATCGTCGCGTTGATCGTGACGGGCATGCCCATCTTGAACAGCGCCTTGACCAGGTCGGCGCCCTTTTCCGCCATGCGGTTGGCGAGTTCCTGCACGGTGATCGCCTCGGGAACGACGACGTCGCGAACCTGCTTGGCCTGCGCTTCGCGCGGGCCGCCCATCCGGCGATGTTCCTTCTCGCGGGCCCGCTTGAGAGCTGCAAGGCTGCGGGCGCGCGCGCCGTCGCCGTCGCCAAGGGCGCGGTTGACGGTGAGCTTGCCGGCGGTGCGGCGATCGTCACCCTTGCGGTCGCGCTGCTGCGGACGGCTCGGGCCGTCATTGCTGGGCGTGGCGACGCCAGGGCCGGGGCGCTTGGGCGCAGCCGAGCCGGCCGGCGTCGGGGCCGGCGTGGCGGTGGCGGC
>CAISGR010000289.1 GCA_903884945.1 uncultured bacterium
AGGAAAGAAACGACCGTCCTGTGCCACAAGGTTTCTCGACTTCGCTCGAAACGAACGGGGAAGTGAACTCCACTGCCGCGGCCCCACGTCCATGAGCCTCTCCCCCCAGTTTCTCGACGAGTTGCGCGCGCGCACGCTGCTGTCGTCGCTGATCGGCCGGACCACCAAGCTGCAAAAGGCCGGGCGGGAGTTCCGCGCGTGCTGCCCGTTCCATAACGAGAAGAGCCCGAGCTTCTACGTCAACGACGAGAAGGCCTTCTACCATTGCTTCGGCTGCGGCGCGCATGGCGATGCGATCCGCTGGATGACCGACCAGCGCGGCCTGCCCTTCATGGATGCGGTGAAGGAACTGGTCCAGGCCGCCGGCATGGAGATGCCGGCGATGGATCGGCAGTCGGCCGAGAAGGCCGAGCGCGCCAAGGGGCTGCACGAGGCGTGCGCCGATGCGGCGACCTGGTTCACCGAGCAGCTCAACGGACTGGCCGGCGCCGAGGCGCGCAACATCCTCGAACGGCGCGCGATCCGGGCCGACACCGCAAAGGCGTTCGGGCTCGGCTTCGCCCCCGATTCGCGCGGCAAGCTCAAGGAAGCGCTCAAGGAATTCGGCGACCCGATGCTGGTCGAGGCCGGCCTGCTGATCTCGGTCGAGGGCAAGGAGCCCTATGACCGGTTCCGCGGACGGCTGATGATCCCGATCCGCGATCCGCGCGGGCGGACCATCGCGTTCGGCGGCCGCATCATCGGGGACGGCGAACCCAAATATCTGAATTCGCCCGAGACCCCGCTCTTCGACAAGGGCCGCACGCTCTACAATCTCGATCGCGCGGCGCCCGCCTCGCGCAAGACCGGCCGCGTGATCGTGGTCGAGGGCTATATGGATGTGATCGCCCTGGCCCAGGCGGGCTTCGGCGAAGCGGTCGCGCCGCTCGGCACGGCGCTGACCGAGGCGCAGCTCGAGCGGCTGTGGCGGCTGAGCGACGTCCCGATTCTCTGCTTCGACGGCGATTCGGCGGGACAGAAGGCAGCGATGCGTGCCGCGCACCGTGCGTTGCCGATGCTCGCGCCAGGGCGAAGCCTCTCGTTCGTGACCCTCCCGGAAGGCGTCGACCCCGACGACCTGGTGCGCGCAAAAGGCCCGGCCGCATTCGAGGAACTGCTCAGGACGCCGCAGCCGCTGGTCGATCGCCTCTGGAGCCATGAGCTCGCGGCGGAACCGCTCGACACCCCGGAGCAGAAAGCCGGCCTCAAGCAGCGCCTCAACGAACTCGCGCAGACGATCGCCGATGACGGTGTCCGGATCGAGTATCAGGCCGAATTCCGCCGCCGATTCGAGGACCTCTACGCCAGGGTCCGCGAGCCGTTTCGCCCGTTCCAGCCAGTCAAGCGCAAGCCCGGCCAGAAATGGAAGGCGCCCGATCCGCCCGTTTCGGAGATGGCGAAAGGCGTCCGCGCCACCGGGATCGACCGGATCTTGGCCAAGGCGGTGCTTGCCGGGCTGATCCGCCATCCCGCTGAAATCGCCCGACACATGGAAGTCCTCGGGTCCCTGAAACTCGCCGACGGCGCGCTCGGGCGGCTGTTCGAAGCGGTGATTGATGTCGCTGTCGAAGATCAGGCGCTTGATAGCGACGGCCTGCTCACCATATTGGCGAAATCAGGATTCGATATAATTGCCACCGATCTGTTACGGCCCGATCAATTGTCGTGCTCGTTTACGCAGAAAGGCGCCGAACCCGCTCGGGCTCGGGCGGATCTCGACGAGGCCATCGCCATCCTGGTGGCGCGGCCGGAAGTGGATGCTGCGCTTGCAGAGGCAACGGCGACGTTGAAGGCGCGTTATTCGGATGAAGCCTTTGAACGGCAGGTTTCGCTGGTGAAGGAACAACAGGCGTTGGACGAGCGACTTGCAAATCTGGTGCAAGCGAACGAAGACGCCAGAGCTTTTAGTGCTGAGGGCAATTGATGACGAAGATGAACGGTGGCGGTGGTGACGAAGGCGGCGAAGTGACCGACGCCCCGCTGATCGACTTGAACGATGCGTCGATCAAGAAGCTCGTCGCGCGGGCGAAGAAGCGCGGCTACATCACCTATGAGCAGCTCAACGAAGCGCTGCCGCAGGACCAGATGTCTTCCGACCAGCTCGAGGACGTGATGTCCGCCCTCAACGAGATGGGCATCAACATCGTCGAGAATGACGAGGCCGGCGAAGATGGCGAGGACCAGGAGCAGCCCGAGGACGAGGTCGAGTCGGTCGATGCGTCCGAGGAAAGCGCCCCGACGCTCGAGACCAAGAAGAAAGAGGTCATCGATCGCACCGACGATCCGGTGCGCATGTAC
>CAISGR010000290.1 GCA_903884945.1 uncultured bacterium
CTCCTGGGGCACCCGTTCCCGCCGTGGGGATGGTGTTTTTCATCGTTGTGAGCATGTTTGTTATTTCCGTAGACTTGTCATCATTGTTGGTGCTGCTGGTCGGCTGCGAATTCTTCCACCAATAGTCGTCTGCAGGAAACAAGGAGGCTGCCGAAAAGCCGGAGCCGTACGACGCGACGTCCGTCAGACTATTAAGCGTTTTGACGGGCGACGAGCCGCCGGATCGCGTCCAGTCGAAGGAAAACATCTGCGCCTGGTAGGTGACATGATATTGAGCAGCCTGGTTGGAGGCGAACGGGATCAGCTGCGTCGCGGCCGAAACGACCTCATCCTTACGTAGAACAATGCTCGAAGGACCGCCGTAGATCTGCCCATAATTATGCGTGAGCCAGTATCCATCGGCCCAGTATCCGGTGTCATAGGCTGTACTAGTCGTAGTGGCAGTTCCGGTGGACGTGGTGGTCGTCGATGCGCCTCCGCTGGCAGGTGTGGTCACCTTTGTCGTGGTCGGCGTCGAAGTCACCTGCTTATAGATGGTAGCTGGACCGGTGGTGCTGTCGGTGATTGTATAGGTAGTGACCGATACGGTGGTCACAGTCGTGTCAATATACTTCTTGGTACTTCCGCTCCCGGACGTCGTCCTCGTTGGTCCCGAGACCGACGTCGAGGACGAGGTCATGAGATTGCCTGAGCTGTCGTAGACCAGGTTATTCACTTTATCCCACCGATAATAGACATTTTGCTTTGCTGATCCGGAAGTGTAATAGCCAGTTGACAGCAGTATATGGCGAGTTGATGTATCTTTGATGTAGATATTATCACTTTTTGGCATCTGTGCATGGCAGGCAAAGGCGCACCCGTTCGAATTCTCAGCCGTTTTGGTCGCAGCGATGATCTTGCTGACCCCATCCGAAGTCGCAGGCAGCAGCATCGAGGGCGAATTGTCCATCGCAAGGTAGAAATCGACGTTGGGCGGTTGTGCGGCGCTTGCCGTGGACGTTCCGTTTACGGTCAGGGTGGGGGCTCCCAGAATCCCGCCAAACACGTTGATCGACTTGACCGTATAGCTGACGGTAGCCTTCCGGAGATAGCCCAGAGCGCCGCTGGCCCCGGAAGTATTGTCCGTGATCGTGGGAGTCATCTGCAGATCTTGGTAACCGCTCAACAGGGCGGCCTGCGCGTTGAACATGGCCGTCGCGGCGGACTTCGATGTGTCTTGCGTCTGAAGGATCATCGAGGGTCCGACAGCCGCCAACGCGGCGGCGTCGGCAGCGGCATTCAAATGAGTCTGGAGACTCATGGCACGAGAATAGTCGATACCGAAACCGACTGCGAAGGTCAGCGGAATGATCGCAAACCCCGTTATCATCAGGACCCCGCCTCTCTGATCAGCTCTTAGCCGAGCAATGAGCCTGGCCAATGCGGACGAAGACCCGAAAACAAGGAGTTTCTTCAGCATATAAGCACCTAGTAAAGGCGAGGAGTCATGTAGATGGTATGGGTCAACGCCGTGGTCGTGATCGGGATAAAGCTGACCACTGGCGTGAAGTTGTAGGTGATCTTGCCCATATACAGCCAAGCCCCGGCCGTGCCGACCTGGGTCTTCGTGCTGGTACTCGGAGCTAGGTTTTCACACACATTCGATCCGTCCGGCGAGGTCGGCACCATCGTTGCGGTGATCATGTCGCTCGGGATGGAGACGACGGTGTTGGTTGACTGTGTCGCATTCGTCGGGAGCGTGCCCGCTGTTTGGCTTGAGACTGTGGCGGTAACGACGCTGCCATCGACGTTCTGCGTCTGAGCCTGGGTCCAGACGACATAGGCATGTGTCGCATCGCAGATCCTGAGGAGCGAAATCTGCTCGGTCGCTTTATTGAGCTTGTAAGGCGTCAGGACGATCCCACTAGCGCTGAGGTACGATTTCGCGTTGGCGCTCGGTGGGTCGTTGTAGATGATCGTGGGAGACATGGTTCGGCTGACGAGGTCGACCAACGAACGGGTCGCGATGGTGACCTTGCGGTTGCACGCGATCATGTCCGACAAACTGCATCCGCCCGTGTATAATAGCACGAGCACCGGCACGCAGATCGCGAATTCCACGATCACCGCTCCGCGAGTGTCCCGCCTGAAGCGCTTCAGCATGAAGTCTGCGATGCGCTGCATGAATAGTCCTCCGTCGTAAACACCGACGTTGCCACAAGTTTGTGATTGGCATTGGGCTGATCTATCATGTTCAGACCCAGAGGCCCTCTTCCTGTTGGCCACAGGTAGATCAGTTGCAGGATGACGATGCGGTTTTGACCGCCGCCGTTCGACTGGTAACTATAGTTCGCGCCCGTTGAGGTCAGTACCCCATTACTGTCATAGGTGAACGTCGGCGAAGAGGTGCTGGCTACGTTATAGGTGCTTGCTGTGGTGACGTTGACCGTGAGTCGAGAGCAGGAGAGCATCGACGGCAGTAGTGGGGCAACAGTGATAGCCTGGCCATTGGCACCCGTGCCTGAAACGCCATTGCAGATGGCATCCTTGAAATCGCTCGCCGACATGCCGACGTGACCGTTGGTCAACTGCGTCGTTTGAGCCGAGCCGGTCAGCAGCAGGCGCCCGGCGCTCTGGGCCGCGGTCTCCAGCATCTGCTGTGCCAAGTAGATAAACATCGTGTACAAAATTGCGAATAGCAGCGCGAGGAAAGCTGGACCGATTATGGCGAACTCCATGACGGCCATGCCCTCACGGTTTCTCCACAGGTTCGCACTAAATCGGCGACCCGCTCTCAGTGAACAAATGATACTGCGCAAAATCGCCACGCGAGTCCCCTTCGAGCTATTTTCCACGATCAGCTTTGAGATTTCGTAAACGGCGGTAGCGCCGGGCGGGGATGAGCGGTGCGACGTGGCCGCAGCCGATCGCAGGGCGCCCGGCGCACGTGTCCGCGTAACAGGCATGGTGCAGCCGCGTCTTCGTGATGTACACTGGATTGATGTCGATACCGCCACCGACGAGCCCGGCGAGCGGGATCAGCGCCGTCGCCATAGGCGCAAGGGAGTTGCCTCGGTCGTCCCGAGCCAAAACGCTAATAACGCGCGCGGCTTCGCCAGGCTCTTCTGTCTTGCCGGTATTTGCTTGCTCCACCCGACAGGAACGATGGGCATGTAGCCGGCGATGGAGGGGCAGAGCGATAATCCTCGTTCAAGCAACATGGTTACCGCGCGCTTTGCCATTGTCCCGCTGGAGTTGTTCATCATGGCCGACATGAGCCAGAGTCGGGATCCGGAGGCCAATCTCGTCCTGCACTATGGGCGAGAGGCTGTGCGGCCTGGCGTGCAGGCCATATTCCTGCTGGATACAAGTCTCGCCCAGGTTTTGCGCACCACGCGCGAACCAATGGTTGGTCAGATGCGGCTGACCTGGTGGCACGATGCGTTGACTGCGCTCGACAAGGCGCCGCCGCCCGCCGAACCCATCCTTCAGGCGCTTGCGCGGCACGTCGTGCCGTGCGGCATAACCGGCGCCCGGCTCGCCGCGATGATCGATGGCTGGGAAGAGCTTCTCGACGGAGACCCGCTCGATGACGCCGCGATCGTACGCCATGGCGAGGTGCGGGGCGCGGCCTTGTTCGCGATGGCCGGCATTCTACTCGGTGCGGGTTCAGGCGATCCGGTCGCACCCGCCGGGGCGGGGTGGGCGCTCGCCGATCTGGCGCGGCACCTTAGCGACCCTGCCGCAGCAACTCGGGCGCTGGTGCTGGCCGCGCCGCTGCTTCGCGCGGCGACGGCGGTTCGCTGGAGCCGAGGCGGGCGCTCGCTCGGCGCCCTCGCTCATCTCGCGCGGATGAATCTCGCAGTGCCGCTCGACCAGCCGTTACCCGCAGGCGCGCCGCGCCGCGTGGCGCGCTTGTTGTTTCACCGCGTCACGGGCCGCTAGGCTTTCGCGTTGCTCCCGAAGTCGATAGATTTCCGACGGTTCGATTTGCGGAGGTCTGGATGATGTGGCGCTATGTTGCCGGCGGGGTGTCGGCGTTGCTTCTGGTTGCTGCCGGTTTCCTGCTGTTCAACGGGCGGGCGCGACCGCCATCGCCGCTGGTCGCCGCTCCGGCGCAGGCGGCGGGCCAGGCAGAATCGCTGCCTGACGCCGTCCCGGAGGCAAGCGAGCGCACGCGGGAACAGAAGCGCTTCGATCGCTACGACAAGGACCGCAACGGCGCGGTGACGCGCGAGGAATATCTCGCCCAGCGTCGCAAGGCCTATGCGAAGCTCGACGCGAACCATGACGGCCAGCTCTCGTTCGACGAATGGGCGGTCAAGGCCACGACCAAGTTCGCTGAGGCCGACAAGGACAAGTCGGGTGCAATGAACTCCCGGGAATTCGCGACGACTGCCGTGAAGCGCAGCCCCAGACCCAGGGCCGATTGCCCGCCTGCGCCTTCGCCGAAAGAGGAGGATTCCTGATCCGGCCGGTCAGGCCGCCAGCCATCTTCCCAGCGCGAGCCGGGCACGATCGGTGTACATCTTCTTGCGGTCCGCCTTCTTGGAACGCCCCTCGATCGGCGGCATCAGCCCGAAATTGACGTTCATCGGCTGATAGCTGTCGGCGATCGCCGCGCCGGTGATATGATGCAACAGGGCGCCCAGGGCGGTCTCTACCGGCGGCGGCGCGATTGCCTTGCCGCCCAGTTCCGCCGCCGCGAAGCGGCCCGCGAGCAATCCGATCGCCGCGCTCTCCACATAGCCTTCGCAGCCGGTGATCTGCCCGGCAAACCGGATGTTCGGCCGGCTTTTCAGCCGCAGGGTGGGGTCCAGCAGTTCGGGGGAGCGGATGAAGGTATTGCGATGCAGCCCGCCAAGTCGGGCGAATTCCGCCTTCTCCAGCCCCGGAATCGTGCGGAACAGCCGCACCTGTTCGGCATGCTTCAGCTTGGTCTGAAAGCCGACGATGTTCCACAGCGTGCCCTGCGCATTGTCCTGACGTAACTGCACCACGGCGTGCGGCCAGCGGCCGGTGCGTGGATCGTCCAGGCCCACCGGCTTCATCGGGCCGAAGCGCAGCGTGTCGAACCCACGTTCCGCCATTACCTCGATCGGCATGCAGCCTTCGAAATAAGGGGTGTCCTTCTCCCACTCCTTGAAATCGGTCTTTTCGCCCGAGATCAGCCCGGAATGGAAGGCGGCATACTGATCCCTGTCCATCGCGCAGTTGATGTAATCCTTCCCTTCGCCCTTGTCCCACCGCGACTGGAACCAGGCGGTTCCCATGTCGATCGAGTCGAAATGGACGATCGGCGCGATCGCGTCGAAAAAGGCGAGTGCGTCGGCGCCGGTCGCTGCGCCGATACTCGAGGCGAGGCCGGGGGCGGTGAGGGGGCCGGTTGCGATGATCGCCAGTCCCTCCTCAGGCAGACTGTCCACCCGTTCGCGCACGATGGTGACATTGGGGTGCGCCGCCAATGCTGCTGTCACGCCCGCCGAAAAACCGTCGCGATCCACGGCCAGGGCCGATCCTGCCGGCACCTTGTGGATATCGCCCTCGCGCAGGATCAGCGATCCCAGCGTGCGCATCTCGGCATGGAGCAATCCGACCGCATTGCTCGTCGCGTCGTCCGAGCGGAAACTGTTCGAACATACCAGTTCGGCCAGTCCGTCGGTATGATGTGCCGGCGTCATCTCGCCCGATCCGCGCATTTCGGAGAGTGTTACCCGGAAACCGGCCTCGGCCAGTTGCCACGCGGCCTCTGAACCCGCGAGGCCGCCGCCGATGATGTGGATGTCATGAGTCATGGCGGGCAGATAGCGGCGGTTGCGGGTTTCGGCAAAGGCCGCTGACACCGGTCAGGTGGCGGTGATCGCCGCTGGCGCGCCGCGATCGTCGATCCAGCCATTCACCTTGCGTCCGAACTGGGCGATCGCGCCCATGTTGAAGAAGTGCATGGCACCGAGCACGATCACGGCGAGGCCGACCTTGCCGCTGAGGAAGCGCATCGCGCCCGTCAGGGTCGTCGGTTCCTGACCGAGGCTCAGCGTCAGCGTGATGAAGCCGATATTGACGAGGTAAAAGCCCACCACGAGCAGATGATTGGTGGAGCGCTAGCGTCTCGTTCTGTCCGAAGCACTGGATGAGGAAGACGACGCCGTTCTTTGAAAGCGTGCGGGCGACCCAGACTGTGATCGCCAGGGTGATGGCTAGGTAGAGAATATAGGCAGTCTCGACCATGGTGATTTCCTTTTTTCCTGTATTTTCAGAAATAGTGAAGCGTGGCCTGCGTCATTCCGTGCCGGTGCTAGTCCGCCTTGCTCTTGGCGCCAGGGATGAACCGCGCGACCTTGCTGCCAAGCTTCATCAGCGTCACGAGCGTCGGTTTGGGCAACGTGCGGACCTGATCATACCAGCCGCCGAGCGTCGAGATGAACTCGTGCATCCGGGTCACCCGTTCGCGAACATGCACGGGGGCCGCCTTGTCGGCTTTCAGCCGGTCGGAAAGCTCAGCGAGCAATGCCAGGGTTGGATCGATCTCGCGGCGCTTCCGCTCTGCAGTGATCCGCATCAGCATCTCCCACAGGTCGGTCTCGGCAACGAAATGATCGCGCCGGTCACCTTCGACATGGACGCGGCGGACGATGCCATAGCCCTGCAGTTCCTTGAGCGCCGTCGACACATTTGAGCGCGCCAGCCCGAGCGCCTCGACAATGGCTTCGGCATCGATTGGCCGGTCCGAAAGATAGAGCAGCGCATGGACCTGCGCGACCGAGCGGTTGACGCCCCACTGGGTGCCCATCTCTCCCCAGTGGAGGATGAAGGCCTTGACGTCCGGATGATTGGTGATGCTCATACGATTTCCATTTCTGTAAAAACAGAAATATGCGAAATTACTGATACTGTCAATCGGCGCTGACGGATTGCATGATCGGACGGGGCGGTCGATACCGGAGCCATGACCACGCGTCCGTCATCCGGCTTGCCGTATCCGCTTTTCCTCGCCGCGGCGCTGGTCGCCGGCGTGAGCTTCTGGCCTGCGAGCCATTTCGCCCTGCCGGCCGTCCCGATGCTTGCCTGGAAAGGTGCCGGGGTCGCGATGCTCGCGGGATGGGCGGCCCTATGCGCGCATGAGCGCAACGGCTGGTTGCTTGCAGCAGTCCTCGCCTTCGGCGCGGCGGGCGACGTGCTGATCGATTCAGCGGGGCTGGTCGCCGGCGCCGGCGCCTTTCTGATCGGGCACCTGATCGCGCTCCTGTTGTACGTTCGCAACCGTGATACGCGGAGGTGGGTAGTCGGGGCAGCCATTGCCGTGCTCGTCCCGCTCGCGGCTTATGCGATTACACGCGATCTCACGGCGACACTCTACTCGCTTGGCCTTGGCGGCATGGCGGGCGCGGCATGGGCCAGCCGCTTTCCGCGCATCGTCGCGTGCGGCGCGCTGATGTTCGTGGCGTCGGACCTGCTGATCTTCTGGCAGTTCGTGCCACAGGCATCGTCGTTTTTGCCCAGGCTACTGGTCTGGCCGCTTTATTTCGGCGGACAGGCATTGATAGCCTATGGGGTCGTGAGGACGCTCGAAGCGAGGAAGCGGAATGAAGATCTTCACCATCGGCTATGAGGGCACGACGATGGCCGACTTTCTGGCCGCGCTGAAGGCAGCCGGAGTCGAGCGCGTGATTGATATCCGCGCCTTGCCACTGTCGCGTCGGCCTGGTTTCTCCAAGTCGATGCTCGCTGCGTCGCTGCTCGAAGCCGGGATCGGCTATGTCCATCTCAAGGCGCTGGGCACGCCCAAGCGCGGCCGCGATGCCGCGAAAAAGGGCGATCGCGCGACGCTTGAGGAGGTCTATGCCGGTCAGCTCGAACTTCCCGAAGCGCAGGTTCAGGTCGCCCAGATGCTGGATCTGGCGCGCGAAAAGCCGAGCGCGCTGCTCTGCTTCGAGCGCGACCCCTCTGTCTGCCATCGCACGCTGCTGCTGGATGCGGTGGGGGAGGGGGCCGAGATAGTGGATCTGTTCGCGTAGTGGCCGCGACCCGGCGGACCGGACATCGCCGCGCGCCGAACCAGTGCATTGCATCCCGCAACGATGGAGAAAGGGAGTCCCATGATCGACCATATCGGAATCGCCGCATCTGACTTCGCTGCGTCGCGGCGCCTGTACGAGGCAGCGCTCGCACCGCTCGGAATCGGGCTGATGATGGAAGTCACGCCGGAGCAAACCGGCGGCTATCACGGCCTCGGCCTGGGCAAGAACGGCAAACCCTTTTTCTGGCTCGGCAATGGTGGGCCGCGCGGTGCCGGCATGCACATCGCTTTCGTCGCGGAGAGCCGCGCGCAGGTCGATGCCTTTTATCAGGCAGCGATCGCGGCGGGTGGGCATGACAATGGTCCTCCCGGGATTCGCGCCCATTATCATCCCAATTACTATGCTGCATTCGTGCTCGATCCCGACGGCATCAATGTCGAGGCGGTTTGTCACCGGCCCGAATAGGATTGAGGTGTCATCCTCCCGGGATGACGGCGCTGGTATAGGGTGAGAGGACGGTCCAGCCGAGCGTCGAATACAATGCTTTGCCGTCTTCGGTGGCGACCAGGATCTGCGCCGAACCGGCATGGCGGCGCGCCCAGCCAAGCGTCGCCATCACTGCGGTGCCGAGACCCCGGCGGCGGTGTGCCGGTTCGGTAACGATGCGGTCATAGACGAACAGCCCTTCCGCTTCGGCGGCAAAGCCACTCGCCGCCTGCGCGCCGTCGTCGGTAACGATCCGGACGGCGGTGACGGCGCCGGCTTGAGACACTTCGGCACGATATCCCGCGCGAAAGCTTGTGGATTCTTGTGCCTGGCGCTCGCAGGTCATCAGATAGCTACCCGCCTGTATCTGCCATCGTGCCGGTAGCGCCGCGCGCATTGCCGCTGCCGGTCCGCACAGCTTCAGGAAAACCAGCGGGTCGACAATCGATTCGCCCAGATCGCGCAATTGCCCGTGAGCGCGCGCAAACACGAAGCGCCGCGCTTCCGTTGGAAGGTTGGTGTCGACGCGCCAGCCGCCATGATCCTCCATCGGCGGCGGGAGATCGCGGGCGAGCGACCGGGCCGTCAACCAGCCCTTCACGAGTAGCGGGTCGACGGGCATGCAATCGGTCATGCGGGCGCACCGATGCCGACTGCAAGCGTAAAGGACGCTGTCGCGATCGGGAAGCAGCGGCCAGCTGACAATGCTGGCAACCGCCAGTGATCAGCCGGCGACGGGCAGCCGGATCTTGCCCGCATCGTCCCGCTCCAGCGGCCCATAGGCGATCACGGTTTCGAGCAGCAGCGGCCCATAGATATGCGGGAAGAGCTGCCCGCCGCGTGACGGATCCCATTTCAGGGTATCGCCCTGTGCGTCGAGATCGATCGCGGCGACATGGAGGTCGCTCTGCCCGGCGAAATGCTTGTCCACCGTCTCGTCGAGCTGTTCGGCCGTGGAGAGGTGGATATAGCCGTCCGCCAGGTCGACCGGCGCGCCCGCAAAGCTGCCGTCGCCCTCGAGCGCCGCCATCTCGCTCGCCGTCAGCACCTTGTAGGCAGTGGTGGGGCTTGCGCTCACGCGCCGTCCTCGGGGCCTGCCGCCAGATCCTCGCCGGTGTCGCCATCCGGCGTTGCGGCACCCGCGACTGGGCCGTCGGCCAGATTCGCTTCGGCCTCGTCCTCCGTCTCTTCGATCCGAGCCGCCGACACGACATGCTCATCCTTGCCGACGTCGAACAGCTTCACGCCGGCTGAGCCGCGTCCGATCACGCGCAGATCGCCGAGCGACATCCGGATCAGCTTGGCCTGGTCGGTCACCAGCATCAACTGATGCCCCTTCGACGCCGGGAAGCTCGCGACGACGGGCCCATTGCGCTTGATATTGTCGATATTGGTGATGCCCTGGCCGCCGCGGTTGGTGCGGCGATACTCATAGGCGCTCGAGAGCTTGCCATAGCCATTGGCGCAGACCGTCAGGATGAACTGTTCGCGCGCGACCAGCTCCTCGAAGCGCGCCGGCTCCATGTCGGGCTCGCCTTCCTTCTCAGGTTTCCAGGGTGCGAAGCGCAGATAATTCTCGCGCTCCTCCTGGCTGGTGCCGACCCGGTGCAGGATCGAGAGCGACATTACCTCGTCGCCGTCCTTCAGCGTCATGCCGCGCACGCCGGTCGAGGTGCGGCTCTGGAACTCGCGGACATCGTCGCCCGCAAAGCGGACCGCCTTGCCCTGGCGCGTCGCCAGCAGAACATCGTCGTCAGCGCTCAGCAGCGCCACGCCGATCAGCCGGTCGTCGCTTTCCTCGTCGAAGCGCATCGCGATCTTGCCGTTCGACGGAATGTTGGTGAAGGCATCCATCGAGTTGCGGCGCACCGTGCCCTTGGCGGTCGCGAACATGACATGGAGCTTGCCCCATTCGGTCTCGTCCTCGGGAAGCGCGAGCACCGTCGAGATCGTCTCGCCATCCGCCAGCGGCAGCAGGTTGACCATCGGCCGGCCGCGAGTGGCGGCACCGCCCTCTGGCAGGCGCCACACCTTCATCCGGTAGACCTTGCCATGGGTGGAGAAGAACAGCACCGGCGTATGCGTCGAGGTGACGAACAGCTCGGTGACGATGTCCTCGTCCTTGGTCGCCATACCGGCCCGGCCCTTGCCGCCGCGGCGTTGCGATCGGAAGGTGTCGAGCGTGGTCCGCTTGATATAGCCCTGCATGGTCACGGTCACGACCATGTCCTCGCGCTCGATCAGGTCCTCGTCGTCGATGCCGTCGGCAGCAGCGGCGATCTCGGTCTTGCGCGGCGTCGCGAAGGCGAGGCGGACGGCGGCAAGCTCTTCCTGCATCACTGCGTAGAGCTTCACCCGGTCGGCGAGGATCGCGAGCAGTTCGGTAATCGACTCGGCGAGCGTCTTCAGTTCGTCGCCGATCTCGTCGCGGCCAAGCGCGGTGAGGCGGTGCAGGCGCAGATCGAGGATCGCGCGGACCTGGATGTCGGAAAGGCGATAGGTGTCGCCCTCGATCTCCTTTTCCACCGCCTCGACTAGCTTGATATAGGGAGCGATCTCCTCGATCGGCCATTCGCGCGCCATCAGGGCGGCGCGGGCGACGGGCGGGCTCGACGAACCGCGGATGATCTTCACCATCTCGTCGAGATTGGTCGTCGCGACCACTAGGCCGAGCAAGATGTGTGCACGCTCGCGCGCCTTGGCGAGCTCGAACTTCGAGCGCCGCGTGATCACTTCCTCGCGGAATTTGACGAAGGCCTCGATGATGTCGCGCAGGTTGAGCGTCTCGGGCCGACCGCCGCGGATCGCGAGCATGTTGGCAGGGAAGCTCGATTGCGCCGGCGTGTGCCGCCAGAGCTGGTTGAGCACGACTTCGGGAGTCGCGTCGCGCTTCAGGTCGATGACGATCCGCACGCCGTGGCGGTTGGATTCGTCGCGGATGTCGCTGATGCCTTCGATCCGCTTGTCCTTGGCGGCCTCGGCGATCTTCTCGACGAGCGCGTTCTTGCCGGTCTGGTAGGGGATTTCGGTCAGCACGATCGAGCGCTTGTCGTTGCGCCCTTCCTCCACGACGTGACGCGAACGCACCATGATCGAGCCGCGGCCTTCGTGATACGCGGCCTTGCAGCCGGCCCGGCCGAGGATGATGCCGCCGGTCGGGAAATCCGGGCCCGGCACGATTTCCATCAGTTCATCGATCGTGATCGGGGCGTCGCCATTCAGCGAGCGGTCGATATAGGCAAGGCACGCATCGACCACTTCGCCGAGATTATGGGGCGGAATGTTCGTCGCCATGCCCACGGCGATGCCGCCGGCGCCATTGACCAGGATATTGGGGAAGCGCGCGGGGAGCACCGTCGGCTCCTCGCGCGATCCGTCATAGTTGGGCGCGAAATCGACGGTGTCCTTCTCGATATCTTCGAGCAGGGCCATGGCGGCCTTGGTCAGCCGCGCCTCGGTGTAGCGCATCGAGGCCGGCATATCCGGATCCATCGATCCGAAATTGCCCTGACCATCCATCAGCATCACCCGCATCGCCCAATCCTGGGCAAGGCGGGCGAGCGCCATGTAGATCGAGCTGTCGCCGTGCGGATGGTAGTTGCCCATCACGTCGCCGACGATCTTGGCGCATTTGCGATACGGCCGGCCGGGGACGAAGCCGCCCTCCTGGCTGGCGAAGAGGATACGGCGATGCACCGGCTTCAGCCCGTCGCGCACATCCGGCAGCGCACGGCTGACGATCACGCTCATCGCGTAATCGAGATAGCTCGAACGCATCTCGTCGACGATCGAGATCGGGGAAATATCGGATGGGTCGGCGAGGAGTGTCTCGTCGGTCAAGTTTTCGGCTCTTTCGGAAAGTTGTATGTCTGTTGCGTGACGGTTCTAACGCAGCCGGCTGCCGTTGTCACGCGCGTGCTCCCGCGTACGCGCGCACGCGAGGGAGGCGGCGCCCGCGCGTCGCCGCGCAAAGGGGATCGGCCCGCCAAAGTGTCGCGATGCGCATAAACGTCAGGCGGCCAGGCGGGGCGATGGCAACCGGCGTTGCCCGTGCTGACCGGTCAGGGCGCTATTTCTTTTCCCTCATAGTCGAACACCTTGCCGCTGTCCGGCGGGCGGAGCGCTTCGATGACGTCGAGGAGTTGCAGCGCGGCGCGCTCCGCGTCGAACAGATGGCCCGGTTGGACGGTGCCCCGGAACGGCCGCGACAATGCGGTATCGACGGTGCCGGGATGCAGCGCGACGACGATGCCGCGATCGTTGCGACGCTTGTCCTCGATCGCGAGCGTCCGCACGAACATGTTCAGCGCTGCCTTGGAGGCGCGGTAGCCATACCAGCCACCGAGCCGATTGTCGGTGATGCTGCCGATCCGCGCAGACAGCACGGCGAATACCGAGCGGCCCGCGCGCGGAAGCAGCGGCAGGAAATGCTTGGCAACGATCGCTGGGCCGATCGCGTTGACCGCCATGGTATGGGCGAGCCAGATTGGGTCGAGATCCTTGATCGCCTTTTCCGGGCCCCGCTCGCCGTCATGGAGCAGCCCGGTCGCGACGATGATCAGCGTCGGCGCCGGGCCGGTCGCCGCTATCCGGGCTGCCGCGGCGATGCTTGCCTCGTCGGTCAGGTCGATATGCTGCGGCCCCACGCGGCTGCGCGCGAAACCGTGGACGACATCGAACGCGCCTTCCTCGATCAGCGCCCCCTCGAGCGCGGCACCGATCCCTCCGCTAGCGCCAATGACGATCGCTGCGCCGCTCATGTTCGGAAAAATGTCCAGTGATCGCCGTCACTCGCTTCTGCATCGAATCGATAGCCAGCGCTGTCGAAGTCCTTCATCGACTCGATGTCGTCGATATGATGCTCGCACAGCCAGCGCGCCATCATCCCGCGCGCCTTCTTGGCATGGAAGCTCACGAACCGCGGTCCATTGGGTCCCGGCTCGCGGAAATCGACGTTGACGATACGGATCGATGCCGGCAACTTTCCCGCCACCGCCGCGAAATATTCCTGGCTGGCGAGGTTCAGCACGACGCCCGATCCTTCGGTCTCGACATCCTCGCGTACTGCCGTCGCAATCCGGTTGCCCCACCAGTCATAGAGGCTCTTCCGGCGCGGCGCCCAGCGGGTGCCCATCTCCAGTCGGTAAGGCCGCATCGCATCGAGCGGCCGCAACAGGCCGTACAGGCCCGACAGCATGCGCACATGATCCTGGGCGAAGGCAATCGCCGGCTCGTCGAGCGTGCGCGCCTCGAACCCGGTATAGACATCGCCCGCAAAGGCGTAGAGCGCCGGCCGTTCTTCCTGGCCGTCGAAGCTGGCGAAGCGATCCGCGTTGAGCTTGGCGAGCTTGGGCGAGATGTCCATCAGGTCGCCAAGGCGCTTTTGCGTCAGGTGCGATGCCGCTGCGGCGAGTTGGTGCGCCTCGGCGGCAAATCGCGGTGTGCTTGTCTCGATTGCCGGCACTGGCCGTTCATAATCGAGGGTCTTGGCTGGGGACAAAAGGGCGATCACGGCGTGCGCCTAGTCGCTGGGCAGCGCCGGAGTCAAAGCAAGCCTGGATCCTGACGCGTTAAAGGAGCGTTCAGCGCCATGATGCCACCGCGAATGGGATCGCTTGGCTTGAACGATAATGCCCCCCGAACTAGAGGCGTCTGCGAATTCACCGGTCGCCTATCCGCTTAGGAGTTTTTCTTGATGAAGTTGCTTCCAAATGTCGCGCTGGCCCTGATGCTGTCGCTGGGTGCCACGACGATGGTCGCCGCGCCGGCGGCCGCGAAGGATAAGAAGGACGAGAAGGCGGCTGCGGGCCCGCAATATGACCTGAGCAAGGAATTCCGTGCTGCGGCGGCGCCGATCGGCGACGCCCTGAAGGCGAAGGACTATGCCGGTGCCGAGGCGAAGCTCGCTGTCGCGGAACCGCTCGCCAAGAATGATGACGAGCGCTATTTCGTCGCGATCTATCATCTGCAGATTGCTGACTCAAAGAAGGATCTGGCTGGAATCGCCCGGGCGCTCGACGCGCTGATTGCGAATCCGAAGACGCCGGCAGCCGACCTCGCCAACTACAACAATGCACGCGGCGGCGTAGCGGTCGACCTGAACCAGAATGCCGAGGCGATCCCGTTCCTGCTCAAGGCGCGCGAGCTTGGCGTGACCAGCACTGATCTGCAGATTTCGCTCGCCAAGGCCTATGGCGGTACCGGCAAGATGCGCGAGGCAGTTGCCGAACTCGGCAAGGCGATCGAGATGGAGAAAGCGGCCGGGCGCACGGCGCCGGAGCCTTGGTTCGCCTTCGTCGTCACCAATCTCTACGCGCTGCACGACCTGCCGAACGGCGAAGCCTGGCTCGTCCGCCAGATCGCAGCCTATCCCAAGCTGTCGACCTGGAAGACAGCAGTGGGCAATTTCCGCAAGGTGGTCGATCCGAGCAACACCAAGTTCACCAAATTCCAGAAGCTCGACCTGTTCCGGATGATGCGCGGCACCAAGGCGCTGAACGATGCCAACGACTATTATGTCTACGCCAATTCGGCGCAGGATTCGGGCCTCCCATGGGAGGCGCTCGCGGTGATCAACGAGGGGCGCGCCGCCGGCAGGATTCCGGCCGGCGACGCTGACATCAACCGAATCTACACCGCCGCGTCGGCCGCGGTGAAGACCGAAGTCTCGGCCGCCACGGCCGCCGGCAAGTCGAAACCGAGCGTCGCGGGCGATATCTATCTGGCGGACGGCAATTATACCAAGGCGGCGGAACTTTACGGCACGGCGCTCGGCCAGCCGGGCGCCGACGCCAACGCGATCAACCTGCATCTCGGGGTGGCGCTCGCCAATCTCGGCCGCAAGGACGAGGCCAAGGCCGCCTTTGCAAAGGTAACCGGAGCGCCCCTCTCCGATTTCGCCCGGCTGTGGACAATCTGGCTGGACATGCCACAGCTTGCCTGATTGGCAGTCGTCGGACTGCGCAAGCCAGCGCCGCAATTGGAGAGTTTCGGATGAAGAAGATTTCGACGATGGCGCTGGCGGCGGCGCTGCTCGCCGTCACGGCTGCTGCGCCGCATCGCGCAGCGGCTGCTGGCGGCAAGGACAAGCAACCGCAGGTCGAGAGTCCGACGAATTTCAACCTTTCGAAGCAGTTCCGGGCTCAGGCGCTCGCAGCGACGACCGCCCTCAAGGCCAACAACCCGCCGGCCGCTGAATCCGCTGTCGCTGCACTCGAGGCGAGCGCCCGCAACGATAGCGAGCGCTTCGTCGCGAAGACGCTGCGGGTCAAGTTGCTGAGCGCGTCGCCCCAGTCTGTTCAGACGATGACTGCGCTGATCAAGCCGCTCGACGAACTGATCGCCGATCCCCGAACGGCGAAGGAAGATCTGGCGCGCTACTGCTATACGCGCGGCGACATCGCCTATGCCCAGAAGCTCTATGCCAAGGCGGCGCTGTTCTATGTACAGGCGCGCCAGAACGGTCTTCGGGACGACGAGCTCGACCTACAGATCGTCCGCGCCAACATGGAGGCCGGCAATGTCAGCGCCGGCGCCGAGGCGTTGGATGCGCTGATCAAGGCCCAGATCGCCGCCGGCAAGACCCCGCCGGAGAGTTGGTATCGTTTTGCCACGCTGCGCCTCCGGGCGAAGAAGGCGCCTGAAGAAGCCGCCTGGACCGGCAAATGGCTTGCCGCCTACGGCACCCGCGCCAACTGGCACGATGCCATCGCCCTCAACGGTTTCAAGGATGAGGACGAGAGCAAGCTGACCGCGGCCCAGCGCCTTGAGCGCAACGGCAATTTCGTCGACATGTTTCGCCTGATGCGCGCTACGCACAGCCTTGGCGGTCAAAAGGATTATATGGAATATGCGCGCCGGGCCAACAGCCTCGGCCTGAAGGACGAAGCGCGCGCGGTGATCGAGGAAGGCCGCGCCTCGGGCGCCATCCCCGCCAAGGATGCCGAAGCAGCGCAAATCGTCGCTCAGGCCGGCAGGCCGGCCGCGAAGGGCAAGGCCAAGCCGACAGCGGCTGCCGCGCCGTCGGAAGCAGCCGCGCGGAAGGCAAAGGATGGGCAACTGGCCGCTCAACTTGGTGACACCAGCATCGGGCTGGGTGCGTACGCGAAGGCGGTGGAATTCTACGATCTCGCGCTCGAAAAGACCGTGAAGAACGTAGAGGATGTGAAACTGCATCGCGGCATCGCCGCTGCGCTGGCCGGCGACAAGGAAAAGGCCCGGGCCGATTTTGCCGCGATCACGCAGCAGCCCGACAAGGAAACCGCGACTCTCTGGACGATCTGGCTGGATTCTCCACCCGCGGCGTGAGGGCGTTCGGGCCCTCGCCACGCGCGGTTCGACGAAGGGGCGGCAGAAACGCCGCCCTTTTCAATCCTGCCGGACCGGGATGCCGGGCAGCGCCTTCGAGGTGCGGATGGTGAGGGAAGTCTTTACGCTCGCCACATTGGGTGCCGGGGTCAGATGCGTCGTCAGGATGTCCTGGAAGCTCTTGAGGTCGGTCGCGACGATCTTCAGGATGAAGTCGATCTCACCGTTCAGCATATGGCATTCGCGAATCTCGGGAATCCTGGCGACATGCTCCTCGAACGCATGGAGATCATGCTCGGCCTGGCTGCGCAGGCTGACCATCGCGAAGACGGTGATCGGATAGCCGAGCGTCGCTGCGTCGAGTTCCGCATGGTAGCCCCGAATCGCGCCGCCTTCCTCGAGCGTGCGGACCCGGCGCAGGCAGGGTGGGGCGGTAAGGCCGACCCGCTCGGCAAGTTCGACGTTGGTCATTCGACCGTCTTCCTGCAACAAACCCAGAATCCGCCGGTCGATCGAATCAAACGCCATTACGCAAAGCTCCCCGGCGGCTCGTGATTTCGGTCGAGACGCCCTTGTTCAGCATAAGATAATTGCTAGCGAACGCAATTGTCCCACAATGCTACGTGTCAAAAACAGGTGTTTGCGCGGCGAGTCCGTGCGGTTAAGAAATTATTACGGCGCGGCGATCGCGACCGTCACGGGGGTCCCCTGAATTTGCGCTTCGATGACAGCCTTGAAACGGTTCTTTCGGCAGACATGTCGACCCCGTTCGGCGCGCAATCGGCATGGCGACAACTCGTCGATCTCATCGGTCGCCGCCGGGTCCCGCCTGGCATGGGCGCGCTCGCGAAGCTCCAGGCCATCCGCCAGCACGTGCCCCCGCCGGTACGCGCTGCCAGCGCCCGTGCGCTGGCCTTTGCCGATCC
>CAISGR010000291.1 GCA_903884945.1 uncultured bacterium
ATCCGCGGATCGGATTGCTCGACCGGCTGGCCTACCGTGATGCCGACGGGATCGGAGACGTTGACGACATTGCCGTCCTGGCTCTGCGCGCGGAGCGACAATTGCGCTGACGTCGCGCCGCTGGGCACCGTGACCGACAGCGTGACCTGCTTGGTCTGGCCCGCCAGCAACGGCAGGGGTGATGCGGGCAGGATGGCGACCGTCGCCAGCCATGCGGCGGCGGTCGCACCTTGCGGATTTCCCACCAGCAGCGACAGCGCCACAGTGTCGTCGAACAGCGTCACGGCCTGCACGTTCCAGGTGATCGAAAGCGTCTGGCCGACCGCGACGGCGCCGCCGGCCGTCTGGCCGGGGCCGAACACGAAATTGCCGTTCTGGATCTTGGCCTCTTCAGTGATCGTGATCGGCACGACGTTCGATGTGCTGCCCCCGGTCTCCACCCGGACGGGGAAGCTGGCCGGCAACCCCACGAACATGTCGGGCACGGCGAAGATGAGATGGGTCGGGGACGAATCGACGCGGAACTGGGTGATGTCGACGGTGCCGATCTTCACGATGTTGAACCGCGGCTCCGGGTTGAAGTTGCGTCCCGTGACGATGAGGATGCCGTTGACGGCGACGGTGGTGGGTGGATCGAGCGCGTCGATGATCGGGGCGCCGGCCGCGCCCTCGAGCTTGGTCAGGCGGATCGACAGGTCGTTGATGTCGCTCAGCATCTGGTTGAACAATTCGGCGGTGATCAGGTCCCCCGGCGACACGCCGGCGGGGCGCAGGCCGATCAGCTGCTCGAACAGGGCGGTGCGTTCGGCCTCGGTGAGCACGCCTTCGAGCGCGTCGAGGATGCTCGACATCGGAACCGAGATCGTGCCGGGGTCTGTGGTCGTCTGAACCATGGTCATCCTTTCCGGCGAGGCTCAGCCACCGCCGAGCGCGTAGTTGGCGTAGTTCCAGCGATGCAGGTTGAAGCGGGCGTCGCCGCGATAGGCGAGGTTCGCCGAGGCGAAGATCAGATAGGGGTCGGCGCGCAGCGGATCGGCGAGGGCCCGGGTGCCCGCGATGAGATTCTCGGCGACCGCATAGAGCCAGACGACCGCGGTGTCGGCGGTGCGGATCGCGGGGAAGGCGAGGCTTTCGCGGATCAGCAACTCGACCGTCGCGCTGTTGAAATGGACTGGCCCGCGGATCTCCATCCCGCCGAAGAAGTCCTTGCCCTGGTCGGGAGTCATCCGCGGCAGCACCCCGACCGGCGGCAGGTGCGGGAAATGCGTCCGCGCCTTGAGCGACGGGGTATTGGCGGCGACGAGCTCGTCGAACTGGGCCTGGAACTGGGCAAGCATCGCACGGCCGGTCGCGATGCGGCGCGGCGCCGTCGCGCTGCGGAACGGGCCCGGAGGGTCGGCGAGCGCGAGCGGCCGGCGGACCGACCAGGCATCGAGCAGGGTGAGCTCGGCTGCGCCCTGGAAGCCGATCAGCGCGAGCGGGACCTCCTGGGGGGCGAAGCCATGGCCCGCCATCGCGTCGAGCAGCCCGTCGACCCGCGCGCCGGCGGCGAGCAGGTTGGTCGACCAGTCGACGAGCACGCCGGCGCCGAAGCAGCGATAGGCGAGCTGGTTGCGGAAGTCCGGCGCGGTGACCGCGAGATCGGCATAGAGCGATGCCGGTATTTCGAGCAGGCGGAAGCGGACGCTGTCGATCCGACGATCGATGTCGCACGGCGTACCGGTTGCGCCCGAGCCGTTGGTGCGCGCGCGGCCGGCGGCAAGCTCGGCGGGGGCGATCGTGAGCAGGTACAGCCCCTCGCCGGCGACATAGGTGCCGGCGGCGAGCGGCACGCAGTCGTCAAAGGCGCAGCCCCCGGTCGCGAAGCTCGTCGCGTCGGTGCGCGACAGGCGGATGCGTTCGGGCTGAGTCAGGCGGAGCAACTGGCCGGTGCGGCTGATTGCGAGGCCCGGCTGTACCAGGATGCTCACCAGGCTGTCGTCGAGGCCGGGCGGTTGCGCCGATACGTCTAGGCCGAAGGCGATGCCGTCGCCCAGCGCCTCGCCGAACCGCGCCGCGGAATCGCGTCGCGCGCGCTGTTCGCGCGAGAGGTCGCTGCCGCTCAGCAGCCGGCCGTTGAAGAAATTGACACTCTCGATCCCGCCGTCGCTGACCGGCTGCTCGAGATCGATGAAGTCGCTCGCCCCGCTCACCGGACCAGTCCCGTGACATGCCAGGTGTTGGCGCCGTCGGAGATCATCGAGACGGCGCCGCGCACCGCGAGCGCATAGCTGTTGGCGCCGTCGATCGTCGTCGAGGCCGGGGTGGTGAGGGTAATCACCCCGGTACCGCCGGCCTTGACGGTCAGCTCCCGCCCAAGGCTGGCTGGATTGGCGGGCGGCACCTTGACCGAGATCGGCGAGTCCGAGCGCACCACGGCGACCCGGACCGGCGGAAGGATGGTGCCGGCCGCCGACAGGAAGGCGATGGTCTGCCCGGTAGAATCGTCCGTTGCCGCGGCGCCGAAGGTGGATTGCGCGATCGCGGCGGAGAGCAGCACCGGCCGATCCGCCTCGTCGAGCGTGACGGCGGTCGGCTGGCCCGGCGGCGCCGCCGCGACCTCCCAATGGGTGGCGACGCGCACCACGGGAACGCTCAGCCGCGCCAGCAGCACGCATTCATTGGCGGCGGCCGCATCGGTGCCGCAACGCTGGGCCGCAACCAGCGGGCGGAGCCGCGTGACCCACAGCGCCTGCAGGGCGGACCGGAAGCGCGGGGAGGCATCGGTCGCGATACGGATCTGCCCGAGGTCGGCCGGGGCCGGCGCCGGGGCATCGGCGGGATAGAGCCCCAGGGCGAGCTTGAGCTGGAGTTCCGCGCACCGCAGCGCTGTCGCGAACGCGTCGGCCGTGTTGAGGTTGGCCGGGGCGATGTCGAGCCCGGCCCAGAAGGCATCGAGCGCGGGCATTGCCAGCGCCTCGGCCATCGGCGGCGGATCGAAGGAGAAGCTCAGCAGATAATCATCGGCGATGCGCGACGGCGCCATGAGATTCTCGTCGCTGCGGCACGGCTCGCCGGGGATCGGAACGTCCGCGACCGCGCAGTCGACATAGCAGAGCGTCAGGAAGAGATTGAGCGTGACATGGTCCTTGTCGACCGCGTTCTCGGTCATCTGCCGGAGCTTCTCGACCACCTCGGCGCGCGCGAGCCATGGGTTGAAGGCACCGCATTGTTCGCGGCCGACGCAGATCAGCTGGCCGCTCGGGGCGGCGGCGGCGCCGGGCGTGACGCGAACGCGCGGGCCCTTTGCATCGGGCTCGACCGTGACCGCGAGGCCGGACAGCGTGCCATAGCCGAGGAATTCGCGGACGATCCATTTGTCGCGGGCCGCATGATAGGCGAACTCCTGGCGATAATCGTCGACGCCGAGCACCATGCCGGCGGTGAAGTTGACATGGCGGGCGGGATCCGCGGACGCGGCCGTCGTCACGGCCGAAAATGGGCTACAGCATCCCATGAAATCGCTCCCCCCTTTGGGTTGGATGTCTCAGCATGCGATCCGCTCCCTGCCGGTGGGCGGATCGGCGGGGCCGCCGACAAAGGCGGCACCGGCATAGGCGCGGCCGAGCACGGCGGCCGGCACCAGCTCCGGTGCCCGACTGCCCTGGCCGATCGCGCTGTCGAGGCCGAGCCGCGCTTCGCCGACCCGGTTCATCGCCCAATAGAAGCGGACGTCGAACACGGTGTGTGCGGGCTTCTCGAGTGCGACGATGCGGCGGGCGAGCGCGAGTTGAGTCGCTTCGGCTTCCGGATCGGTATCGACCCGGGTGCGCGGCAGCAGCACGCTGAAGCGGTGCGCGGCGCGGCCGATCGGCAGTTCCTGGCCTTCGAACATCAGCCAGTCGCGTGCTGCGGCGGCGGTGGCGGGGAGATGGTCCGGCACCGGCACCAGCGCGACATCGTCCCAGCTGCTGTCGTGCGCTGCGTTCAGCTGCTCGGTGGTGCGATAGCGGGCGCGCAGGAAATCCTGCCAGGCCTGCCGGTCATGGGTGGGCAGCGCGACATAGCGGCGCCAGGCGTCGTTCGCGGCGATGGGCAAATCGGCTTCGGGAGACGGCACGTCGATCGCACGCTGGAATGCCTGCCAGCGCGCCCGCTCGGCCTGGCCGGCCGCCGGCACGAAACCGAACTGTTGCTGGACGAGGCTCGCCCACACCGCTTCCCCGCCGCTGGGCGGAAACAGCGGGAAGCGTCCCCCCGGTGCCGGCGCATCGGGCCAGCGCGCCCAGAGGCCGGCGGCGCCTTCCTCGGGCAGCCAGTCGGCCTCGAGGCTGCGGATGCCGGGCGCTGGCGCGGTGGCGGCCGCGGGGAAGGCGCGTGATCGCGGGCGGCTGCGATAGGCTTCGACGATGCGGATCGCGCCGGGACAGGCGCAGTCCGGGCCGTCCAGGACGAAATCCTGCGCGGTGATCGTCGCGTCCAGCGCCAGCTTGAGGGCGAGTTGCAGGCCGCGGATCGTGCCGCGCCAACCGAAGCAGCGCGCGGCATGGGCGATGAACAGGCGGCGGCGGCGCTCATCCCAGGAGGGATCGAGCGCGACCTCGTACCAGCTTGCCAGCCAGTCGAGCATCTCGACCGGGGCGATGCGCGGATCGAACAGGCGCTCGGCGGTCGCGATGCGATCCTCGATCGCGGTGTTCAGCCCTTCGAAATTGGCGAGGAAGCGCTCGAGGAACGAGGCCGAGTTCAACTCTTCGCGATAGACCCCGGGCAGGAAGCGCTCGACATAGGAGAAGCGCGGATACCAGAGGCGCAGCGCGCGCAGGCGCGGCGTCACCCGTCCGTCGCCGACCAGCGTGATCCGCAACTGCGCATAGCGGCCGGTGACGCCCTGGAGCAGCAGCCCCCAGCTGCCCTTGCCGCTGCGCCGGTCGGTGGCGAGTTCGGCGATGGCGCGCTTGCCCGGCAGCTCGGGCCCGCTGGGCGAGAGGAGCAGCGCCGGCTGGGCGATCCAGCCGCTGCCGGCCTGCGTCGCGAAGACCGATGCGTCGTCGGCGGCTCGGGCCTCCACCAGCACATTGGCGCCGGCGGGGATGCAGCCGTCGATGCGGACGCGATCCCACACGCACTGTGGTGCGCCGCTGTCATAGGCCGGGGTCACGAAACCGGCGCGTGCGGCGAAGCGGCTGTGGCGCACCTCGACCACCGGGACCCAGAGCGGGTCAGTCGCCCCGCTGTCGTAAAAGGGCTTGCCCTGGATGGTCACCAGCGCGCGCCCGCCGAAGCGGCGGAGCGGCAGCGTATCGGCCTGCGGGCTCGCCTCCCAGCGGCCGTTGCGCTGGACCAGCGGGACCCGCCGGGCCTGGTTCCCGCCGGCATCGGCCAGGAACAGCACGGGGATGCCATCCTGTTCAGTGACGGCCAGGCAGGTGGCGACGAAGTCGAGGCGGATCAGCGGCCGCAGCGCCCCCGCGCCCGGATCGCGGATGAACAGGCCGGCTGCGGTCTTCTCGGGCGCGTCGAGCAGGACGACGCTGCCATCGCCGAGTGTCGCGAGACCGGCGGGCGCCGGCACGCTGCCGATGTCGATCGTGACCGCCTCGGCGACGAAACCGGGTGCGGGATCGATTCCGTCCGGCGCGAAGACCGATGGGGTGCCGGGCACGAGGCGGGTTTCGAGGCGCAGATCGGCATCGAGCTTGCACAGCCGGGCGGAGGCGGCGTCGAGCAGCCAGAGGCCGCCGTCATCGGCGGGCGCAAGCGCCGTGGCAGTGAAGCTTTCGGGGAGCCGCAAGCGCTCGGGCGCGCCGCCGCCGACCAAGTCGAAGCGCAGCAGGCCGTTGCCCGTGCCGGCGACTAGGAAGTCACGGCCGGTGATCGCCAGCCCCGCGATCCGGTCCGGTGTCTCGGCGAGCGGCGCGGCATCGCCGAAGGTCCGCGCCAGACCTCGGCGCCGGCGTGTCGCGCGTGGCCAGAAGGGCGTCACTATCCCGGTTCCGGCCGAACGCACCGTGAGGCCGAACTGGTCGTCGGACACGACATAGAGGTTGCCGTTGCGGTCGGCGGCGGCGTCGCGATGATCGGCGGCGGTGAACATCGGTTCGCCGGGCGTGGCGGGAATCGGCTCGACGAGCGGAAGCAATGTCAGCTGTCGGCTCCTGGTATCGAACACGGGAGTCGCCACAGCGGCCTCCGGACCGTTCCATTGCGCGGCGAGCGTGACCGGGCTGGGCCCGCTCGTGCTGCACGTGCCCCAGTCTCCCTCGCCGAGGAGCAGGTGGAAGCGGGCGCCGTTGACGTTCATCAGCAGGTCTCCGCAAGGGCGGGGACCGGCAGGCGCCTGACCGCCTGGGCCGGACCGGCTGCGCCGCGGAGCGCGTCGAGCGAGAGCGGGGGTCCCGCGACAACCGACAGGCCGAGAATCTCGGGGAGCTGGAGGCCAGACAGATCGACGCTGTCGACTGCCACGCCGATTCCCTGCGCCAGCAGCACGTCCTCGACCGATACCACGCCGGCCGCGCGCGCCACTTCGGCCTGCAGGCTGCGGGCGTGGACCGCCCGGGCGAGCGGCCAGCCGCGCAACGCCGGGTCGATGTCCGGGCCATACAGCATCGGCAGCTGCGGCATCGGGACATCGGCTGCGGGCAGCGGACTGAGAAAGGCCCGGATGCGTGCCTTGACGCGCTCGACCACCTCGGCGACGGCCTGGCCGCCGGCGACCTCTATGCCGATCGAGATCCAGATGCCGACATAGTCGGGGCCCCGCAGCACCAGTTCCGTGGTGACGAGGCGACGTGGATCGAGATAGGTGCATAGCGTGTTGAGGAACGGGCGATCGGCGCGCGGCGCGTCTGGATGTGCGGGGTCGCGCGTCGGAATCGCCATCAGCGTGACTGCGCCGGGCGCCGAACCGATGGTCAGCGGCGCCACGTCGGGATGCGCCGCCGGGAGCACTTCGATCCGGCCGATCGCGACGCCGGGGGTGCGCCAGGCGATCGCGCGGAAATCCTCGGCGGTCACCAGCCGGTCGCGGTGCGTGATGAAGCGCGGCACCTGGGTTTCGGCTGCGCTGACGCTTTCGGCATCCGCACCGCCCCAGGTGGGCACCGGGTTGGTCGCCGTTACCCCCGCGGACAGCATCGGCCCGCCCTTGAGCGCGCCCGCCCCGACATTGCCCGCGGCACCGGCGGTGCAGGCATAGCTCGCATAGAGCGCCTCGCCGAGCTTCGGGCGGCGGCCGGTCAGGCCATCGCCGAACCGCAGCAATCCCGACTCGGCATCGCAGGAGAAGACGTCGACCGGATCGCCCATGTCGGGCGCGCCGGGGATCGCGAGCTCGGTGCCGGCGGCACGGACATCGTCGATCGTGATCCAGTCGCGACGCGCGCCGTTGTCGATGCTCGCCACCGCGACCGATCCGGCGAGCACCGGCGACTGCCGGAGCTGGCGCTGCTGGTCCGGCGTGCCATCCCCGTCAGCCAGCCGCTCTGCGCTCACCAGCAATTGCTGGCGGACCTGGGCCGCGTTGATCCCGACCCAGTCGAGCTTCACGTCCGTGGTGCTGCCCGAGCGGATTCGCAGCCAGGTGACGAGGCGTGCGGTGACGTCCGGGGCATCGGCGCTCGGCGGCAGGTCGCCCACCCCCGCTTCGAGCGGATCGAGATGCCACAGGTCGAGTCCGGCGGCGTCCGTCGGGAGGGCAAGCTCGATAATGCCGGGCTGAGTGAGCGGATCGAAATCGGCGCGCGCGGTGAGGCGTGTATAGGTGGGGGCGGGGCTGCCGTTCGCATCCAGGGCGATCGCGCCGGGGCTCGGCAGCTCGAACCGCAACAGGCCGTCGCTCAGCACCGGCGGCGTGCCGGGGCGCGCGACGATCTGGTCCGCGCCCTGATCGGGCTTCATCCCGAGCGACAGGGTGCGCCCGGCGAGCTTGCCGCGAAGGTCGTCCCAGCCGTCGCGGTCCTTGACGGTGACATTGTCGGTCGGCCGACCGAGCAGGGCGATCCACAGGCTGTGATCTACTGTCTCGGCAAGGTCGACGCCCATGCCGCCCACCACCTCGACCGTCTCGTACAGGGTCAGCGCCTGAGGGGCCGGCCGGTTGTAGGAGGCGTAGAGCAGCGCATAATAATCCTGCTGCTCCTGGCTCGGCGCGACGATCGGGCGCCTGACATAGAAGCGCGCCTCGACCGGCAGCACGTCGAGCGAGGTCGCGGTGAGGAAGGGCAGGGCGCCGGTGAACAATTCGGTGCCGCGCGGGACAACCAGCGATTCCTTCGGCCCGCGTTCGTTGGCGAAGGCCACCAGCCCGCGCGCCTCCTGTGCCGGGGCGAGCGGCACGCCGAGCAGCTGCAGGAACTTGGCGCGGTTGCGCTCGGGGATCTGGTTGGCGCGGTAGAGCAGGCTCTCGGTGATGTGCGCGAAGAGCTGGATCAGCGTGACGCCGGGATCGGAGTCGTTGAAATTGGTCCATTCCGGCGTGTGCGACGGGATGCGCGCGACGAGTTCGTCGACCAGCGCCTGGTAGCGGCGATCGTCGGTGGCGGGGACGGGCAGGGGCATGTCCGGTCCTCCCCTCAGTCCGCCGCCGCGAGCGGCACGTCGAGCGCGACGCGCTGCGTGGCGCCGGTGGCGACGAGGCGGTAGGCGATGGTCGCGACGGCGGTCTCGCTTGCCTCGGGATCGGCGGCGACATCGATGCGCTCGATCGCGATGCGCGGCTCCCAGCGCTTCAGCGCGGTGTCGATCGCATGGGCGATGCGGGCATGGGTGGCGGCATTGTTGGGCTCGAACAGGAAGGCGGTGAGGCCGGTGCCGAAGCGCGGCAGCCCGACGCGCTCATTGGGATCGGTGCGCAGGATCACGGCGATCGATTCCTGGATGTTCCGCTCGCCCTCCGACCACAGCATGCGGCCCGAAGCGTCGACGCGCGGCGGAAAGGCGAGGCTCTTGCCGAAGGGGCTGCTCATCCGCCGCCTCCCTTGCCCTTGAGCTTCGGCACCGGGAAGCAGAGGATGAAGAAGGGCACCCAGCGGAAGATGAAATCGAGCAGGGTGATGATGATGGTCAGCAGGATCAGCGCGCAGATCGTGATGATCGGGATCGACAGCGAGCAGATCATGCCGATGTCGACGCCCTTGGCGTTCTTGCAGCCGCCGCCGTCGCCGGTATCGATATCCTTGTGCAGCGGCCAGGGCAGGACCTGGAGCACCAGGTCGATGAATCCCATGCCCTTGGCGCGCTGGACCTGGCCGCAGAGCATGTCGGACAGGACGAAGGCAGTGCCGCGGGCATGCTTGCGCAGTCCGGCCGGGCTGGTGTCCATCGGCAGCGTGATGCGGATCGGACGCGCGGGCGCATCGGAATCGAAGAAGCTGGCGAGTTCGAAGGGGACGCTCGGCTGCGACAGGGTGGGCGGATGGATTGGGCCGCAATCGGCGTTGAGATGGACGAAGCGCAGCACGAACTGGCCGGTGTCGCCGACGCTGTCCTGCATCGCCTGGGCCAGTTGCTGCGCGAAGGGCATCGCGCGCGCGTCGCTTTCGTCGCTGGTGTCGAGCGCGCGGGCGACGAGGACGGTAAGCTTCTCGACTGCGTTGAGGTCGAACGGCTGGGGTATGGGCGGTGGCGGGGCGGTGTCGAGCGTGACTGGGTCGGCCGGTCCGGCAAGCGGCACGGTCAGCGCATCGATCTCGGCGTCCGGCGGCGCGCCGGCATTGCCGGGGGGCAGGGTGCGGAACCCGCCCTGCGCGTCGATCGTGCCGCCATTGCCGTCGCTGGCGATGCCGGCGAGGAGATAATGGAAGGCGGGCCATTTGGCGCGCTCGGTCGCATCATCGCGATATTGGGTCTCGACGGTTTCGAGCAGCGTGCCGACGCCGGTCGCATCGATCTGGCGCAGCGCATCGGCGAGGCTGCGCAGATGGGGCAGCGCCGGGCTGGGGCTGACGCCCGCAAGGACGAAGCCCTTGGCGAGCCGGTCGCTGTCCGCGGCGCTCATCTGGATCGACAGCCAGCTATAGAGATCGAGCTTCGCGCCGCTGAGCCCGGCGGACGTGCCGTGCCGCACGGCGTCGGCGACGCTCTTCAGATGGCGGTCGAGAAAGGCCATCAGATCGAGCAGCAGCAGCCAGCTCTGCGACTGGAAGCCGACATTGCGGGCGCGGATCCGGGTCTGCCGTTTCGTCGTGCCCGAATAATCCTTGTCATTGTCGCGATCGATGTCGTCGGCCGCCTTCATCGCCGCCTGGATCAGCGCCTTCCACGGCTCGGCGAAGTCCATCTTGAACTCGGTGGTGCGGGCGAGCTTCGAGTTGCGCGGCACCGGCGGCACGGCACCCGCAAGCGCCTCGGCCTGGCCCTCGACCAGCCGCTTTGCCGTGCGGGTGACGGGCGCGCTCAGATATTGCTCGCGGCGGCCCACCGGGATCAGGCCGCCCCACAGGCTGCGCTTGAGGCCATGCCCGTCCTGATGTGCGAGCGGGAAGGCGGGGAGGCGCTCCTCGCCCGGCGCGAGTACGGCCTCGTCCGCGTCGGCGATCCGCTGCCAGCGGGCGCCGGTCGCGTCCTTCACATAGCCATATTCGACCAGCGGAGCCCCGGCCTGCGCATTGGTTGTCGCAGGCATGCGACGGCGGAGCACGAAGCCGACCTGCTCATGCCCGCCTGCCAGCTTGCGGTCGGGCAGGCCCGGTACCGCGCAGGCGAGGGTAGCGCAGGCGATATAATAGCGTTGGTGCGCCGGCTGGTAGAGCTTGAGCCGCGGCGCATCGGCTGGTGGTGTCGCGAGCGGCTTCGGCGCGCGGGCGAGCCGGGTCATCAGCCGGCTTTGCCGGAGCGGAGCCGGCAGCGGTACGCGCTCGATCAGGTCCTCGGTGGCGAGCTTGGCGACGGGCGAGCGCCAGGTCTCGGGCTGCGCCACATGATCGACGAGGCTGTGGGGATCGGTGGCGAGCAGCCCGAGCAGCTGGTCCATGAAATCGTCCGTGGCGAAGCGCAGGATCGTCGGCGCCCGGCCGGGCGAGGCGCCGCCGCGCCACAGCGGCCGCGGCGCGGCCCAGGTCAGCGGATGTGCGAGCGCGGTCACCAGATATTCCCCGCGCCGGGCGTGTAGCTGGCGGCGACGATGCTGTTGCAGATCACCGTATCCGCCTGGACCACGCCCGAGAATTTCGACATGCCCGCATCGACCGTCACCATCCCGGCCGAGACCGCGACCTGGCTCGCGTTGACGGTTACCTTGGCCGAGGCGGTGATGGTGATCCCGCTCGTCTCGAGCTTGACTGAATTGCCGCTCGCATCCTCGATATCGATCGCGGGCGGTGTGTCCTTCAGCGTCACCTTCTGGCCGCCCGGTGTCTCGATGATCAGCTGGACCTGGCCGCTCGTATCGTCGAAAGTGATCTTCACGCCCTCGCGTGACTTGATCACCTTGCGGTTGTTCTTCCCCGCGCCGTCCATGCTGTCGGGCGGGGAATCCGATCCGTTCCACAGCCCGCCGAGGACATAGGGCCGCGCCGGATCGCCATGCTCGAACGCGACCAGCACTTCGTCGCCGACATCGGGGATGAACCAGCTGCCGCGATCCTTGCCGGCGAACAGCGACGCCGTCCGGGCCCAGGCCTCATAGCGCCCGCCGCCCGAGTCCGGACACCACGGGAGCGTCACCTGTACCCGGCCCTGGCCGTCGGGATCCTTGATGTCGACGACGGTCGCGGGCGCGACTCCGTACCAGATGCCGCCCCAGCCCTGCGGCATGCGCTCGTCGAGCTGGACCTGGCGGCGATCGCCGTCGAGGAGCGCGAAGGCGTTCATAGCGGCTTGATCCCGGGGCGATTGCAGCGGAATTCGGTTCGCGCGCCATGCTCGGCATCATAGAGATGGGTAACCGAGATCGCGCGGTAGCTCCCGTCGAACAACGGGCCGAGCCCGGTCAGGTCGAGCTTCACCCCAGCGCGTAGCTTGACGTCGGTCTCGCAGGTGCCCTCGCCGGTGACGAAGCCGCGCGCCATGTGGCGATAGCTTGCCTCGGCGAGCTGCCGGGCCTCGTCGGCGGAGCGGGGCAGGCCGTGGGCGAGCGTGTCGACCCGTTCGCCCAGCGCCTTGACGAGGATGTCGCCGCCGGCGGTGTCGCCGTTCAGTTCGGACTGGATCGCATCCTTCGCGCCGCGGTGGCTGACGCCGGCCTTGCCCGAGACGTCCCAGCCCGACGCGATGACGGCGCTGCGCTGCTGGGCGAGATCGGCGAGCACATGGAAGGAGCGGAGCGTGCCCGCCCAGGCAAGCGCGACGCCGTCCTGGGTCCGGGCCGGCGCGGCGTGGAGGGTTTCGCCCTGGACGAAGATGTCGGCGTCGAAGCGGCGCGCGATATCGAACAGGAAGGCAAGATCGGTCTGGTTGAGCTGGGCGAGCAGCGGGACGGCGGGCGCCCGGGTATCGACCTGTGCCTGCAGGCCATGTTCCTGCGCGATCTTGCGGACCACGTCGCCGAGCGACGATTGCGCGAAGCAGCGGGTGCGGCGCGTCATGCGCAGATCCTGCAGCCGGTCCTCGGCGAAGACGGTGATCCGCGCCGCCTCGCCTTCGGGAAAGGCAGCGGCGATGCCGGTGATGCGGCCCTCGAACAGGATGCTGTCGTCGCCGACTCCCACCTTGATCTTCTTGCCGAAATCGAGCGTCTTGCGGTCGAAATACTGGAAGCCGGGCTTCTCCTCGCCGCCCCAGTTGCCGAAGACGAGTTCGGCGCGCGCCATGCCTTCGATGCTGTCGGTCAGCTCATAGCGGAGCAGGCCGGCTTCGAGCTTGGCGTCGCGCTTCTCCTCGATCGCGATCGAGGGTCGCGCGGGGCGCATGGGCAGGCGGGCGACTTCAGCGGACATGAGCCGGCCTCAACGGGGGGACAGGCGCGCGGCGCGCAGCGCGACCATGCGCAGCCGCTTTCGCATCTCGTGCGGATAGGGTTCGCGCGGCGGGGCGGCGTCGCCCTTCGCGTCGCCGGCCGGTTCCCCGGCCGCTTCGAATTCATCGATGACGACGGCCATGGCAGCTCTCCTCAATTGATCGACAGGCGGGGTGCCGAGAGCGACACGGCGGCGCTCGCGGAAACCGATGGTGGCGAGATCGACGCGCTGGCCCCGAAGCCGATGCCGCCGCCCACGCTGACACTGGCATCGAGATCGACCAGCGCCCCGGGCGACATGCGCAGCGGGTCCTCGATATTGTTGGCCGCGGCGATGCCCTGCCAGTCGCCGTCCTTGCCCGCGGCGCCCGCCATTTGCTGCAGGCTGCCGCCCTTCGGCGCGGGCGTGAACGGCCGCTGTCCCGGCCGGTTGGGGACGATGCCGCTGCTGCCCTTGAAATCGGCGACGAGGATCTTCTGCTGGCTCATGGTGATCGCGACGCTGGCGCGCAGCGGCTTGCCGGCGGCGGAGAAGAATTCGATCGATTCCTCGAGCCCCTCGACCATGCCGTCGAAGATGAACGAGCCCCAGGAAAAGCGCGTGCCCGGCGGTGCGAGCTTCTTCGGATCGGCATCGGCCTTTTTGGGTGTCATGAAATAGATGACGTCAGCGGTCAGGCGGCGGACATCGTCGACCGGCTTGTCCATCGCCGTCACGTCGAACCACAGGGTCAGCACCAGCTTGGTGGTGCCGGCGCCGACGAACTGGCGCCCGGCCGTACCCGCCTTCTGGTCGCCGCCCTTGGGCTCGGCGACCTGGTTGGCAAAGGTTACCTTCATCGATTCCGGGTTGAACTGGACATCGACCTTCTTGCCGCCGGGTTGCTCCGAGGTGAGGTCCTGCTTGAGCTCGATGAGCTTCGCCTTGACGAGTACCTGCTCGGTCATGCCGCGCCTCCCGCCTGGGCGAGCTGGAGCTTTTCATAGGCGAGCTGGTCCTCCTCGTTCGCGATCGTGCCGTCCTTGGCGTTGAGCGCCGGCGCCTTGAGCTTGGCGGGAAGGCAGCGGCTCAGCTGGAAGCGCGCCCGTTCGGTGCTGCCATTCTCGGCGAGCATGACGACCTCGGCATTGGCACGCAGGAACGGATCGGCGATCGACGCGGCGAACCAGGTCCACAGGTCGAAATTGTCGGTCATCCCGCGCTTGAGCGTCAGGTTGGAATAATTGACCACACCCGGCACGCGATAGGCGTGGTCGTTCGCGCCGCCGGACCGGATCGTCTTGAAATCATGCGTCATCTCGAGACCGTCGCATTCGGCGAAGGCCGCCTTGGCGAGCGGCGCGCTCTTGCCGTCGGGATAGATCTCGACCGAGAAGTTGAAGGCGGTGAAGGGGCGCGGTTCCTCTGCCATCACGCCGCCTCGAGAATGGTGAGCCGCGCGCCCTGCTGGACGAGGCGGACGGTGAGGAAGCGGATCGGCTGCGACGGCGCGACCGCGACCTCGACCACCAGCCGGCCCGCATCGAGATCGGCGGCGCTTCCCTGCACGGCCACCCGGAAGCTCTGCGCCGAAGCCGCGCCGGCGAAGGCGCCGCGCTGCTGCAGGTCGTCGAGCGTGGCGGTGAGGCTGCGCTCGACCGCGCGCCGCAGCACCGGGCCGTTGGGCTCGAACACATAGGTCATGCCGCGGCGGAGCAGCGTGCGACGGAGCAGCATCATCAGCCGTCGGACATTGATCTGGCGCCAGTCGCGCTCGGGCGACAGCGTATCGGCGTCGCGCAGCGCGAAACCCAGCGGCAGGCGGCGCACCATGTTGACGCGTGCGCGGTCGAGCGCGAGCAATTCCGCTTCGGGAAGCGCCGGGTCGAGCCCGACAATGTCCTGGATCGGGTCGTTGGCAGGCGCGATCCACGCGCCGCGATCCTGCGCCCGTGCCGCCATCAGCCCCGCGACGGCGCCGTCGGGCGGCGAGGCGATCAGGCCGGTGCTGCCGCGGGCGAGCAGCCACGGATGGTACAGCGCGCCGAACGATAACAGCCGTTGCTCGTCGCTGCCGAGCTGGTCCGCCGCGCCGGCGCCGGGCGCGAGTGTCATCAGCGCGCGCGCATGGGCGGCCGCGTCGGCGGTGCGGAACTGCCGCGGCAGCGATAGCGGCACGAAGAAATTGCCGTCCGCACCGGCGATCCGCAGCGCCGCGAGCTGGAGCCGGGCGAGGCGGGCGCGGTCGACCGGCGTCGCGACATAGCTCGCCTGGCGCAGGACCACGGCGGCGCTGGCATAGGCGGAGACATTGCCGTCCAGCTCGATGTGCAGCCGGTAATAATGCACGCCCTGGGCGCGGCCGGGAATGTCGCGGTGGTCGACGCCGGTGTCGCGCAGGATCTCGACGGCGTCGGCGAAGTCGGGCTGCGCGGCTTCCTCCAGCACGACGATGCTGCCCTCGGGCTGCGGCCCCCAGGACAGGGTGAACACGTCCCCGACGACCGGCCCCGACGGTGCGGTCAGCGCGGGCGCGTCGAGCAGCCGGGTGGCGCTGTCGAGAAAGGCGCCGAAATCGGGCTCGGCCAGCGCGGCCGTGTCGCCGGTAGGGCAACCGCCCGAATGAGTCCGCCAGCCGGGATTGGCCGGCGCGCCCGGTTGCGGCGGGAGCACCGTATCCGCGCGCGCGCCGGCCTCCCAGCCGGGCTGTACCGCATCCGGCACGGCGAGCAGGCTCGGTTCGGGGAACAGGTCCCCGGCGATATCGAACGCGGCATGGATGCCGAACAATTGCCGCTCGCCCAGGTCCCTGATCGCGGCGACCTGCTCGACAAGGGCGGTGCCGCGCAGATCAGCGAGGCGCGGATCGAGGAACAGCCGTTCATCGAAGCGCGCCAGCCCATCCCGCACCAGCGATTCCGTCGCTTGCGGCAGCGGCGCGACGGGTTCGGCGAAACGCGTGTCGAGGCCGATGGGGAGCCAGGAGGAGCGCAGCGCGATCCGGTCGGCCTTGGTGAAGGCGGGCGTGCCGAAGCGCGCCGCGATGTCGGCAAAGCGCGCTGTGTCGTCGCCGTTGCCATAGCCGCGTGCGATGCGCGCCCGCTCGTCGCGCGATACCGCGAAGCCGGGGCGGATCGCGGCGCTGCGGTTCGCGGGATCGGCATGGAACCGATCGGCGTCGACCAGCCCCTGGATCGCGTTGGCCGCTTCCGGTGCCGGCGACAGGCCGGCCTGGACGCGATCGCCGCCCGGGCGGTGTTCGGCGATGTCGATCGCCACCCGCGCGGCCGCCACGGGTGCGCCGGGCAGCCGCGATGCGACCTGCTGCCAGGCCGGGCCATGTGCCGTGTTTCCCTCGATCGAGTCGATGCGCAGCCAGTCGGATTCGCCCTGGTGCAGGAACTGGATCCAGCGGCCGCGCGCGAGCGGCACCTTCGCCGGGGAATCGAATGCGAGCGTCGCCGCGGCTCCTTCCGTCATCGTCGCATCGAAGCTGCCGGCCTCGCCCGCAATCCGGGCATGGCCCTTCTTCACGATCGGAGGGCCGCTTTCGGCGTCGGCGATGCGGGCAAAGGACGCGATCCACAGCGCCAGGACGTCGCCATCGCCGACGCGCGCCACCTTGGCGTAGCGCGTGACCAGCCCTTTTCCCCCGACCAGCTCGATCAGGTCGCCCGGTGCGAGCACGCCGCGATCGGCGAAGCGCAGGCCCCAGTGGAGCGGGCGTTGGCCAGCCAGGGCGAGCGGCGAGCGCGAGACGCGCGCGGCAAGCTGCATCGCATCCGACCAGGAGCCGAGGCTCGCGGCGCTCAGCGCGGCCGGAGCGATCACGCTGGCGGCTTCCTGCGGATCGGGCAGCCGGCACAGCATCCCGGGCAGCAGGAAGGTGCCGCTGGTCGCGGGAAGCGAGCCTGCGTCCGCCACCCCGAGCGCGGCGCGCGCGGCGGCGAGGTCGTCGGTCTCGGCGAGGCGGATCGCCCAGCAGCGCTTGCCGCCATTGGAGAAGAAGGCGCGGGCGGTTGCGGCAAGGTTGCCGGTCAGCCGCGCGCCGCCCTCGGCATCATAGGCAAGCGGGCAGTCCCCGCCGAACACCGTCTCATAGGCAGCCGCGCTCGACAGCGCGATCGCGCGGTGACACGGCCCGCGCTCGGCAAAGCCGGCGAAGACGGCGACGTCCATGCGCGGCAGCGCCTCGGCGGCGGGCACCGGGGCGATGTCGACGCGAATGCCGGGAAGGGCGTCGCCGGCGAACATGGCCTATTCCATCTCCAGCCGCTCATAGGCGAGGACGAGTTCCTCCATCGCCACGTCGGTGCCCTTGGCGTTCACCGGCCCGCTGGTGTGCTTGATGATGCGCGCGCGCATCAGCTTCCAGGCCAGGACCGCATCGGTATGGTCTTCGTTCATCAGCGTGACGGTGACGGTGCGCAGGGCGTTCTGGTCGCCGTTGCGGATCTGATCGAGCCATTTGTACAGGTTGAGCGAACCGATCACGCCGCGCTTCATCGTCACGTCGGTCGACTTGTTCATGCCGGTGATCTTCATCACCGAATTTTCCTTGTGATTGCCCGTGCGATATTCCGAGACGGTCACTTCCATCCCGATGCCGCTGATTTCCTGGAAGCCCGCCTGGGGCCCCTCGGTGTTGCCGTCGCCCAGGTCGACCAGGAAGTTGAACTGGACGTACGGACGCTCTCGCAGGATTGCCATGACGGTTTCCCCTTATGACTTGCTGTCGGCCGTCCACTGGCCGATGCGGAAGATGACGAATTCGGCAGGGCGAAGGGGCGCGACGCCGACCTGGCAAACCAGCCGCCCGTTATCGAGATCGTTCTGCGTCATCGTCGAGCGGTCGCATTTGACGAAATAGGCCTTTTCGGGCTTGTCGCCGAGCAGCGCGCCGGTCTGCCATTCGTTCAGCAGGAAATCGGAGATGGTGCGCCGGACATTGGCCCAGAGCCGCTCGCCATTGGGCTCGAACACGGCCCATTGCGTGCCCTTGTCGATCGATCGCTCGAGATACGCGAAGTATCGGCGAAGATTGACATATTTCCACTCGGGATCGGAACTTGCGGTGCGCGCGCCCCACAGGCGCATGCCGCGCCCCTCGAAATAGCGGAAGCAATTGACCCCTTCGGGATTGAGCACTTCCTGCTGCGCCTTGTTGAGCAGCTTTTCGAAGCCGAGCGCGAGCGTCACCACCTCGTTGGCGGGCGCCTTGTAGACCGCGCGCTCGATGTCGTTGCGGGCATAGATGCCGGAGACGAAGCCTGAGGGGGGATAGTGGTTCTCCTGCCCCGTCGCGGGATCGATGATCCTGACCCAGGGATAATAGAGCGCGGCGTGGCTGCTATCGAACTTGGCGCGATATTCCCGGACCTGGGAGATCGAGGCGCCGCGGATGCTGTCCAGCACGGCGATGCGATATTGCATCCGCTCGGCATGGCTGATCAGCGCATTGGCGATCGCCTGGGCATCGGTCGAGGCAGCAAGGCCATAGGTGGATCCGGGCGCGGCGACGATCGAGATATCCTCGATATCCTCGAACGCCATGAGGCCCTTCTTCCGGTTGGTTGTGGGATTCTCGGCACCCGCGAAGTCGTCCGGGATGGGCACTTTCCCGTCGCTGCCGCCGGTGAGGAAGAAGGTCGCTTCGAGGAACGGTGCCTTGCCGTCGCTGCCGTCGATATCGGCATCGGTGAAGCGATTGTCCGACGCGCCCGCATTATGATAATCGAACACGATCTTGGCGCCGTTGCGGGGTGGCACGTCATCGCCGGCGGTCGTGAAGATATCCTGCGCCGACTTGGCCTGTTCGATGGCCAGCGCAAGCGCCGCCGCCGTCGCCGCCTTGGCGTCCTTTGCCGGCTGGACCTTGAGTACGGCCGCGTCGACGATCGCCTGCTTGCCATCGACTTCGGTCTGCGCATCCGTGACTGCCTGGGTGAGGGCGTTGATGTCGTCCCCCGGCGCGGGCGCGGCCAGCTTGTCCTTGGCGGCCTGCAGCTTGGCGTTGGCGGCGTCGAGATCGGGCTGCGCGTCGCTCACTGCCTTGTTCGCGGCAGTGAGCGCCTTCTGGGCATCCTTGTCCGCCTGGTCGGCGTCGGCCTTGGCCTTGTCCGCCGCGTCCTTCTCGGTCTTGGCTTCGTCGGCGGTCAGCGCGGCGATGACGATCGGGATCGAGCGCGCGGCCGCAAGGTTGGTGGGCTCGGCCGCGAAATAGTCGAACAGGGAATCCGGCGCCCCGGCGGTCTTGTGGCCGCGGTCGAGCGCGAGATTGGTCGCGGCGAAGAAGGGCAGGCCGGGTTCGCTCGGCTCGACATAGACGGTTGCGGTGATGGTGCGGACGGTTGCGTTCGTCTCCGCGAGATTCTGGAGTTCGAACTTCTTGGAGCCGTCCTGGTTCTCGAAGTTCCAGAGGTCCTTCTGGACGTCGCGCGACAGGAAATAGACGCCCTTGTCGGGGCTGTTGCCGAGATAGACGGTGTCGCGATCGGCTGAGGAGCGCAGGATCGCGCGATGCTTGCCGCCGCCGACGGGCTGGAGCACGAGGCGGTTCTGGCTCACCCAGAATTGCAGCCGCACCCGCGCTTCGCCCGCCTTGCCGGGAAAGCGCGCGCGGATCGTGACATTGGCCGGCGGCACCGCCGGCTGGGCGACCTTGGCGCAGCCGGCCAGCGGATCGCCGGTATAGGTGCGTGCGACATAGAGCCGCTTGCCGCCTTCCTCGAAAAAGGCGCGGACCGCGTTCCACATATAATTGTCGAGCGTGCCGTCGGAGAATTCGAGTTGCTGGCGGCCGCCATAGACGCGCTCGAACTCGACCAGCGCGGTGATGACGTCGGGTTCGATGTCGATCGGGCCATAGCGGGTCGCGCCGACAAAGCCGGTGGTCGTCGTGCTGACGCCCTCGATCGATTTCGCCCGGTAGGAGACTTCCTCCACAAAGACGCCGGGAGCGAGATATTCAGGCATGGGCGGTCTCCTCGATCAGTTCGCTTTGAGGTAGAGGCTGGAAAATCGTTCGGTGTCGGATTTGCTGCTGGCCAGCGTCAGCGGGCGGCCGAGCACCAGGGTCTGCGCGGGCAGTTCGGGCTGGGCCGGCTTCAGATTGGCGAGCGCGCGGGTCGGTGGCTGCGAAAGCTGGCCGAGAATGTCGGCGAGTTCGGGCGGGCTGCCGGCGAGCTTCCCGTAATAGACCTTGATCGTCGCCTGCCAGGCGACCTCGCTGCGGCCGGCCGCGGCCTCCGCGACCGTCTGCGAGGGGAGGGCAGGATAGGCGCCGCTCACCGCGATCGCCCCGCCGGCATCGGCGATGCCCAGGCCGATCACCACGCCGGCCACCGTAACGGTCATTGCCGCCCAGCTTGCCGGAAGGTCGCCGCCATCCGGCTGGCGCACCGCAAGCTGGGCGCGCACCGTGGCGCGGGGGCCGGGCGCGCCGCGCGCGATCGCCGGGAAGAGCGGCAGATAGTCGGGCGTATAGTCGGCGGGTGCGCCGGCGGGGAGCAGCGGCCCGATCGGGCCCGCGGCGAAGCCGGCCCAGCTCGGCCATGCAAATCGCCCGCGAACCGGCAGGTCGGCACTGAACCTCATGGGCAGGAAGCGGCGAAACTCGTCCTCGACGGTCACGACGAAGCTGCGCTGGTGCGCCGGCCAGTCGGCCGGGCTTTCGGCGAGGACGACGTCCAGGCCGGGCAGGCGCGGGGTCATCCAGGTGCCGCTCGGCGTCGGCGCGAGCAGCGTCGTCCGCCACGGTCGCGCGGCATCGGCAACCCGAACCGCCAGCCCGTCGCCCACCAGCGACCGGTCCGACGCGTCGCGGAAGGCGAAGCCGAGCGGCACGTGCCGCACGAAGCGATCGGGGGAGACGAGCCGGAGCGTCATGGCAGGTCCGCCGCAATGCCGACCTCGAAGCCGCGCTCGAGCACGGTGCCGCTGTCGTCGAGGCCCTGGGTGCTGTCGAGCATCACCATCCGCACGAGATAGTTGGCGAACAGGGGATGCTTGCGGATCCGGTCCCACATCGACAGCTGGTCGACGACATTGAGCGGGTCGCACACAAGGTCGATATCCTCGTCGACCGTGAAGATGCCGTCCTCGGCGAGATAGTCGTTGAGCTGGGCGGCGGTGATCGCCCCGGCATCCTCGAGCGCGCGCATCACCCAGCCGAGCATCCTGAGCTGCTTCTCGACCGCGGAGGCGATCGGGATCACCAGGAAGCTGATGTCGATCGGCAGCGACGGCTTGAAGCGGCGGCCGAAAATATCGGTGCGCGGGCCGCGCGCGCGGCGCTGGGTGTTGATCGCCACCCGCCACATCAGGATCGCGAAGCCGTCCCCCGTCAGGCCCTTCTCGATGTCCTTTGCCTGGTAGCAGTCGACGGTAAGCGTGCCGAACGCGTCGCGCGGATAGCGCTCGCGGATCACGCCGCGCAGCGCGGCGGCCACGGCGGCTACGGCCTGGTGCCCGGCCATTCAGCCCGCCCGCGCCACGGCGCGGATCGCATCCGCGAGGCCGTGGTGCCCGCCCGGGGTAAAGCGCCAGGCTTCCCGGTCGACGCGATACAGGCTGCCGGCGTGGCCGTCATCGCCGATCGCGACGATGCCGATCCGCGGTGCGTCCGCAATCGCCCTGAGCGCCGGCGTGCAGTCGCGCAGCGCGGCCTGGTGCAGGATGACGACATCGACGTCGCCCGGGGCTGCCTCGGATGGAATGGACTGGACCAGCTCGATATCCTCGCATTCGGAAAGCGCGCCGAGAAGCGCTGATCTAACCATTGCCGTGGTCGCGCCGAGCAATACGCGGATCGTCATCGCGCCCCCCGCTTCTGGTCAGGAGCCTCAGCTAGGCGCCTCGGGCAGCGATGCGCATGAGCCGGAAGATCGGGAAAAGGGCCCGGGCCTTCATCCGGGCGGACGTGCCGGATCATCCTCCCGGGCCAATGATCCGGGCCATTTGGTCCGGGCCGGGGGGGCGGATCGGCGATCGGGAAAAACATCCAAAACCCAATGTTCATCGCGAATCACGGTTACGAATCACTTGATTTGGATTATGAGCGTCGCCTCAAGTTGCTCGGCGGGATGCGTCCTTCCTGATCGTTGCCGGAAGATTTCCTGGCGCGAGAGGTCGTGAAGCCCGCAAGCGGTTCGACAATAAGCAAGACGCTGGTCGCGTGTTCTACCCTTGGAGTTTTGGCTGGGCCGCCAGGGTCCGGCCGGGGGTATCTGGCCCATGTGCGGGCAGTCGGGAGCATCGCGGATGGAACAACATCGAAACGGCGGGGCATGCGATGATACGCGGCCGGTCGCGGTGGTGGTCAGCGAGGTCCTGATCTATCGCGAAGGCATCGCGGCCGGGCTGGCGCGGATCGGCGACCTCAGGCTGGTCGGGGCGATATCGGCCGACGCGCTGCCCATGGCGCTTGCGGCATCCCCGGTTCAGATCGTCTTCGTCGACATCTCGCGAAGCTGCTCGCGCGATGCGGCGCGCGCGGCGCGCGCCCTCGCACCGCAGGTGCAGATCATCGGTTTCGGCATGACGAGCGAGGATGAGGGGCTGGCCGGCGCCGAGGCGGGCGTGACCGCCTTTGTCGATCATGACGGGACGATCGAGGATCTCAACAGCGCCGCCAAGCGCGTGCTCAGCGGGGTGCCGGTATGCCCGCCGCGACTCACCACGAGGTTGCTGCAGCGCGTGGCGCAGCTGGCGGGCCGCGGGGGCGGGGAAGCCGACGCGCACCTCACCCGGCGCGAGCGCGAGATCGCCTCGCTGGTGGAGGAGGGGCTTTCGAACAAGGAGATCGCCTGCACGCTCAACATCAGTCCCGCGACCGTGAAGAATCACGTCCACATGATTCTCGACAAGCTCAATCTGTCGCGGCGGCGCATGATCGCGCTCGATACGGCGGTGTCTGACCGGCGGTCCTCCTCTGTCGCATCCGGGCGGGGCGGGCAGGGGCGGCGCGCGCAGGCCTTGCCGGCAGGATGGCGTGCCGAGGCCGGGGCCTGACCCCGCCGGGGCTCGGCTGGGCCCCCGCCTCCGGGAAGCCGCCGGCGCCCGCCACTATTCTCTCGGCCGGTTCATGGCGTGGGAGGCCGGCGGGAAAGGCATCGCTCCGTCGCCGTGGCGAGGCCGGTAGGGTCGCTGCAGCCGGTTCTTTCGATGGTCGCGAAATTTTTGATATTTTTCTGTTGACCGCTTCGGCTCCCCCATCTAGATGCCCGCCTCCGGCAGCGACGTTGTTCGCCGCCGGGTCCTCTACCGCCGCAAGGCGGGCCGGAAATCGGCAGTGAGGCATAGCATTTATCGGAGGCGGCAGCTTCAATCCTCGGATTGGACGGCCCGGCTTTCGCTTTTTGTTGTGGGATCGCTCAATGCTTCGATCGCAAGGTCGGGGCGGAGAGATCGCTCTTTGACATTGTCGGTTAAGATGAAGGGACATGTG
>CAISGR010000292.1 GCA_903884945.1 uncultured bacterium
AGGATGTGCCGCTCGCCGTCACCGCCATCACGGGCGACGCGCTGGCCAATCGTCAGGTGAGTGATACGAGCACGCTGACTAAGGCCATCCCCTCGCTTACCTTCCAGCAAGGCCCTAACGCGACGAATACCACGCTCAGGATTCGTGGCGTCGGCACCGCCCTCTTCGGGCAGGGTGTGGAATCCTCGGTGTCAGTGGTGGTCGATGGCGTCGTGCTGGCGCGCCAGGCGCAGGGATTTGCCGATCTGGCTGACATCGAGCGCGTGGAAGTGCTGCGTGGCCCGCAAGGGACGCTGTTCGGCAAGAATGCGAGCGCCGGCGTGATCAGCATCGTGACGGCGCGGCCCTCCCGCGACTTCGAAGGGCGGGTTGAAGGCACGATCGCCGAACATGGGGAATATCGCGCGAAAGGAACGATCTCCGGCCCGCTCTCCGATACCCTGCGTGCCCGACTCACCGGCTTCTACAACGATGTTCCCGGCATCACCTACAACACCACGCTGAAGCGGCAGGTGAACGGCCAGAAAGGCTGGGGGGTGCGCGGCAAGCTCGAATGGGATGCCACCGACAATCTCAATTTCCTGCTGAGCGCCGAATATCGCAAGAGCGATACGGATTGCTGCATTTCCTCATCGATCCGGGTAGACAATCCGGTGGTCGCGCAGCTCGAGGCGCCGGTCGTCGCATCGGCGACGAACCGCCAGGTTTCCGAGGACTCGCTGACCTATTCCAACAGCAACCAGAAGACCTTCTCGTTGCAGGCGGACTGGGACCTCGGTCCCGCGACGCTGACCTCGATCACTGCCTATCAGGACTATTATCTGAAGGTGAACCAGCCGATCGATCGGATCAATTCGGATCCCGTCCGCTTCGTCGGCGCAAGCGCCTATGCCTCGTGGAACTTCAACCAGGGCATTCTCGACCTGTCGCAATTTTCGCAGGAGCTTCGTCTCGGCTCGAACGGCAGCCATGACCTCACCTATGTTGCCGGCGTGTATTACAGTCACGGGGATATCAAGCGTCCCTTCGCCCGGCGGCGGGCCGTGTGCGCCAGTGGCGTGATCGGGCAGACCTGCGCCGCCCCGACCTACCAGTCCTCATCGAGCTTCGCCGAGCTGAAGACCAACAGCATCGCCGCCTTCGGCCAGGTCGAATATCGCATTGTCGGTGGGTTGAAGTTGCTCGGCGGTCTGCGCGTTCAATATGAGGACGGCAGTAACTACGGTGCACAGCTGGGCACGCTGGTGGCAGGCGATGCCCTGCTGACGGGTGTCCCGGCGAAGGGCAGCGGTACGCTGAACAATCATGATACTGCCGTTACCGGCAAGGCCGGGCTGCAATATGAGTTCAGCCGCACATTGCAGGCCTATGCCACCTATACGCGCGGCTACAAGGGTATCGGCTACAACATGGAGGCGGCGACCAATTTCACCGCCCAGACATCGCTCAGCCCCGAACATGTCAACGCCTATGAGCTGGGCCTGAAGGGGCGCACGTCGGATGGCTCGTTGAGCATGGCGGTCGCGGTGTACCGTGCGGACTATACCAATCTGCAGGTGCAGGCCAATCGCAGCGACCCCGTCACCGGCGTCACCTCGTTCGTCGCGACCAATGCGGGCACGTCACGATCGCAGGGTGTGGAAGTCGAGGCGACGCTGCGCCCGACCCGCCATTTTTCGGTCGATGCGTCTTTCACCTACACCGACTCGACGGTGAACATCGATGGCTTGAACTGTCCGCTGCAACTTCAGGCAGCCGCGGCAGTCATGACCGGCACGCCGATAAATGTCTGCTATCGCACCGCCGCGGGCGCCACCCCCATCCAAAACCTGCGCAATGCCACGCTGCCGGCTTCACCCAAGTTTCGCATCAGCGTCGCGCCACGCTGGGAGCATGACCTCGGCAACACGCTGGCGGGCTTCGTCCAGGTTGGCGTCAACTTCCAGAGCAAGCAGCAATTCGCGATCGAGCAGGATCCGCTCCTGGTGCAGGAAGCCTATACGCTGGTGGACGCCTCGGTCGGGGTTCAGACGATCGACAAGCGCTACAGCCTGTCGCTGTTCGTGAAGAACCTGTTCGACGTGAACTATTATACCAGCGTGAGCCATAACTCCTTGCTGGCGACGGCGGCGAAGCCCTTCGACCTGACGGCGACCTATAACAAGGATGCCGACCGGTATTTCGGGGCGACTTTAGGGGTCCGATTCTGAATCGAGAATGTCGGGCCATGGCTTTTGTCGCCGCAACGACCATGGTCCGCATTTGCCGCGACGCGGCATTCGCAATCACTCGGATTGATGGCCTGATCTCCGCCACAACGCGAGCGTCCGGATTTGCCCGAGTGAACTAGTCAGGAGAGGTTGTGAATATTGACCCCAGGCTGAGCAGGCGCCGAATGTTGTCGGCGACGGCCGCGACCCTGGCCATTGGGGCGCTCTCGGGGCCTTATCCCGTTACCGGAGCGCTGCTTGGCTCGGGGCCGCCACCGCTCGGCCGGCGGCCGAACCTGATTCTGTACTTTCCCGACGAACTGCGTGCAGATGCCCTGGCCTGTTACGGCAACCCAATGGTGCGTACGCCGAATTTCGATGCTTTGGCGAAACGCGGCACCCGCTTTGCCGAATGCCAGGTACAGAACCCGGTCTGCGCGCAATCGCGGTGCAGCATGTTGACGGGCTGGCCAACCAGCGTGCGTGGGCACCGCAGCCTGTTCTATCTCCTTCGACAGTCGGAACCGAATATGTTCCGTTATCTGAAGAACGCCGGTTACGACGTGTTCTGGTTCGGGAAGAACGATGCTCTCGCGCCGGAAAGCTTCGGCGACAGCGTCACCGAATGGGCTGACGCGCCGCGTACCGGTCCGTCGGTTCTCGTGGGTGCGCGCCCTGACGGGCCTTTGACCATGCTGATGCCCGGGGGCGGCGACCGGCGGGCCAACAGCGACTATCTTACGCTGCAGAAAGCGATCCGTATTCTGGAGCGCAAGGAGCAGGATCGGCCATTTTGCATCTTCTTGCCGTTGTTCCAGCCCCATCCGCCTTATCGCGCGCCGGATGGATTCGCGGGGACCTACAAGCCGAATGCAATTCCTGACCTGGTTCCCCCCAATTTGCCGAAGAAGCCGAATTTTCACCGGGGGATCCGGAAGGAATACGGCCTTGATGCGGTCGATGACGCGACCATGCGCCAGGTCCGTGCGACCTATTATGATCAGGTTGCCTATGCGGACTGGCTGCTCGGCGAGATGCTCGAAGCGCTGGAACGTACAGGCCATGTGCAGGATACCGCGCTGTTCGTCAGTTCCGATCACGGGGACTATGCCGGCGATTATGGCCTGGTCGAGAAATGGCCGAGCGGATTGGAGAGCTGCCTGACCCATGTGCCCTTGATCGCACGGGTTCCCGGCGGAGCGTCTGGTCATGTGGTCGAAGAGATGACCGAACTCTTCGATATCATGCCGACTTTCCTGGATCTTGCCGGGACGCGCGCCACACATACCCATTTCGCGCGAAATCTCACGGCTCAATTGCGTGGGACCGCAGGCGATGCCAAGCGGGCAGCCTTCAGCGAAGGCGGCTACAACATCTACGAACCCCAGGCGTTCGAGCCGTCCCGCGGCGGTATTTATGCCGGCAAGGGGGCGCTGCAAAATAACGACCCCGCCATGATCTCCCGGACCGCGTCGATCAAAACCAGGCGTTACACCTACATCTCGCGACCGGCTGGCCAGGACGAACTCTATGACCGACGGAATGATCCGGGCGAGGCGCGCAACCTGATCGACGAAAGCAGCCTGGCTCCCGTACGCGCAGACATGCGTCGGCGCTTGCTGAACTGGTACATCAATACCAGCGGCGTTCCCGACGAGCATCGCGACGAACGCGGGACCCCGGAATTCATCCCAGATCCGATCTTTCCCGATGCTTCGACTCGTTCGACGCAATTGCTGGACGGAATGTGAGGAGCGCCCCTTGCCGCATCGGCATATTCGAAAGGCGGAGTTGATGAAGCGCAGTCTGGCGGCCCTGGCAGCGGGAACGATGTTGCTGAGCTCGATCGGGGCGATGCCGGCGCGGGCCGGTACGGGTGGCGCATCGCGTCCCGCGCCGGCGCAGCGCCCCAATATCATCCTCATTGTCCTGGACGATGTCGGCTTTTCGGATCTCGGGGCGTTCGGTTCCGAGATCCGTACGCCCAGCATCGATGCGCTGGCGCGTCACGGGCTTCGCTACAACCGTTTCGACAGCAAGGCCGTCTGCACGGCCACGCGGGCGGCGCTGCTTACCGGGCGCAATAACCAGACGGTGCGCATGGCCGATCTGCCCGCCGAGCGTCCCGACCCGACGAACATGACCAAGAACCGGGACGAGCTGCCCGGGAACGCGCAGACGCTGGCACAGGCGCTGCACGCGGCGGGCTATGCGACACATGCGATCGGCAAATGGCATTTGGCGCCGGAGTTCGAGGACGGCACGCCAGGCAAGAATGCGTCATGGCCGCTGCAGCGCGGCTTTGACGACTATTACGGATTCATCTCTGGATGGACCGACCAATATCATCCGGCGCTCATTCGGGACAATCAGCCGCTGCCAAAGCCGGACAAGCCCGGTTATCATCTTTCGGAAGACCTGATCGACCATGCGATCGCGTCGCTCAGCGACACCGCGCGACCGAACTTCGTCTATCTCGCGCTCGGCGCTGCCCATGCGCCGATCCAGGCGCCGACCGCCTATAGCGACCATTATGCCGGCGTGTACGAAAAGGGGTGGGATGCGATCCGGCTGGAGCGGTTCGAGCGGTTGAAGGCGACGGGGCTGATTCCATCGAACACCGTACTGCCTCCGGCCAATCCCGGCGAACGCGCCTGGGCGAGCCTGACCGACGACGAGAAGCTGGTGTTCGCCCGGTTCATGGCGGTCTATGCCGGTTTCATCGAACATGCCGATGCGCAGATCGGCCGTCTCGCGGCCGCGCTCAAGCAACGCGGCCAATATGACAATACGCTGATCGTGCTGCTTTCGGACAATGGCGCTGCCAGCGAAGCCGGGCAGGCCGGCTCCTTCGAAGGCATGTACAAGCCCAACCAGCCAAGCGTCGCGGAGATGAAGGCGCGGTTGTCCGAGCTGGGTACGGACAAGACCGAGGCCGAATATCAGCGGCCCTGGGCGATGGCCGGGGTAAGCCCGTTCCGGCGCTACAAGGTCTGGCCGTATCTCGGCGGGGTGCGGACGCCGCTCATCATTTCCTGGCCCAAGGTCATCCATGATGGCGGCGCGATCCGCCAGCAATATATCGACACCGTCGACATAGCGCCGACGCTGCTCGATGTCGCCAGCACGCACTTCGCTGCAAGAATCGACGGAGTCCGGCAGATTCCCGTCGCCGGCCACAGCTTCCGCGCGAGCCTCGCGTCTGGTGCCGCGCGCGAGACGCGGACCGTCCAGTTCTTCGAGTTGCGCGGCAATCGGGCAATCACCTCAGGCAATTGGCGGGCCGTCGCGATGCACCGCATCGGCAGCGATTTCGCGACTGACCCCTGGGAGCTTTTCGACCTGTCGAAAGACCCCGCCGAGGCACATGATCTTTCGCGAGAGATGCCGAAGAAACTCGCCGGGATGCAGGCGCTTTGGTGGCGCGAGGCGCGCAAGTACAGCAATCCGCCGCTTGGCGAGGCAGCGGCACGCTTCCAACGGCGCGCCCCTCTCCAGGACGCGTTCCCGAAGGAAAAGAATTGACCCCTCTTCCTGACGATGCGTCGGCCTGGCCGCCACAGCGCACAGCGTGGTTTGTCGCGATCGTGCTGATGCTGGCGAACACGCTGGCCTTTGTCGACCGGCAGGCGCTCGCCCTCCTCGTGCAACCGATCAAACAGGATTTGCATGCGTCCGATACGGCGATGAGCCTGTTATACGGGTTGAGCTTCACGCTCTTCTATGTCGGCGTCGGCATTCCGGTGGCGCGGCTGGCCGACCGGTCCAATCGGCGCAACATCATCGCGGCCTCGGTCTTCGTGTGGAGCCTGGCAACCGCGGCCTGCGGGCTCGTCCGGTCCTTCGGCGCCTTATTCGTGGCACGAGTGGGCGTCGGCGCGGGCGAGGCGGGGTTCAGCCCTTCGGCCTATTCGCTGCTGGCCGACTATTTCCCGCGCGAACGCCTCGCCTCGGCGATGGGCGTCTACCAGATGGGCGTGTATCTGGGCGGTGCGCTGGCGCTGCTCATCGGTGGCCTGGTCGCCAGTGTGCTCCCGCCGGAAAGCTCGATCGCCCTGCCGGTGATCGGCACGGTCAAGGGGTGGCATGTCATCTTCCTCGCGCTCGGCATACCGGGCTTGCTGCTGTCGCTGCTGGTGCTGGCAATCCGTGAGCCCACGCGCCGCGGGCTGGTATCGGATACCGGCTCGGTGCCGCTCAAGGCCTTCTTCGCTCATGTCCTTTCGCGCAAGGCGGCCTATTTGGGGATCGGGTTGGGTTTCGCGATGATGATCCTTGTCGGCAACGGTACGGGCGCGTGGATTCCCGCCTTTTTCGGGCGGAAGTTCGGCTGGTCGATCGCCGAGATCGGCGCGCGCTACGGACTGGTCGTGTTCTTCTGCGGGACGACCGGGGCCCTGGCCGGCGGTTTCTGCGCGAGCTGGCTGCACCGCCTCGGCTTCCCGCGCGGCAATCTGCTGGTGGCGCTGATCGGGTTCGTCGCGCTGGTGCCGCTTACGATCGGCTTTCCCCTGGTGCCGCTACCGGAAATGGCGCTGGCGATGATCGGGGCGATGAACTTCTTCGCCGGCTTCAACCTCGGCGGCGGCCTCGCCGCACTCCAGGATCTCACCCCCAACCGCATGCGGGCGCTGGTCTCGGCCGGCTATATGCTGCTGGCAAACCTGGTCGGCGGCACATTGGGGCCCACGGTGGTCGCCCTTATCACCGATTACGGCTTCAAGGATCCGCAACGCCTGCCGGAGGCCATCGCGATCACCTGCGCCATCTTCTCGCCGATGGCGCTGGTCTTTCTGCTGATCGGGATGAAGGGGCTCAAGGCAGCGCAATTGGCTGAGGGCATCGCATGACATCCGGATCGGCAACCGAGTTGCCTGCGTTTGCGGATGCGGGCTCGATCTCCGATCCGCTGGCACTGTCTCCGGCGGACCGCCTATGGGTGGAGCGTACACGCGACAGCCTCGGTACCGAGGCCCGGATCGCCCAGCTTTTCATACTGTCGAGCCGCGACGATACCGCCGAGGAGACTGCCGGCCTGTCAGCGCTCGCGCCGGGCGGAATCCATCGCTTTCCGAGCGGCGATCTCGCCGCTGCCTGGCGCGCGACACGCGACGCGCTTGACGGTGCCGAGGTGCCGCTGATCCTCTCGGGCGATATCGAAGGTGGCACGACGAGCTACCCCTTCGCGACGCACATCCCCAACCAGATGGGGATCGCGGCATGCGACGATCTGGCGCTCTCCGAGGGCCTCGCCGCGATCGTCGCGCGCGAGAGCCGGGCGCTGGGCTATAACTGGTCCTTCACGCCGGTGGTCGACATCAACCGCGCGTTCCGCAACGCGATCGTCGGCACGCGCTCTTATGGCTCGGAGACCGAAACCGTGATGGCGCAGGCGCGCGCCTATGTGCGCGTGCTGCAGGCGCATGGCATCGCCGCGACCGCCAAGCACTGGCCGGGCGACGGCATCGACGATCGCGACCAGCACCTCGCGACCACCGTCAATTCGCTCGACCTGGCGACATGGGAGGACAGCTTTGGCCGCATCTATCGCGCGCTGATCGGCGACGGCGTGATGACCGTGATGTCAGCGCATATCGCGCTGCCCGCTTTCTTGCGGTCGCTGATGCCGGATGCGGGACGCGAGGCCTTTTGTCCGGCATCGGTGTCGCATCTTCTCAACCAGGTCTTGCTGCGCGACCGACTGGGGTTTCGCGGCCTCGTCGTGTCGGACGCGACGCCGATGGGCGGGCTGACCAGTTGGATGGATCGCGAGGAAGCGGTGCCGGCGCTGATCGAGAATGGCTGCGACGTCTTCCTGTTCAGCCGCGAGCCGCGATCGGACATGGCGTTGATGCGCAAGGGGCTGCGCGAGGGGCGGCTGAGCGAGGCGCGGCTCGAAGAGGCCGTCACGCGCATGTTGACGCTGAAGGCGAAGCTCGGCCTGCACCGCGCGACCGCGGAGGAACGGCTCGCGCCGCTCGATGCGGTGCGCGATCAGCTGCGGCGGCCGGCGGATCTCGCCACGGCGGCGCGCGCGGCCGGCCAGGGGCTGACATTGGTCAAGGACACACAGGCGCTGCTGCCGCTCGATCCCATCCGGCATCGGCGCGTGACGGTGATCAGCGAGGAGGGCTGGAGCTTTTTCTCCGGCACGCCTGCGCGGAGCTTCGCGCCGTTCCATGAGGAGATGCGGCAGCGCGGGTTCGAGCTGCGTGCCTATGATCGCGACCATTTCCCGACGCCGGCCGACACCGATTTGCTGGTGTATCTGGTCGGGCAGGAGGCCACGCCGAGCCTTGGCCATATCTATCTCGACATGGCCAGGCTGCACGGCGGACCGCGCAAGGCGATGGCGCAGTTCAACCGCGAGGTGCCGACGCTACTGGTGTCGTTCGGCCAGCCTTATTATCTCTACGACGCGCCCAATTTCTCGACCTATATCAACGCCTATTGCTCTCTCGCCGACAATCAGCGCGAGCTGGTTCGCCGGCTGGTGGGCGAGGCTGATTTCACCGGGCGGAGCCCGGTCGACGCCTTTTGCGGTGAGGAGCAGCTGCGATGGTGACGAGGACGGTTGCGCCGGCATCCGCCACGGCGGGCAGCGGCACCCCATCGATCGCGGGCATGCGCCAGATTGCCGGCGGCACCTTCGCGATGGGCTCGGAGCGCTTCTACCCGGAAGAGGCGCCGGTGCGCCCGGTGCGCGTCGATTCCTTCTGGATCGACGAGGCGCCGGTGACCAACCGAGACTTTGCACGGTTCGTGGCGGCGACCGGTCATCGCACGCTGGCGGAGATCGCCCCCGACCCGGCGGACTATCCCGGCATGCCGATCGAGATGGCGCAGCCGGGATCCTTGGTGTTCGAGCGGACTGCGGGCCCGGTCGACCTGGAGGACTTTACTCAGTGGTGGCACTTCAAATTCGGTGCGGACTGGCGCCGTCCGCTGGGATCGGGCAGCATGATCGATCATCTGCTGGACCATCCGGTCGTCCACATCGCTTATGGCGATGCCGAGGCCTATGCCGCCTGGGCGGGCAAGAGCCTGCCGACCGAGGCGGAGTGGGAATTTGCCGCCCGCGGTGGGCTGGAGGGCGTGGAATTCGCCTGGGGTGACGAACTCGCGCCCGAGGGGCGGATGCTCGCCAACTACTGGCAGGGTGCCTTCCCCTTCGCCAACCAGTTGCTCGACGGATGGGAGCGCACCTCTCCCATCGGCACCTATCCACCCAATGGCTATGGGTTGTTCGACATGATCGGCAATGTCTGGGAATGGACCGCCGATTGGTGTTCGTTTCCAACGGTCGAGAAGAAGAAGTTCAAGGGGGCCTGTTGCGTACCGGCCAACCCGCGCGGCGGCAGGGAGCGTGACAGCCTCGATCCGTGTGCCCCGCACGTGCCGATCGGCCGCAAGGTGCTCAAGGGCGGGTCGCATCTGTGCGCACCCAATTATTGCCAGCGCTATCGCCCGGCGGCGCGGCACGCCCAGCCGATCGATTCCTCCACCAGCCATATCGGCTTTCGCTGCGTGCTTCGCGAAAAGGACAGACAGTGACCCTCCGCCGCCTCTCTCAATTGCGTGCTGCCGCGCTTGGTGCGTGCGCGCTGATCTCCGCCCCCGTCTGGGCCAAAGGCCCGGCGACGCCGACCGCCCCTGCGCGCCCGGAGAATATCGTCTTCGTGCTTGTCGATGACCTGCGCTACGATGCGATGGGTTTCCTTACCCCGGGGCTTGAGACGCCGAATATCGACTATCTGGCTAAGAACGGCGTCTATTTCCCCAATGCGCTCGTCACCTCGTCGCTATGCTCGCCGAGCCGCGCAACGATCCTGACCGGACAGACCGCGCGCAACCACGGCGTGATCGACAACAATAATTCGTCCGAAGCAGGGCTGATCTTCTTCCCCGCCTATCTGCAGCAGGCCGGCTACCAGACCGGCTTCTTCGGCAAATGGCATATGGGCAGCGACACCGATGCGCCGCGCGCCGGGTTCGACAAATGGGTGAGCTTCAAGGGGCAGGGCACCTATTTCCCGACCGACCAGCTATCCCCCGGCCAGGTTGCGGCGGGCGAGCGCCAGACGCTGAATGTCGACGGCAAGGTCGTCAAGCGCACCGGCTATATCACTGACGAGCTTACCGATTATGCGATGGACTGGCTGGAAAAGGGCCGTGATCCAAAAAAGCCATTCTTCCTCTATCTGAGCCACAAGGCAGTCCATTCCGATCCGCTGCCGCCGGACCGCTACAAGACTCAATATGCCGATCTCGCGATCAGGCTGCCGGCCAGCATGGCGAACACGCCGGAGAATGCTCGGGGCAAGCCGATGTGGGTGCAGAACCAGCGCAACAGCTGGCATGGGGCTGACTTCCCCTATCATACCGACCGCAAGCTGACCGAGCAGGTGCGCGACATCTATCGCACATTGTCGCCCGTCGATGAGAGCCTGGGTCGGATCATGGCCTATCTGAAGAAGGCGGGGCTGGAGAAGAACACGATGATCGTGTTCTATTCGGACAATGGCTTCCTGATCGGTGATCACGGCCTGATCGACAAGCGCAACGCCTATGAGCCCTCGATCCGCGTGCCGATGATCGCCTATGCGCCCGGGCTGTTGCCAAGGGGCGTGACCAGCCCGGCCGTGGTACGCAATCTCGACATGGCCCCCACCTTTCTCGACGTCGCGCATGTGCCCGAGCCGAAGCAGATGGAGGGCAGGAGCTGGCTTGGGCTTGCCGAAGGCAGGCTGAAACCGGCCGACTGGAAGCCGGGCGACTTCGTCTATGAATATTACTGGGAATGGACCTTTCCGCAGACGCCGACCACTTTCGCGATCGAGCGCGATCGGGTGAAGTACATCCAGTATCACGGCGTGTGGGATACCGAGGAGCTCTATGACCTCACCACGGACCCGGACGAGATGCATAATCTGATCGACGACCCGGCCTATTTCGATCGCAAGCTGGTGCTGCGCCACGCCCTGTTCGAGCAGCTCGCCAACAGCAAAGGGCAGCATGTCGTGCCCTATACGGAAAAGACCAGCAGTGGCTTGGTGCACCGCGACGTGAACGGCACGCACGCGGCCGATTTTCCCCCGCAATGGTATGTCCAGCCGAATCTGCCGGGCAAGATGAATGATCTGTTCCCCGATACGCCTGCTAAAGCCGAGGCGGACAAATCTGGGCGGGTCTATATCCCTAACCGCGGAGCAGGCAGTAGGAAGTAATCTGGATGGCGTGCGGACGTGGCCGGGCTGGTCTATGTCGACGCGAATACCGTGCATGGCATCGGCAGTGTCGACGGCGCCAGGGCACTGATCGATCCGATCATCGAGGCCGACCGCAAGGGTAAGGGCTATTTCAACGACATGCTTCTCGCGCATGGCTATGTGATCGCCACTGAGGCAATGACCCGCGTCCCGCCGCCGACGGATATTCCGGTTACCGTCGTGACACGGGGCGCGGCCGATTTGCCGATGTCGGATCCGGGATCCAGGCGCTGGCGCGACGGCCATCTCGCGCTCGTCGCGGCGACCGGCTGATCTTCGCGGATGGCGCCGGTCATCTGATACCGACCGAGAAGCCGAAGGTCGTCGTTGATGCGATACTGACGACATTGGATGCGGCGCGCGCCCACGCATTTCGTCGGGAATAAGGCGACTTGCCAGCGCTTCACACCCGAGAGCCGCCCTCAGACCATGCTCAGATCAAGCGAAGCCAGATGCCGGTCTGGCTGATGAGCACGCCGTCGATACTGCGCAATCTGCGCCGCGGCTGCTCGAAGCCCGGTACCGGCGGGACATCGATTTCGGAGACAAGGTGCCAGCTGCGACTTGCGGTATGTAGCGCGCCGAGCCGCAGGCCCGTTTATGGCATGCGGCCGTTCGACTGAGCGAACGCGGGCGCGTTCAAAAGGGCCGCAGAAGCGCGATCACAGAACTGTGGACGCGGATTTTCGCGCCGGGAATCCGGCGCGGTGCCCGAGGCGCGGGCGCTGGTGGTGGCGCGTCGCGCCACCGCGGAGCCTATCGATGTTGGCGATCGTCAGGGACATCCTCCAGACCGTTGGCTTCAAGCCACTTGCTGTTCCGGCTGATACGGCCTGACCAGAGAGAACAGGTCGCGCGGGTCGCGTGGCTCCACGATCAGGTCGAGCCGGCGCAGGTCTTCACGCCCTTCAATCAGCGCGTGAACATAGGAGAGCGCGGAGAAGTCCTCGATCCCAAAACCGACCGAGTCGAAGATGGTGATCTCATCGGCGGTGCTGCGGCCTACCGCCTCCCCGGTGATCACGCGCCAGATCTCGGTGACCGGAAAATCAGCCGGCATCTGCTGGATCTCGCCTTCGATCCTCGTCTGTTCGGGATATTCGACAAAGACGCTCCCGCGCGAGAGGATGGCGGGGGCCAGTTCCGTCTTGCCGGGGCAATCGCCGCCCACCGCGTTGATGTGGATGCCCGCGCCGACCATATTGTCGGAAAGGATCGTCGCCCTGGCCTTGTCGGCGGTAACGGTTGTGACGATGTCCGCGCCAAGCAACGCTTCGGGTGCCGAGCTAGCGGCGACGACCTGGAAACCGAGTCCGGCCATATTGGCGCGGAACTTGGCGGTGGCGGCGGGATCGATGTCCCATATCCGCAGCCGATCGATGCCGAGCAGCGCGCGGAAGCCGAGCGCCTGGAACTCGGACTGGGCGCCCAGGCCGATCACTGCCATCGTGCGGCTGCCGGGCCGGGCGAGATAGCGCGCCGCCAGTGCCGAGGTGGCCGCTGTACGCAGCGCAGTGAGCAGGGTCATCTCGCTCAGCAGCACCGGATAGCCGGTATGGACATCGGCCAGCACACCGAACGCCGCGACGGTTTGCAGACCTAGCCGCGTGTTCTTCGGGTGGCCGTTGACATATTTGAAGCTGAAGCGGCGGCGGTCGGCGGCTGGCATCAGCTCGATCACGCCGTCGGGCGAGTGACTGGCATAGCGCGGTGCCTTGTCGAACTCTTCCCAGCGGCGGAAATCACTTTCGATGCGATCGGCGATGCCTTGGATGAACGGCTCCACGCCGCTCGATGCGACCAGCCTGCAAAGATCCTCCACGCCGACATAGACTGTCATGTTGCTCACCCTTCCTGTTCAAGCTTCGGGAGAGCTAGATCGGCACCTTGCCGGAAAAAATTGGAGAAATGTGCAGTGAACGGGTAATCACTTGGCAAAATGGCAGGCAATGTTAAGCGATTCATATGATCCTTCTCGACTCGCTGGATCGCCAGCTCATTTCGCTGCTCAGGGCCGATGGTCGTGCGCCGATCGCGCGGCTGGCGACTGCCCTCAAAGTATCGCGCGCGACGGTGCAGGCGAGGCTCGATCGGTTGCTGGAATCGGGCGCGATTCTGGGCTTCACGGTGCGCGCGGAAGAACGCGGCGCGGACGAGGGGGTGCGCGCAATGACGCTGATCGAAGTGGCCGGCGCTTCGACCAGCGCGGTGATTCGGTCGCTGCGTGGCCTGCCCGAGATCACGGCACTGCACACGACCAACGGGGCCTGGGACTTGGTCGCCGAGGTGCATGCGGAGTCGCTAGGCGATCTCGACCGGATCCTGCGTGAGATGCGCACGGTGGAAGGCGTGCTCAACAGCGAGACGAGCATCCTGCTCCGTTCGGTGCAATAGGCTCAGTCCACCGGTTTCAACAGGGCGATCGCCGTCGCCGCGATGATGCCACCCAGGCCCATCACCAGGGAGACGGTGAACAGCCCATGGCCACCCGCAAACAGCGTGCCGGCGAGCAGGGGCCCCAGTGCCGACCCGCCACGACCGACCCCGATGACGAAGCCAGTGCCGCTCGCGCGCAGTTCGGCCGGATAGGCGCGGGCGAGTAGCGGGTAGATGCCCACGACGCCGGCATTGATGAAGAAGGCCGCCACCGCGACGCTCAGCGAGAGCGAGGCGAGGTCGTGGAGGCCCAGGCCGAATATGCCGATCGCGATCACGCCGGCCAGCATCGACCCGCCGACCAGCGGCCTGAGCGGCAGGCGCTGGGTCGCAAGCCCGATCGACAGCGCGCCGAGCAGATTGCCGACATTCGCCGCCACCAGCGCGCGCCCCGCCTGCGCTGCATCGAACCCCATGTCGACGACGATCTTCGGCACCCATTTCTGGATGTAGTAGAAGAAGGTGATCTGGGCGAAATAAGCGATCGTCAGCAGGATCGTCGCGCTGCGACAGCCAGGCGAGAACAGGGCAAGGATCGTGGGCCGGATGCACTCGGCCTCGGTTGGCGGCAGCGCCTCGATTGGCGCGCGGCCCAGGCGGGCGAGGGTACGGTTGATCGCAGCGAGCGCTTTCTCCGGGCGGCGGGCCAGCAGCGACTCTATCGATTCCGGCAGCAGGAAGAAGGCGAGGGGCAGCGCGACCAGCGTCATCATGCCGCCGAACAGGAAGACCGTGCGCCAGTCGCCGCTTCCTGCGAGCAAGGAGGAGGCGACCAGCCCGCCCAGGATCGCGCCCGTCGAATAACCGGCGATGTTGAGCACCGTGTTCAGTCCTTGGCGCCGGATGCTCGAGAATTCCGCGACCATCGCACTGGTCGCCGAGAGCATGCCGCCGATGCCGAGCCCAGTGAACAGGCGGATCGCCGACAGCATCTCGACGCCCGTGGCATGCGAGGCGGCGAACATGCCCGCCGCCATCACGCACAGGCAGGTGAGGATCGTCGGGCGTCGGCCGATCCGGTCGGCGAGATTGCCTAGCAGCACAGATCCGGCCGCCATGCCGATCAATTCCATGGAGAGCACAATGCCCAGCATGGTCTTGTCGACGCTCCACTCCTTGGCGATACCGGGCGCGGCGAAGCTGATCGCCAGCACATCGAAGCCGTCGAGCGCGTTCAGGGCGATGCAGACCGCGACGACCGCGATCTGCGCCAGACGCATGGGTTCAGCGGCGATCGCCGCGCGGGGATCGTGCCTCATGATATTCCTCTCTCTGGACGTGCCCCGGCTCTCGCGGCCGGATGGCTTAGACGAGCTTGTTCATGTGCTTTCCGAGCACCGCCGCCATTTCCGGGCGCCGTTCGAGGCAGCGCGAGACCGGGCCGACCACCACGATCGATAGCCGGCGGCCGCGCACGGGCAGCGGTAGCGCGACGCCCGCCAGGTCCGGCGTGTATTCGGCATTGCTCTGGTGCCAGCCGCGTACCGCCGCCTCCGCCAGATAGGCCTCGATCCGCTCGGGACTCATCGGCGTGGTGGCTGAGTAGCTGGTGAAGTCGATCTTGCGGTACAGCGCCTGGCGCTCCTCCTCCGGCATCTGCGCGAGCAGCGCGCGCCCCGCCGAACTGGCGTGGATGGGTACCCTGTCGCCTACCTGCGCGAAATAGCGCACCGCATGGCGCGACTCCTTCACCATGACGAACATTGCGGAGGTCCCGGCCGGTGCCGAGATCGCCGTGGTCTCGCCCGTCTCCGTCGAAACCGCCTGCACCAGCCGCTGGACTTCGGGCGGCAGCGGATCGGCCTGTGCCACTTGCTCGGCTAGTTCCAGCCAGCGCAGGCTCGGATAATAGGCGCCGCGCCCCTGTGGCTCGTAGAGATAGCCGAGCGTCGACAATGTCCCCAGCAGCTTGAACGTGCTGGAGCGTGGCCAGTCGAGATCGTCGGCCACTTCCGCCGCGCTCGCCGGCCGCCGCCGCTCGGCGAAATATTCGAGGATCTGGAGCGTGTTCGCCGCTTGCCGTACGATCATGATCGCCATCGTCCACTCGGGGGAAGGAGAAGAGGCGATATGCCACGGTCAGCGGGCCGTGAAGCCGCCATCGACCGGAAGCGCCACTCCGGTGACGAAGCCGGCTTCGTCCGAGGCGAGCCACAAGACCGCGTCGGCGACTTCGCCGGGCTTGACCAGCCGGCCCATCGGTACCGCGCCTACCACCTTGGCCTCGTTCGCCGCGGCTTCGGCCGGATCGCCGCCGCGCCCGGTGAAGCCGATCTTCATCGGCGTATCAGCAAGTCCGGGGCACACCACGTTGACGCGGATATTGTCGCCGGCCAGTGCGAGCGCGAGCGACTTGCCGAGGCCGACCACGCCCCATTTGGCTGCCGAATAGATCGGGCTCATCATCGAGCCGACCAGTCCGGAAATCGAGGAAGTGAAGACGATCGAACCGCCGCCGCGCGCCCGCATGTGCGGCGCGACCTGGCCGGCGCCGAGCGCTGCGGCGGTGATGTTGAGGTCGATCGCCTTGCGATACGCATCCATATCGAGATTCTCGACCGAGGCGGGCCCTGGCATGCCGGCATGCGCCCAGAGGATGTCGGCGCCGCCCAGCGCCTCCACTGCCTGGTCGATGCTGCCCCGTGCGCCTTCCGGCGTGAGCAGATCGGCAACGATCGGGACCACCTTGTCCGATCCGAACTCGGCGACCAGTGCCGTCAGCGCCTCCGAGCTGATGTCGATGGCGGCGACGCGCGCGCCTTCGCGCGCGAAGCGTTCCACACCGGCCCGGCCCATGCCCGATGCTGCGGCGGTGACGATGGCGAGCTTGCCCTGCAAACGCATGGTGATGTTCCTCAATTGGCGAAGGGATCGGCGAACTTGCCGGTGGTGGAGATCACGGTGGTCTTGGTCTCAAGATAGGAATCGAGCGCCTCGATCCCGTTCTCGCGACCCCAGCCGCTGGCCTTCACGCCGCCATAGGGCGTGGACCAGCGGATGTAGCGATAGGTGTTGACCCAGACGATTCCCGCCTCGATCCGGTTGGCGACACGGTGGGCACGACCGACATCGCCGGTCCACAGACCCGCGGCCAGACCGTAGCGCGTGCCATTGGCGATCGCGATCGCTTCTTCCTCGCCGTCGAACGGGATGATCGACGCGACGGGGCCGAAGATCTCCTCCTGCGCGATCCGCATCTCCGGCGCGACGCCGGCGAACACGGTGGGCTCGATGAAATAGCCGTTGCCGTCGAGCCGCGCGCCGCCGGTCACCAGTTCGGCGCCTTCATCGCGGCCGATCGCGACATAGGAGAGCGTTTTGTCGAGCTGCTGCTGGTGCGCCTGCGGGCCCATATGCGTGGCGGGATCGAGCGGGTTGCCGACGCGGACGCGCCCCGCATTGCGGCGGAAGCCCTCGACCACCTGGTCGTAGATCGGCCGCTCGACTAGGACGCGGCTGCCCAGCGCGCAACTCTGGCCGCAAAGCGCCCAGGCGGAGCCGGTCGCGGCGTTGAGCGCATTCTCCGCGTCGCAATCGGCGAAGAGGATGTGCGGTGCCTTGCCGCCCAGCTCGAACGAAAAGCGCTTGAGCATGTCCGCGCCGGTCTTGAGAATCGTCTTCGCGGTTGCGCCTTCGCCGGTAAAGGCGATCTTGTCGACGCCCGGATGCGAGACAAGATGCGCGCCGGCGACCGGGCCATCGCCCGGCACGACATTGACAACGCCCGGCGGGAAACCCGCTTCCTCGAACAGTTTGGCCAGCGCCAGCGAAGAGGCCGGGGTCTGCTCGGCGGGCTTGAGCACCACCGTGCAGCCCGCGGCGAGCGCCGGCCCGAGCTTCCACGCCGCGGCCATCAGCGGCACGTTCCACGGGGTGATCGTCCCGACCACGCCCACCGCCGAACGCGTGGTGAAGGCATGGACGCTGTCGTCCATCGGGATCGTCCTGCCGCCCAGCTTGTCCGCCAGCGAGGCGAACCAGTGATAATATTGAGCGTGCATGCCGATATCGCCGCGCGATTCGCGGATGGCGCGCCCATTGTCCTGCGATTCGATGCGGGCGAGCACATCGACCTGCGTCGCGTAGAGATCGGCGAAGCGCCGCATCAGCGCAGCGCGCTCCCAAGGTGCCAGCTTGCGCCACGGCCCTTCAAAAGCCTCGCGGGCCGCGGCCACTGCGCGATCCACGTCCTTCATGCCGCCAAAGGCGACCTTGCCCCAGGGCTTGCCGGTGGCCGGATCGATACTGTCGCGAGCGCCGCCATCGATGGGTTCGACCCATTCGCCGCCGATGAAAAGACGGTCAAAGCGATAAACCATAGTGGCCTCTCTTATTTCTTAATGTGGACTAATTTGTCCACATATGGAAATCAGAGTCAATGGACTTTAGGGAGAAATGGGATGCTGCCGTTGCTGGAAGGCGTGCGTGTGATCGAAGTGGGCGCAGTGGTGCTCGGACCCTATGCAGGACAGATCCTCGCCGATCTCGGTGCCGAGGTAGTCAAGGTCGAGCCGCTCGAGGGCGACATTGCCCGCCACGCGCATCCCCAGGGGACGGGTGGCGGCGCGCTGTTCGTGAACAACAACCGTAACAAGCGCATGCTGGCACTCGACCTCAAACGGCCCGAGGGGCGCGCGGCGCTCGCGAAGCTGGTGGAAGGCGCGGATGTGCTGTTCCACAATATGCGGCTCGATGCGGCCGATCGGCTGGGGCTCGGCTTCGATCAGGTCGCGGCGATCAACCCGCGCATTGTCCATTGCGCGGCGACCGGATTCGGGCGTGGCGGCCGGTATCACCACCGCCCGGCTTTCGACGACATCATCCAGGCGGCAAGCGGCCTCGCCGGCCTCACCGCGCTTCAGAATGGCATCCCGCAATTCGCCCCGACGATCGTTGCGGACAAGGTGGCGGCGCTGCATGCGGTCTACGGCATTCTCGCCGCGCTTCTCGCACGCGAGCGTGGGCGGGCCGGGCCGTTCCGCGTCGAAGTGCCGATGTTCGAGGCGATGGTCGCCTTCCTGATGAACGAGCATCTCTCCGCCGCGACCTTCGCCGCGGATGGTGCGCCCGGTTATCCGCGCCTGCTCTCGCCCGATCGCCGGCCCTTCCGCACCGCTGACGGATGGATCGCGGTGCTACCCTATACCGAGGCGCAGTGGCAGCGCTTCCTCGGTGCAATCGGCCGGAGCGAGGTGTGCGAGACGGAGTGGTTCCAGTCTCCCGGCCAGCGTCAGGCGTCGATCGGCGAGCTTTATGCGATCGTCGCCGCAAGCCTGGAAGCGCGCGGTACTGATGCGTGGATCGAAGTGCTTGGGGCGATTGACGTACCTTGCTCGCGCGTGGCGATGCCGACGGAGATCCTCAACGATCCGCACCTGGCCGAGATCGGCTTCTTCGATGTGCCCGAAGGCTTCCCGGAGGGCGTGGCGCGCGCGATCCCGCAGCCGGTGCGGTTCACCGGGATCGAGCGGAGGCCGGACCAGCCTCCGCACGCGCTTGGCGCGGACAGCCGCTCGGTGCTGCGCGACTTTGGGTGTGACGAGGCAGCGATCGACGCGCTCATCACGGCCGGCGTGGTTGCCGCCTAGAGCAAGCAGCCCCAAATCGCAATCGGCCTCCTTCCTATAAGCATTTGTTATCGAACAGTAAAAATTCGAAGGCCGGTACCCACTTTCAGCACGATGCTCCAGCTACCCGAAAACCCCGTAGCCTACCCGCCGTCCGCATGGCGTGGCAGCACCGGACAGGGTTCAATCGCACATCACCTTCGGAAGAGGATAGAATGTTCAGATTGCTCGCCACCAGTGCATTCGCGCTTTGCCTCCTGGGCGCATCGCCCGCGTTCGCCCGGACTCAGCCGCCCGCCGCGCCCGGCTATGTGCTGCCAGATACCGAGACCTGGCAACTCGAGGGTGAAGATGGCTATCCCTATCAGATCTTCGTCTCCAAACCGGCCGGGCCGGCGCCCGAGGGCGGCTATCCGGTGCTCACCGTGCTCGACGGCAATGCAATGTTCGCCGGCTTCGCCGAGACGCGGCGTATGCACGAATATATGAAGGCGGATACCGGCAAGGCGATCGTGGTCGGCGTCGGCTACAAGACCGACAAGGCCTATGACGTTCGCCGCATCTTCGATCTTACGGGTGGACCGCCACCGTCGCCTTGGGACGTCCAACTGGGCAAGGTGCCGAACGGCGGCTGGGACAAGTTTCTCGATTTCCTGACCGGCACGCTGCGGTCCGAACTCGACCGGCGCTACACGATCAACCGCGACCGTCAGGCGCTGTATGGCCATTCGCTGGGCGGCCTGTTCGCGGTCCACGCATTGTTCACGCGGCCCACCGCCTTCCATGCCGTGATTGCCGCCAGCCCGTCTCTGTTTTGGCACGACCGGGAGATGCAGATGGAGGAGCGCGACTTCGCCGCAGGCCTGCAGGCCGGTAGGATTCAGAAAGTCGGCCGCTTGATGGTCGTCTGGGGCGAGCGCGAGGATACCGTGCTCGAGCGCTGGGATGCCGAGGCGTTCGTCAAGCGGATGGAACCGCTCTCGGCTTTCGGATTGCGGACGCGCTCCGAAGCCTATGCCGATGAAGTCCACATCACCGTGCCGAGCCGGTCGGTGACCTCGGCGCTGCGCTTCGCATTTACCTGGCCCTGAGCGCCGCGTAGATCAGCCCCGCGATGATCGTCGCGTCGAGGGCTGGCACGGTCGTGATCGTCCAGCCCTTGTACGTCCCCAGCACCGCCACCAAGACCGAGATTGCCCAGGTCGAGATTGCCCGCCAGTCGAAGCGCGGCAGGCCGCGCAGCGACTCCGCCGCGTCGGCGCGGCGATAGCGCGTCCAGGCGTCGATCACATAGATGGCCGCGATCGGCGGGATGATCAGCCCCAGGAACAGCACGAAGGGGATGAACATCTCGAGGATGCCCATCAGCGCCAGGATCGTGCCGATCGTGCCGCCGGCGAGCGTGAACACCCGGTGGCGCACCTTGGGAAAGGTGCTGCCGAGCGACAGGCTCGACGAGTAGAGGTTGAGCGCGTTGACCGTCCAGGTCGGCAGCACGAGCAGGAAGAGCACCGGCGTACCGAAGCCGTACGCCGTGACCAGCTTCATCACGCTGGTCTCGTGAGTCGCCAGCGCGGGGATCGCGGCAGCAGTCATCATCAGTGGTGTTGCGATCGGGAAGGAGAGCGCCATGCTGGCGATCGCCCCGCGCGGGCTGCTGGTATAGCGCGACAGGTCCGGCATCGTCGCCACCGCGAGCATATAGGCACCGATCAGCGCCGAAACCGCGATGCCGAGCGTCATCGGCTCGGGCGGATTGGGATCGGGCGCGGTGACGAAGCCGTGCGTTTTCAGCGTCACCACCACCACCGCCAGCAGGATCGCCGCGAGCAGCGGTACCGCGACCAGCGCAAGCCGGTCGAGCGCGCGGAAGCCGATAACCGTGGAGCCCATCATCAGGATTGAGCCCAGCACCACGAACGCTGCGAAATTCCCGGGCAACCCGTTCGCCGTGGCCGCCTCGACCATCGCTTCGCCGAAGAAGGACGCATTCACGCCGAACCAGCAGAAATGGATGAGCGCGATCACCGTGTTGATCAGCGCCGCGCCGCCGGTGCCGAACGTGCGCCGGACGAGGAGATAGGTGGAAAGCCGCGTGCGTACGCTGACGATCGCAGTCATCGATCCGCCGGCGCACAGGATCAGCCCGGCGAACAGCGCGGCGATCACTGCGCCGGAGAAGCCCAGCGCAAGCGCATTGTGCGACCCGTTGAGGAAGTCCGGCAGGCCGATCGAGAAACTCGCGACGATCAATCCGACGCGCCAGCCGGGGACGGTGACCCCTTCGGGTACCGGCGAGTGGGCATAGGCATCGTCGGCTTCGTTGCTCATCTGCGGTTCCAGCCGTTGAGATCCTCGATCGGACGATAGGGATTGGTAAAGCCGAAGGCGGCGGGGCCGACAAACGTTAGTGCCCGTTCGGTGCGCAGCGTCGCGGGTGCGGCGGCGCCGACCACCTTGACGCGCTGGCCGAACTTCAGCCGCTCGGTGGTGATGCTGTCGGCGGTCTCGCGGTCCATCACGGTGATAAGATCGGGTACCATCGCGCGGACCTGACCGTCGACACGGGCGATAAGGTTCTCGTTCTGGAATTCCAGGTCCATTCGACCCCCGCCGCCAAAGGCCTCGATTACCACGCGCCCGACCGAGAAGCCCCCACGGGTCTCGCGTTCGACATCGACGACCTTGCCGTCGAACAGCGTACCGGCAAAGGGATAGAGCCCGCTGGCCCTAAGCGCCGCATGGAGCGCCTCGAAGGGATCTTCGCCGGCGGCCCGTGCAATCCGCACCGCCGCGCCGATCGCAATCGCGACTGAGACGCTGCCGCCGATCGCGTGGCGCTTCGCTGTCGCACCGCTCAGTGGATATTCGACCATGTGCGCGACACCGCCGAACTCGATCGAGAGCGCGCGCGCCTGGCGCTCGTGCTCCAAATTGTCTACAGCATCGATCAGGCGCACCTCACCATTGGCCGAAGTGACGACCGAAGGACAGGCGGAGAGCCCGTCGATGCTGAACACGGTCATCTGCGATTCGGGAAAGGCGCGGCCCATGCCGTCGGCATCGACCACGGGGATGCCGAGCTCGGCGGCGGCCAGCAAAGGCGCGAGGCCGTTGCCCCCGCCGACCTCGATCGCCATCACGGCATCGATCGGACGCCCGAGGATTCGCTCCAGTTCGCGAAGACCCAGCAGCGCTTCCTGGCCATTGGGCAGCTTCTCCGCCGAGACGGTCGGTGCGCCGATCCAGCCGCAGGGCGCGATCAGCGCATCGTCGGCCAGCACATCGAGTGAGATTAGCTTGAAGGGACCGCGCCGCGCGATTTCGGCTTCGCCGAGCAGCTGCGAATAATAAGGGTCGCCGCCGCCGCCTGAACCCAGGAAGGCGGCGCCGGTGGCGAGATCGAGCAGCGCCTGACGATCAATGCGCATGGGCGGTCACAACAGTGGTGCCGGCAAGGTCCGCGACGGCGCGGACGCGGACCTGCGCGGCGCGGCCGGGCAGATAGCTCAGATACACTTCATCCATCTCCACGATCTCGACGCTTTCGGCGATGCCACCTGCCGCGATCGCCTGGTCCCGCGCCTCGGCACGCAGGCGATCGAGCGCTTGCTCGCGCGGTTCGCGTTCATACGACACGACCTGCTCGACCTGCGCGCCGACCTGAGCGATGGCAGCGCCAACGGCGTTGGCGACGGCGGCGTGCGCCGGGCGCACTACCCGGGCGGCGCCACGCAGTGTATCGGGCACCAGAAAATCGCCGCCGCCGACCGCGAGTATCACCACGTCACCGCGACTGGTCTTCATTCTGTCGACCGCTTCCTCGAGCATCGCCTGCATCCGCGCCCACACCGCGTCGCGCACGGGCCCGGAGAGCGCCGGCAGCTTGGTCGGATCGCCGAAGCGAACGCGCCCGGCGGCGACGGCGACATCGCTTGCAGTAAGGGTGCCGCCGCCGAACAGGCACGCCTGTTCGGTGATGCGGAAGCCGACCGAGTCCGGCCCGACGCGAAGCTCGCCCTCGGCAACCCCCGCTGCTGCATAGTGTGATGGATCGAGATGGATGCGTGTGCCTCCGCCCAGGCCGAGCGCAAGGATATCGGGCATTCGGAAATTGATCCGAACCCCGCCAATATCGACCGCGACCGAGGACTCGCGTGGGAAGCCGCCGGCGAGCACGCCCAGATCGGTGGTGGTGCCGCCCACGTCCAGCACGATCGCGTCGCTTACCCCGGTGAGGAAGGCGGCGCCGCGCATGGAGTTGGTCGGCCCCGACCCAATGGTCAGCACCGGATAGGCCGCCGCGCGCGCTGCGGAGATCAAGGTGCCGTCATTCTGCGAGAGATAGAGCGGCGCCTTGACTCCGATCTCTTCCAGCGCTCGCTCGAACGAGGCGACGACGTGGCTGGCAAGGCTGCCCAGCGCGGCGTTGAGGATCGCGGCATTCTCGCGTTCGATGAAGCCGATCCGGCCCAGCGTATGAGAAACGGTGATGCGCGCGCCGGGATGCTCCTCGACAACGAGCGCGGCGGCGCGCTCCTCCATCGAGGGATTCACCGGGGCGAACACGCTGCTGATCGCGATCGCCTCGATCCCGGCCTCACGCAACTCGCGGGCGGCCGCGCGGATCGCGGATTTGTCGAGCGGGGCGATCTCGCGCCCGTCAAACTCGAAGCCGCCAGGAAGGAGATAGGTCTTCGCGTCGATCTGCCCGGCAAGCGCTTCCGGCCAGCCAGTCATCGGCGGCAGCGCCTCGCCCGAGGGGCTGGCGAGCCGCAGGATGCCGACCCTGTCGAGCCGGCGGCGCTCGACCAGGGCGTTGGTGAAATGCGTGGTGCCGATCATCACGGAGGCGACCGCCTCGGGCGCCACCCGCGCTTCGCCAAGCACCGCGCGGATCGCGGCGGCAACGCCCGAGCCAACGTCCACCGTCGTCGGCTGCTTGGTCCATGCGACGACCTCAGCCCCGTCCATCAATACGGCGTCGGTATTCGTTCCCCCGACATCGACCCCAATCCGCACGCTATCCCAATCCTTTGGCACGCCCCTCACTCGTCGCGAGCTAAGGGGCTGCGGCTAGGCGGTGCAATGCGGGAAACGGGTGCGGGACCCGGCGAACGGGTAATCCTGGTGCCCGGACGGGTAAGTCGCTCCCGTTTCCGCCATCTTCTTGTACCGTCTTTCGTCTAGCGACTCGGAATGGACGGAGTAGCCGCGATCGAAGAACTGATCCCGACCAAGGTCGCGCCGCCGCTGTGGATGGGCGACCAGATCCGGCGTGATGCGCTGCTCGAACGGCTGGACGGAGCGCTCGGCCGGCGCCTTACGCTCATCCATGCCCCGGCGGGATATGGCAAAACCAGCCTGCTCGCCCAGTGGCGTCGCCGCCTTGCCGATGCCGATCTGCTCGTCGCCTGGCTCACGCTCGAGCGCGACGATGCCGATGCCAAGCGGCTTGCCCAATATATCTCTTATGCGATCAGCGGTGAGGCAGTGGAGGAGGGCGAGCCCGTCTCCGCCGGTATGCCCGCGCGCGCCGCGCTTTCGGCGATCATCAACCGGCTGGCCCGCGATCCGCGCCAGACCGTGCTGATCCTCGACGATCTCCACTGCGCCGAGAGCCCGGAGGCGTTCGACTTCCTCCAGTCACTGATCCGCCTCGCGCCGCGCAACTGCCACTTCATCATCGCATCGCGCGATTATCCGCGGCTCGGCCAGACGATGCTGGCGGCGGAGGGGCAGTTGCTCGAACTCTCCGCCGAAGATCTCAAATTCTCCAGCCCCGAGGCTGAGGAGATGCTGGCACGCGCCGATGGCTTGCCGCTGTGCGAAGACGATGTCCGCAGCCTGATCGAGCGGACCGAAGGCTGGCCGATCGCGTTGCAACTCATGCTGTTCTCGCTCCGGCGCGGGATCGACCGGCGCAGCTTCGTCGGCGGTGCGGGGGGATCCGGCTCGGAGTTGGCCGGCTATCTCTCCGAACAGGTGCTGATGTCGTTGCCCGAAGACGTGCAGGAAGTGGTACTGCGCACAGCCCTGCTCGGCCGTGTGACCGCCGAAGCGCTCAACCTGATCTGCGACCGGCAGGATGGCGGACTGCTGCTCGAGCGGCTTGAGCAGCAGGGCGTGCTGCTCACCCCGCTCTCGCGCGAGCGCGACGCCTATCGTTACCACCAGCTCTTCGCCGAATATTTGCGCGAGCGGCTCGTCAGGCGGGACATCGGCCAGTATCGCGCGTTGCACCAGCGGCTCGCCTTGTGGTTCGATGCGCGCGGCGAGACTGCCGAGGCTATCAGCCACGCGATCGAGGCCGAGGACAGCGCGCTGCTCGCCGGGGTCCTCGAAGACGCGGGCGGCTGGCGGCTGATCCCGCAAGGCCAACTGGGCCTGGTCGAGCGCGGCCTCGCCCGGCTGAGCGCGGCGGAGATCGACGCGAGCCCGGCGCTGGTGCTGGCCAAGCTCTATCTCGACATCAAATGCGGGCGGATGGATGCGGCCCGGCTCGCATATGACCGGCTGGTCGATCGCTCCGAACAGCAGGAGACTTCGCCCGATCTCTGGACCGAGATCCGCGTAGTCGGCGATATCCTTGCCGAATATGAGAACGAACCGCTGACGCTCGAAGATCTGCTCGCCCGCGAGGCGCTGCTGCGTACGCTGCCCGCCGACGATCACCTGGTCCTTGCCAATGTAAGCGAATCGCTGGGTGCCAAATATTATGAGGGCGGCTGGCTGGAGCGCGCGATGGAGCCGACGCTGGCGGCGCGGGGCCACTACCAGGCGATGGGATCGCTCTACAGCGAACTGTTCACCCGCTTCCACGAGGCGCGTATCCGCGAAGGGCAAGGTCGGCTGAAGGATGCGGTGGCGGTGCTCGCGGTTGCCCACAAGGAGATCGAGGCGCATTTCGGGGCACGCTCCGATCTCGCTGCCAATTGCGCGGCGTTCGAGGCAGAGCTGCTCTACGAACAGGATCGCGCCACTGAAGCGAACGCCCTGCTCGAATGGGCGTTGCCGCACATGGAGCAGTCGGACGGCTGGGTGGACGTCTATGCCGTCGCTTATTTCACCGCGGCACACGCCTTGATGGATGACGGTGCAATCGATGCCGCCCGCGCGCTGCTCGCCCGGGCGCGCGGCGTCGCGCAGCGCCGCCGTCTGCGCCAACTTGAACTGCTCGCCGAGCTGTGCGAGCTCGAACTGCTGCTACGCGACGAGGCTTTGCTAGGCGAAGCGCGAGCCTTTTCCGTCACGATCGGGCTCGACGCGCTGGCTGATGCGATGGCCGTGGAATCGCCGCAGTATCGCCCGGTGGCCGTCGCCGCCTCGTTGTGCCGCGCCCGGCTCGCGCTGCTCTCTGGTGCCCCTTACACCGCGCTCGACGAGCTGAGCGCAATGACGCGCTGGGCCCGACAGCATGGCGCAGGCCGGCTACTAATCGATCTCAACCTGCTCACCGCGCACGGCTATCGCGCGATCGGCGAGGCCGGAAAGGCGCAGGCCTGTTTTGATGAAGCCGTCGGCACCGCCATGTTCCAGGGTATTGTCCGCCCGTTTCTTAACGCCCGCGCCTTCATCCAGACGTCGCTCGAGGACGCGCTGGCCGGCTCGCCGGACCGCTTCCGCGCGCAATTCCTCAAGGGCTTGTCCCGCTCGCTCGGCAACACCCGGGCACTCGCGCCCGCACCCGACGCGCTCAACGATGCCGAGGCCGCGATCCTGCGTCACCTGAGCCAAGGCTATTCGAACAAGGAGATCGCCCGGTTGATCGGCATGTCGCCCGATACGGTGAAATATCGGCTGAAGGCAGTGTTCAGGAAGATCGGCGTCAACAAGCGCCGCGACGCGGTGCGCGTGTCACACGAACGCGGGCTGATCGAGGGCGGGCTGTTGCGCCCCGCGGCCTTCTGAATAGCTGTTCCCCAAATTGGGGAACAGCCTTACCCGTCTTCCTCTTCTATTTACCCTGAAAATCGCGTGACGGTTTCGCGACGCTGCCTGTTCAATGTCCCTGCCGAAAAACAGCCGGTTGTCGTCAAGGCGACAGCCAGAGCCGGCAAAAATAGCAAAGGGTAGGCGGCAATGACACACGGATATTCGAAGAAGTTGGTTAGGCGAACGCGGCTGGCACTGCTTTCGGCATGCGCGGCGACAGCTTGGTCCGGTGCGGCGATGGCGCAGGACGGCGCCGATCCGGTGCCGGCAAGGGCGCAGTCGGACGATGAGATCATCGTTACCGGCACGCGAGCGATGGCCGGCACCAAGACAGACACGCCGCTGACCGAAATTCCGCAATCGATCAGCGTGATCACGTCGGAACAGTTCAAGGACCGCGCCGCGGTCAATCTCCAGGACGTTGTCCGCTACAGTGCGGGCGTCGCGTCTGAACTCAACGGTGTCGATGCGCGCGGCGATTTCCTCGCAGCGCGCGGCTTCGACGTGAACCAGTATCTCGACGGCCTCAACCGCATGCCTAGCTTCGTCTACGGCGCGCGGTTGGAAATCTACACGGTCGAGCGCGCCGAGTTGATGCGCGGCCCCTCCTCGACGCTATACGGCGGCGGCGGCGCGGGCGGCATCCTGAACGCGGTCAGCAAGCGGCCGCAGGAGGAGTTCGCCGGTGAAGTAGGCGCCACGCTCGGCACCGATGCGCGCAAGGAATTACGCTTCGACGTGACCGGCGGTCTGACCGACGGCGTCTCTGCGCGCCTCGTCGGCCTGGTGCGCGACGGGCATTTGCAGCAACCCTCACAGGACGATGACCGCGTGCTGATCATGCCTGCGGTCACCTTCAAGCCGAGCTCCAGCACCGAGATCACGCTGATCGGCCTCTATCAGAAAGACCGTCTCGGCACGCAGACCTATCTGCCGACCTCCAAGACCGTCGATGCGGCCAACGCCAATGTGGCGATCCCATTCGACTTCTATCTGGGCGAGCCGGGTTTTAACCACAGCCGCAGTGACTATTATTCGGGTACTGCGCTGCTGACCCAGCATTTCGGTGAAGACATCACCTTCAACAGCCGCAACCGCTACTTCCATCAGAAGGTCGACTATCAGGAAGTCTATGCGGACTATTTCTACACGGACGCGGGCGTGGCCTATACCGATGGCCGCGGGCCGCGCAAGCCGGCGCGCTACTGGTATTTCAATCGTGCGAACTACGACAATTTCAACACCGACAACAACCTGACTTTCACGTTCGACACCGGTCCGTTCGAGCATAAGATCCTGCTCGGCGCGGACTATACCGCGTTCAAGGAAGACAAGAGCGAGGGCTTCGGTGTGGCGCCTTCGATCGACCTCTATGCCCCGGTCTATGGTCAGGCTTTCGCCACCGCGCCGTGGGGGCCGAACAAGGTGACGAAGAACACCCAACTCGGCTTCTATGCGCAGGACCAAATTCGCGCCTGGGACCGTGTCTCGCTCGTCTTCGGCCTGCGCCACGACAACGTCACCTCGAACGTTGATGGTGTCGAGCAGCCGGACAACAAGGCCTGGACCTTCCGCGGCGGCGTCATCGTCGATGTCAGCAAGGGCGTGTCGCCCTATTTCAACTATTCGGAATCGTTTCTGCCTGTGTTCGGCACCAGCTTCGCCGGCGTTGCCTTCGTGCCGCGCAAGGGCCGGCAATATGAGCTGGGGGTGAAGTTCGCGCCGTCCCGCAACGCCCTGATCACGATCGCCGGGTTCGACGTGAAGGAGCAGAATTACCTGATCTCCGATCCCACCAATATCCAGAACTTCCTGCAGAACAGCACGGTGGGTTCGAAGGGCATCGAAGTCGAAGGCACGTGGCGCCTGCCGCGCAATTTCGAGCTGACCGCGGCATACAGCTACACCCGGGCCAAGTTCATCGAGAACCCGGTGCCGTCGATCGTCGGGAACCGGGTGAGCAACATGCCCGAGCACCAGGCATCGATCTGGGGCGCGAAGAACTTCGCGCTTGGCAACGATGTCGGCGGCAAGGTCGGCCTCGGCGTGCGCTACCAGGGCAACAAGATCGATACCTCGCAGACCTATTTCATCGATCCGGTCACGCTGGTCGATGCGATGTTCGAGCTCGATTACAAGGGCTGGAACCTGTCGGTGAACGCAAGCAACCTGTTCAACCAGCGGGTCTACACCAACTGCAACTACAGCGCGGCAGCGAGCGAAGGCTATTGCTATCTGGGCAAGGACCGTACGGTGCTTGCCTCGGCGCGCTTCCGCTTCTGACCTGACGTATCGGGGCCGGGCATCTTCCTCCGGCCCCCCGTTTCCACGTTTTTACAGGATTGAACGCCCATGCCCGCCCTTCGTCTCGCGACCGCCGGGTTGCTCTTCACCGTTACCGCCGCCAGCGCCGCACCGACGCCAGCGCCCGAGGTGGCGGAGCTGATCCTCACCAATGGTCATGTCTATACGGTCGAGGACGGCAAGCCCTGGGCCGAGGCGGTAGCGATCAAGGATGGGCGGATCCTTGCCGTCGGCACCAGTGTCGAGATCGCCCGGCTCAAGGGCGCTAAGACGAACGTCGTGGACCTCCACGGCCGTTTCCTGATGCCCGCGTTTGGCGATGCGCACGCACACCCGATCTTCGGCGGCATGAGCCATGCCCGCTGCGCGCTCCACGCCGGCGAGACACTGGACGACTATCAAAAGATCATCGCCGATTGCGTCGCGAAGTCGCCGGGCACCGGCACGATCTTCGGCTCGGGTTTCAACCAGACCCTGTTCCCGCCCAACGGCATCCCGCGCAAGGAAATCCTCGACGCGATCTCGAGGGATCGTCCGCTGATCTTGGAGTCCGACGGGCACACGCTCTGGGTGAATTCCAAGGCGCTGGAACTGGCCGGGATCACCAAGGATACCCCAGATCCCAAGAATGGAACGATCGACCGCGATCCGAAGACCGGCGAGCCGGTCGGCGGGCTGGAAGAGGCGGCGATGGCACTCGTGGATCCGCTGGTGCCGCCGCCCACCGACCAGGACCTGCAGGGCGCGATCAGCTTCACCGTCAAGCTCTTCAACAGCATGGGCATCACCTCGTGGCACGACGCCGCCGTCGAGTGGGACAAGGGCGGCACCAGCCGCGCGATCGAGGCCTATAAGGCGGTCAGGGATCGCGGCGGGCTGACCATGCACACCGCGATGGACCTGCGCTGGAACAATGAGCGCGGCGTCGAGCAGATGGCCGATATCCTCAAGCTCTCGGCCCGCGCTCGCGCGATCGGACTCACGGCGAATGGCGTGAAGTTCTTCATTGACGGTGTGATCCCGCAGCAGACCGCAGCGATGCTTGCGCCCTATGAGGGCACCACCGTGAAGGGCGCCACGCAAATCAAGCTGGAGACGCTCGCCAAGGCGGTCA
>CAISGR010000293.1 GCA_903884945.1 uncultured bacterium
CCCTATAGCGAGGAGCTGTGCCTTGTCCGCAACATCTCGAATGGCGGGCTGATGGCGCATATCTATTCCGGACTCGGCGTCGGCGATCCCGTCACGGCCGAATTCAAGTCAGGGCATTCCGTGTCGGGCAAGGTGACCTGGCGGCGCGACGGGCTGGCCGGCATCCAGTTCGATGAGCCGATCAACGCGGCGCGCGTGCTGGCCGACAAATATGATTATGCGCCGACCACCTATCAGCCGCGCGCGCCACGCGTTGGCCTGGAGGCGCGGGCGCGCGTTCGCGTCGGCTCGCGCTATCATTCGGTCATCGTCAGCAACATCTCTCAGGCCGGCGCGCGAATCCGGCCTGCGGAGGCGTTCGAGATCGGGGACAAGCTGGTCCTGATGACTCACGGACTTCCCGCCATCGCGGGATCGATCCGCTGGCGCGACGCTGATCATGCCGGCATTGCCTTCGACGTTCCGATCGCGTTCGAGGTGCTGGCCCGCTGGGTGCCCGCGGTGCAGGCACGTGTGCGCGCGCTCGCGGCGCCCGATGCCGGGAGTGAAACGCCGGAGAGCTGAGTCGCCGGCCACGGGCGCGGCGCGGCCAGCGGTTGGGCCGGCCGCATGCCGCTCCGCGATCAGAGCCGCGTCATCTTCAGCACCGGTTCGGGCAGCCGCGCGCCCTGGACGGCGAAATTGGCGGTGCCCGCATCGATCTCGGCGAGGTCGCCTGGCGCTAGTGCGAGATCGATTGCCCCGAGATTCTCTTCCATGCGCGCAACCCTGCTGGTGCCGGGAATCGGCACGATCCACGGGCGCTGCGCGAGGAGCCACGCGAGGGCGACCTGAGCCGGCGTCGCGCCGCGGCGCGCGGCGACGCGCTTTACGACCTCGACCAGCGCCATGTTTGCCTTGCGCGCTTCACGCGAGAATCGCGGAACCAGATTCCGGAAATCGCCAGATGCGAAGACGGTGTTCTCATCGATCTGCCCGGTCAGGAAGCCGGCGCCGAGAGGGCTGAATGGCACGAACCCGATGCCCAATTCCTCCATGAGCGGCAGCAATTCCTGCTCGGGCTCGCGCCAGAACAGCGAATATTCGCTCTGCAGTGCGGCGACCGGCTGCACGGCATGCGCGCGCCGGATCGTTTTCATCCCCGCTTCGGAGAGGCCGAAATGGCCGACCTTGCCGGCAGCGATCAGGCCCTTCACTGCTCCCGCGACATCCTCGATCGGCACGGCGGGATCGACGCGATGCTGGTAGAACAGGTCGATCCGGTCGGTACGCAGCCGCTTGAGCGCTGCATCGGCGACTGCCTTGATGTGCTCCGGCCGGCTGTTGGTGCCGCCCGTGCGTGCGCCGGTCTCGAGGTCGATGTCGAAGCCGAACTTGGTCGCGATCACCACTCGGTCACGAACCGGCTGGAGCGCTTCGCCGACCAGCTCCTCGTTGGTGAAGGGCCCATAGGCCTCGGCGGTGTCGAACAAGGTCACGCCCCTCTCAACCGCAGTGCGGACCAGGCCGATCATCTCCTGCCGATCGCCGACCGGACCATAGGTTGATGCCATGCTCATGCAGCCGAGCCCGAGTGCGGAGACCTTCAGGCCACCCCTGCCGAGTGTACGTTGTTCCATATCGCGTATCCCATCAAAGGTAGCGGACGGGCCGGATCTGCCGCCCGGCCCCCGAAAACTCAGCGCTTCGGTGGCGCCTCGACGTCCGAATAAGCCTGCACCGCCTCGGGCAGCCGCGCGCCCTGAACCTGGATTGCCGCAACGGCGCGGTTCAGCTCGGCGGCTTCGGCCGGCGTCAGCCGGACCGCCGCGGCGCCGACATTCTCGATCATGTGGGCCATCTGGGTGGTGCCGGGGATCGGCACGATCCACTGCTTCTGCGCCAACAGCCACGCCAGCGCGATCTGGGCCGGTGTGGCCTGCTTGCGTACCGCCCAGCTCTCCAGAAGCGTGACGAGGGCAAGGTTCTTGCCGATATTGTCCTGCGAGAACCGGCTCTCTTCCTTGCGGATGTCGCCGTCCGCATAGCGCGTCCGGGCGTCGATCGCGCCGGTGAGAAAGCCTACACCGAGCGGGCTCCAGGGCACGAAGCCGATGCCGAGCTCTTCGCAGAGCGGGAGGGTTGCCGCCTCGGGCCCGCGCCACAGCATCGAATATTCGTTTTCCACCGCCGTGACCGGCCGTTCGGCATGGGCCCGCCGCAGCGTGCCCGGACCCATCTCGCACAAGCCCCAGTGCAGGACCTTGCCCTGCGCCCTCAGATCCTTGATCGCGCCTGCAACGTCTTCGATCGGCACCAGCGGATCGACCCGGTGCTGGTAGAGAAGATCGATCCGGTCAGTGCGCAGTCGCCTGAGCATGCCCTCGACGGCCAGCTTGATATGCTCGGGGCGGCTGTTGAGGCCCGGGCCGCGGGCGCCGGTCGCGAGATCGATGTTCCACCCGAACTTGGATGCGATCACCACCTGATCACGGAACGGCGCCACGCCTTCGCCGAGAATCCGCTCTACCTCATGCGGTCCATAGGCTTCGGCCGCGTCGTAGAAGGTTACGCCGCGATCGAACGCCGTGCGGATGATGTTGTGCATCTCGGGGCGGCTGGGGATCGTCGTCTGATAGGTGCGGCTCATATTCTGGACGCCGATGCCGATGCTGGAGACTTCCAGGGTGCCCAGTTTGCGCCGCCCGCTGATGTGGACGGCGGGATAGGGAATGATTGCTGCCTGGGCGCCGCCACCGAACAGCGGCGCGGCCGCGAGACCGCCACCGGCCGCCAGGAAGGTTCGACGCCCCACCCCGAAAATATGCTCCTCGGCCATGATCGGTCCCTCAGCGGTTGACGAAGCTCTGGTGCGCGGCCGGGTAGCGCTCGCCCTCGATGTGGATGCGCGAGAGCGTCAGTTCGATGCGGTCGAGATCGGCGCTGGTCAGTTCGACGCTCGCGGCGCCGAGATTCTCCTCGAGTCGATGCAGCTTGGTGGTGCCGGGGATCGGCACGATCCATGGCCGTTGCGCGAGCAGCCAGGCGAGGGCGATCTGCGCCGGGGTTGCGTGCGTCGCCGCGGCGATCGATCCGACGAGATCGACCAGCGCCTGGTTGGCCTTGAGCGCAGCGGGGGCGAAGCGCGGCGCGGTGCTGCGGAAGTCCGTGTCTCCGAAGGTGGCGTTCGGATCGATCTTGCCCGTCAGGAACCCCCGGCCCAAAGGTGCGAAGGGTACGAAGCCGATGCCGAGCTCTTCCAGGACGGACAGGATTTTCGCCTCCGGCTCGCGCCACCAGAGCGAATATTCGCTCTGTAGGGCAGCGACGGGTTGCACGGCATGCGCCCGGCGGATCGAGTCGACGCCGGCCTCGGACAGGCCGAAGTGCCTGACCTTGCCCGCATCGATCAGCTCCTTCACGGTACCGGCGACATCTTCGATCGGTACATCGGGATCGACACGGTGCTGGTAGAACAGGTCGATCCGGTCGGTGCGCAGCCGGCGCAGCGCATCGTCGGCCACCTGACGAATCCGCTCGGGGCGGCTGTCGAGCCCATTGGCGGGAATGCCGTTCTTGAAGCCGAACTTGGTCGCGATCACCACCTGGTCACGCACCGGCTGCAGCGCTTCGCCGACCACCTCCTCGTTGACGCCGGGGCCATAAGCCTCGGCGGTATCGAAGAAGGTCACGCCGCGCTCGTGCGCGGCGCGGATGAGGCTGATGGCGTCCTGTCGGTCCGTCGCCGGACCATAGCCGAAGCTCAGGCCCATGCAGCCCAGGCCGATCGCCGATACCTCGAGGCCGCTGCGGCCCAACATGCGCTTTTGCATCGTCTGTCCTTCCGTTCGAGATCCGGGCTTGCGCCCGGGCCTGCCTGCTCCACCGCTAGATAAGCGGCCGCGGCTGTCGCGATTAGACACGGCTAATTGCTTGGGCCTATGACCTGATGTCATGAAACCAACGACGATGCCTTAGATGGGACGCGAAGAACTCGGCAGCTTGGCCATGTTCCTGATCGTTGCGGAGGAACGAAGCTTCACGCGGGCGGCCGCCAAGCTCGGGGTCTCGCAGTCGGCGCTCAGCCACTCCATGCGGCGGCTGGAGGGGAAGCTCGGCCTGCGGCTCTTGACGCGGACGACCCGGAGCGTGGCGCCGACCGAGGCCGGGGAGCGGCTGATCGAGACGCTGGGACCCGCCCTGGAAGACATCGACGTCCGGATCGCGTCGTTGACGGCGTTACGGGACCGACCGGCGGGGACCGTCAGGATCACGACGTCGGGGCATGCGGCGGGCACGATCCTGTGGCCCGCCATCGATCGTCTCACGAAGGAATATCCGGACATCCAGGTCGAGCTGAACATCGAGTCCGGTCTTACCGATATCGTCGCGGAGCGCTTCGACGCCGGCGTTCGCCTGGGCGAACGGCTGGAACAGGACATGATCGCCGTGAAGATCGGGCCGCCGCTGCGGATGGCGACGGTCGGCGTGCCCGATTATTTCGCACGACGCGGGCTGCCGGGCGCGCCGCACGAGCTGGCGGGGCACGCCTGCATCAACCTGCGCATGGCGCGCGGGAGCATCTATGCCTGGGAGTTCGAAAAGGACGGGCGGGCGCTGAAGGTCAAGGTCGACGGCCAGCTGGTGCTGAACGATGTCGATCTCATCCTGGCTGCGGCCCTGGCCGGGCATGGCATCGCCCATCTGGTCGAAGATCGGGTCACCGCCTTGCTCGAACAGGGGAGGCTGGTGCGCGTGCTCGATGACTGGTGCGAGCCCTTCGACGGCTATTATCTCTACTATCCCAGCCGGCGGCAGCCATCGCCGGCATTCAGCCTCCTGCTGAACGCCCTTCGTTACAAGGGCTGACGGGTCGGCCCGATCTGTCGGGGGCCTGGCCGTTAAGGGCGCCGGTACCGGAAGTACCACACATCACTTCCACATGCATTATAACATACTGAAATCACGATTGAAATCCTCAATTTCTGGCAAGGCAATTTCGATCCAGCAATCATATAGCAAACATCGCAAAAGACTGCCGTATAGTGTCGCCCGCCGGGTCGTAGCTCCGTAAAGCGATTAGGCCTTTCCAGCGCGTTAGCCACCTAGATTGCCAACCGTTCAAACGGCGCAGGCTCGGGGGCGGGGGAAGCAGAGAGCGACGGGCACGCTCGCGGTTTGGGCATCGGTCGCCAACGCCGGGCGGCTCGCCTCCCGTCGGCACATGAAGGTCGCCCAGCAGACTGGCCAGGTCCAGCTTGACCATTTCGCTGACCGCTCCCCGATCGGCGGCAAGCCCGGTTTTCAGGCCGCCCAAGTGCTGCGCGTGGCCGACAGGACGCAGAGAAGGCACGACTGCCGAGGGCGAAAGAGTCGATCGGCCAAGGCCCCACGACGAAGCCCAAGGGCGCGCCGAAACCGCCCACAACCGCACAAGGTTGCGGGCCTGGCATTATCCTTCAGGCTGATCAGCAATCTGTTGGGCTTGTGCGCGCGCCACGGCCGCCAATTGCGGTGGCCGGAAAGCGCAGTCTCGCAACGTCTTGGCCCAACCGTCGTTGTGCGCGCACCACCGCGCAGCCCGCATAGGATCAATGCCGACATGGTCGAGCCAGAAACGGTTACTGATCAACGCGGGTAGCGCCCGGCTCAACCGACCACGATCCCGCCAATGGAGATTGCCGTGGATCACGATCGCCCAACCGGCCTCTTCGACGAGGCCGCCGGAAAGAAGCCCCGACACCTCATCCAGAGTCGCGCCGCAATGGCAGACGTATTGAGGAGAGCCGGCCTTCATTGCGGCAACTAGGATGCGCTGGATTTGCATCATCTCAGTCATAGGTAAGTCCTTCAATCGCACCGCGCGTCGATGCACGGCACAAGAAATTGAGAAGCTCGGTCGCGCTTCCGGGCCAAAACCGAGCAATTCAGACGACTTGCCGGTTTTGTGGGACGAGCTGATCCGCTACCCTGCGATCGATAATCGTTCCGGAGGCTGGTGGGGCATGGCGTCGAGAGGATCTGAATGGCGGCGATGGGAGCCGCATATCCACGCGCCCGGCACCGTTCTCAACAATCAGTTCGGCGGCCCCGATCCTTGGGAAACCTGGCTGGCGACGCTGGAGGGCGTTGCTCCTCGTATCGAGGCGGTCGCCGTTACCGACTATTATGTGACCGACACCTACGAGACGGTGCTGCGCCACAAGGCCGCAGGGCGGCTCGGCGCGATCGAACTCGTCTTCCCCAATATCGAGCTACGCCTCGATGTCGCGGCGCGGACGGGCTTCGTGAACATTCACCTGCTCGTCAGTCCGGAAGATCCCGACCATCTCACGAACGTGCGGCGGATCCTCGGTCGGCTCCACTTCCAGGCGTTCAATTCGCAATTCGACTGCACGCGCGACGAACTGATCCGGCTTGGCTGCACCGCCAACCCCGCGCTTACCGACGATCGCGCTAAGCTCGCGCATGGCGCCACCCAGTTCAAGGTGAACTTCCGCCAACTGCGCGAGGTCATCCACAGCAACGAATGGGCGAAGAAGAACATCCTCATCGCGGTCGCCGGCAGCGCTGACGATGGCACCTCGGGAATGCGGCAGGCGGCCGACGCGACGATGCGCCAGGAAATCGAGCGCTTCGCCCATATCATCTTCTCGAGCGCGCCTTCGTCGCGCGACTTCTGGGCGGGCCGTCGAAACCTGTCGCCCGAAGAGCTGCGTGTCCAATATGACGGCTGCAAGCCCTGCCTCCATGGCAGTGACGCTCACCAGCCGGCGCAGATCGGGCAACCTGCCGGGGATCGCTACACTTGGATCAAAGGTGCGCTTACCTTCGACGCGCTGCGCCAGGCCTGTATCGATCCCGAAGGGCGCGCCTTTGTAGGCACCCTGCCGCCGAGCACCGCCATGCCGTCCCAGGTGATCGCGGAGGTCAGCCTTTCAGATGCACCTTGGGCGGCGACGCCAACCATGCCCCTCAACCCGGGACTCGTCGCGATCATCGGTGCACGCGGTTCGGGCAAGACCGCGCTAGCCGACGTCATTGCCGCTGCGTGCGATGCGATCCCCGCCACCACCTGGAATGCCAATCCGGACCTCAGCCCATCCTTCCTGGTCCGTGCCCGGCCGCTCCTGGGCGCAGGCAAGGCGACACTGCGCTGGGGTGGGGGAGCTACAACCGATCGCTTCCTCGACGGCCGCGATGCCAATGGCGCCTTCGCCTTTCCTCGCGCACGCTATCTCTCCCAGCAGTTCGTGGAAGAGCTGTGCTCGGCCAAGGGAGCCTCGGACGGTCTCATCCGCGAGATCGAGCGCGTCATCTTCGAGGCGCATCCGCCGGCCGACCGCGACGGTGCCATCAGCTTCGAAGAACTGCGCGAACGCAAGACGCTGCGATTCCAACAAGCAAGGGCGCGCGAGGCTGAGGCGATCGCCGACATCTCCGAGCGGATCTCGGAGGAGTTCGAGAAGGAAGCGTTGATCGGCATGCTCGCCCAGCAGGTCAATCAGAAGAAGCAGGTGATCGCAGGTTATAATGCCGATCTTGCCAAGCTCGTGCTCAAGGGCACCCCCGCGCAGGCCCAGCGCCATGCGGCCCTAACGCAAGCCGTGCAGGCGCTCGACACGCGGCTCCAGCAGCTCGGCAACCAGCGGCGGGCTTTCCTCGCCATGCAGGATGAGGTTCGCAGCACGCGCGCAACCAAGGCACCGGAAATGCTGCGCCAGACCCAGGCGCGCCACCTCGCCAGCAGTCTCGATCAGGCCCAATGGCAGGAGTTCCTTCTGGTCTACCAGGGCGACGTCGATCAGAGCCTCGCCGGCTACGTCCGGTGGGCCGATGGCCAGATCTCGGATCTGCAAGGCGTGCCGCCGGTGCCTGGTGATCCCGCGACATCGCTGATCGCCGACGGCGCCGATCTCGCGACCGTGAAACTCGCCATCTTGCGCGCCGAAATGACCCGCCTCGAGGCGCTGTTCAGTGCCGACCGGGTCGTGCGCGAGCAATATAGCGCGTTGACCGCCCGCATCGCGCAGGAAAACTCTGCCCTCCAGACGCTTGAGGCCCGCCTTGCCGATGCTCAAGGCGCTGCCGCCCGGCGCAAGGACCTTCAGACCGAACGGGACGCAGCCTATGGCCGGGTGTTCGGCGCCGTAGTCGACGAGCAGAATGCGCTGGCGGCGCTTTATGCCCCGCTCATGACCAAGCTCGCGGCGGCCTCGGGTACGCTCCGCAAGCTGAGCTTTTCCGTCCGGCGCGCCGCCGATGTCGAGGGCTGGGGCGGCTTTGCCGAGGAGCAGTTGCTCGATCGGCGCAAGAGCGGTCCGTTCAACGGGCGCGGCGCGCTGATCGGTGTCGCCAACACGGCGCTTCGGCCCGCCTGGGAAACCGGCAGTGCCGCCCAGGTGCAGGCGGCAATGAGCGGCTTCATCGCGAACTATACCCAGTCATTGTTCGAACATGCCCCCTTCGCACCGACCCAGCAGACCGAGTTCCGCGCCTGGTCGAAACGCTTCGCCC
>CAISGR010000294.1 GCA_903884945.1 uncultured bacterium
CGAACGCCTTCATCCGGATCGATCCGGCCGGCCGGATCACGCTGGTCATTCCGCAGGTCGAAATGGGCCAGGGCGTCTATACCTCGATCAGCATGATCCTCGCCGAGGAACTCGATGCGGCCTGGGACCATGTCGCCTTCGAACATGCCCCGCCCAGCGATGCGCTTTACGCGAACCCGGTCTTCGGGCTGCAGGCGACCGGCAATTCCAATTCGATCCGCGCCTTCTGGCTGCCGCTGCGCAAGGCTGGCGCGGGCACGAGGGCGATCCTGGTCCAGGCTGCGGCCGCCGGCTGGAAGGTCGATCCGGCAAGCTGCCGCACCGAGGCAAGCGAAGTGATCCATGACGCCAGCGGCCGGCGGATCGGCTATGGCGCCCTGACCGGCCGTGCCGCCGGGCTCACGGCGCCCGCCGACCCGCCGCTCAAGGACCCGAAGGATTTCCGGCTGATCGGCCGGCCGCTACGGCGGCTCGACACGCCCGAGAAAGTGAACGGCCAGGCGAAATTCGGCATCGACGCGATGCCGCCGGGCGTGAAGTTCGCCACGCTCGCCCATTCCCCCGTGTTCGGCGGCAAGGTCGGCCATGTCGACGACAGTGCCGCGAAGCAGGTGCCCGGATTCCGTCAGGTGGTGGTGCTCGACGATCTTGTCGCGGTGGTCGGCGATCATATGTGGGCGGCGCTGCAAGGGCTGGCCGCGCTCGACATCACCTGGGTCGAGGGCGCCAATGCCGGCGTGGACACGGCACAGGTGCGCGCCCGGCTGGTGGCGGCGAGCGCCCGCGCCGGCGTGGTCGCGAAGACGCGCGGCGATATCGGCAAGGCGCTCGAGCATGACGCGATCGAGGCCGTCTACGATGTCCCCTTCCTCGCCCATGCGACGATGGAACCGATGAACTGCACGGTGCATGTCACCGGCGGAAGCTGCGAGATCTGGACCGGAATCCAGGTGATGAGCCGCGCCCAGGCGGTGGCGGCCAAGGTCACCGGCCTGCCGCTCGACAAGGTGATCGTGCACAATCACCTGCTCGGCGGCGGCTTCGGCCGGCGGCTCGAGGTCGATCAGGTGGAAAAGGCGGTGCGCATCGCCCAGAAGGTCGACGGTCCGGTCAAGGTCGTCTGGTCGCGCGAGGAGGATATCCAGCACGACGTCTACCGCCCTTCCTGGCACGACCGGCTGAGCGCGAAGCTCGAAGACGGCAGGATCACCGGCTGGCATCATGTGATCACCGGCTCGTCGGTGCTGGCGCGCTGGCTGCCGCCGGCGTTCGTCAACGGCCAGGATTTCGATGCGGTCGACTGCGCGGCGGACATGCCCTACGACATTCCGAACTTCCAGGTGAACTTCGTCCGCGAGGAGCCGCCGGGCGTCCCGACCGGCTTCTGGCGCGGCGTGGGGCCGGCGCACAATGTGTTCGTGATCGAAAGCTTCATCGACGAGCTGGCGCACAAGGCGGGCGTCGATCCGGTGCAGTTCCGCCTGAACAACCTCGGCAAGGCGCCGCGCCTGCAGGCCGCGCTGCGCGTGGTCGCGGCCAAATCGGGCTGGGGCAGTCCCCTGCCCCCGGGCGTCGGGCGCGGCGTCGCGGTCCAGCCCGCCTTTGCGAGCTGGATCGCCACCGTCGCTGAAGTGGGCGTGGACGGGGACGGCAATGTAACGCTGCGCCGGATGGTCTGCGTCGTCGACACCGGCATCGCGGTCAATCCGGACACGATCGTCGCGCAACTCCAGGGCGGCCTGGTCTTCGGGCTGACGGCCGCGCTCCACGGCGAGATCACGATCGAGAAGGGCCGTGTCCAGCAAAGCAATTTCCATGACTATCGCATGCTCCGGATGAACGAGACGCCTCCGATCGAGGTGCACATCATGCGGAGCGGCGAGGCGCCGGGCGGGATCGGCGAGGCCGGGACGACCGCCGCCTTCGCGCCGCTCGCCAACGCGATCTTCGCCGCCACCGGCAAGCGCCTGCGCCGGCTGCCGATCGATCGCGATGTGCTCGCGGGGAGGAAAGAGGCATGAGCACGCGCCGCATCGTCCTGATCGTCGTCGCCGCGCTGGTCGTGGCGGGCGGCGGTGTCTTCGCCTGGATCGCGCTCGGCCCCGGCGCGATGGACTTCGCCGGCGGGCATCGAATCGCGCTGCAGGCGTATCAGGGCGCATCGCCAACCGGGGTGCCGGCCGACTTCGCCTCGGCCGATCCCGTCGCGCGCGGCAAGTATCTCACCCAGGCGGCCGATTGCCAGGCCTGCCACACGGCCAGGGGGGGCACGCCCTTTGCCGGCGGTCTGGCGTTCAACCTGCCCTTCGGCACGATCTGGTCGCCCAACATCACCCCCGACCGGGAAACCGGGATCGGCGGCTGGAGCGACACGCAATTCCTGGCCGCGCTGCGCGAGGGCAAGGGGCCGAAGGGGCATCTCTATCCGGCGATGCCCTATGCCTCCTACACCTGGATGACTGATGCGGACGGCCTGGCGATCCGGGCCTATCTCGCCACCCTGGCGCCGGTGCGCAAGCAACCCATCCCGAACAGCTTCGCCTGGCCGTTCAACCAGCGCGGGCTGATGGCGATCTGGGGCAAGCTGTTCAATCCGGGCCGCCGCTTCGAACCGAATACGGATCGCAGCCCGGCCTGGAATCGCGGCGCCTATCTGGCCGAGGCACTGGCGCATTGCGGCGAATGCCATACCCCGCGCAACCTGATGCAGGCGGTCGACAACCGACGCAAATATGCGGGCGCCGTCGCGGCAGGCTGGCGCGCGTTCAACATCACCGCCGACAAGGACACCGGCGTCGGCGAGTGGAGCGACGCGGAGCTGGCGCAATATCTGTCGCAGGGCCATGCCGCCGGTCGCGGCGCCGCCGCGGGGCCGATGGGCGAGGCAGTCAATCTCAGCCTGCGCTACCTCACCCCGTCGGACATCGCCGCGCTGGTCACCTATGTCCGCTCGGTCCCGGCGATCTCGACGCCCGACCAGCCCAGGCCCAAGGCCGGGCTGGCCCCCGCCGGCCACCGTCTCGCCAGCGCTGACGCAGCGGCACCCCTCGGCAAGAAGATCTTCGAGGGGGCCTGTATCGGCTGCCATGCGTGGACCGGCCAGGGCGCGCTCAGCGGGCTGGCCACGCTCAACGGAACGCGCGCGGTCAACGATCCGACGGCGACCAACGTGGCGCAGGTCGTCATCTCGGGCGCGCCGCGCAGCGCGGCCGACGGGCAGAGCATGCCGGCGTTCGGCCATGCCTATAGCGATGCGGAGATCGCGGCGGTGGCCAATTACGTGACCGCGCGCTTCGGGGCGAAGCCATCGAACGTGACGCCGAAGCAGGTCGCGGCGCTGCGCAAGGCAAGTTAGGCCGGCGCGCGGGACGGTTTCCCGGTTTCGGCCGTGCGACCGGAAAGAAAATCGCCGGGCCATGTCACATTCGCGCGGGCTGTTCCGTCCTGTCTGCATGCGTGCATGGTGCACGCCCGGAGACCGACCATGACCCCACGTTTGCGCACCCCCCACCTGCTCGCCCCGGAAAGCGTCAAGGCAATGATGGCGCTCGAGGCGAGCTTCGAAACGGGCAGTCTCGAGCCGACCCTGAAGGAGCTGGTGCGGCTGCGGGCGTCGCAGATCAATGGCTGCGCCTTCTGCATCCACATGCATTCGACTGACCTGCGCAAGGCCGGCGAGAGCGAAATGCGGCTGTACATGCTGCCCGCCTGGCGCGAATCGTCCCTGTACAGCGAGCGCGAACGCGCCGCGCTCGGCTGGACCGAGGCACTGACCCGGCTTGCCGAAACCGGTGTGCCCGATGCCGATTACGATCCGGTCCAGGCGCATTTCAGCGAGGCCGAGCAGGTTCAGCTGACTCTGCTGATCGGGGCGATCAATGTGTGGAATCGGCTGCAGGTCGGCTTCCGCTCACCCCATCCGGTGGAGCGCGCCAGTGTCGCCGCCTGACGCGGCAACCGGCCTGTTCGAGGCGCAGCGCCCGCGGCTGCTGCGCCTCGCCTATCGCATGCTCGGCTCGGTCGCCGAGGCCGAGGATGTCGTGCAGGACGCCTGGTTGCGCTGGTCGCGGATGGAGGAATCGGTCGATGTACCGGCCGCCTATCTGACGCGCATCGTGACGCGGCTGTGCCTCGATCAGATGCGGTCGGCACGGGCGCGGCGCGAAACCTATGTCGGCGCCTGGCTGCCCGAGCCGCTGATGGGAACGAGCGACGAGGAACAGGCGGACGACCTGACCCTGACGCTGATGCTCGCGCTCGAGCGGTTGTCGCCGCTGGAACGTGCCGCCTTCCTGCTGCACGATGTCTTCGGCCTGGGCTTTGACGAGGTCGCCGGCACGCTCGACCGCGATGCCGCGGCGGTGCGCCAGATGGCGGTGCGCGCGCGCAAGCATGTCCAGGACGCGCGGCCGCGCTATCCCGTCGCGCAGGCGGAGGCAGACCGGATCGCGCACGCCTTCTTCGCCGCCTCGCGGGACGGCGATGTCGCCGCACTGCAGGCGATGCTGGCCGAGGATGTCGTGCTCTATTCCGACGGCGGCGGGCGCGTGATCGCGTTCCGCAATCCGATCCACGGCATGGACCGTGCGCTGCGCCTGTTCGCGGGGCTGGCGCGCAAGCATGTCTACCGGCCGGTGCTGCTCAGGCCGATCTCGATCGACGGATTGCCCGGCTATATCAGCATGGATCGCGGGCAGATCCTGCAGACCACGGCGCTGGAAATTCGGGACGGGCGGATCGCCGCGATCTACATGGTGCGCAATCCCGACAAGCTGCGCCATGTCGCAACCGCGCTCGATCGTCCGCCGGCCGCCGCAGCGGGAGGGCATTGAGATGCGGAACCCTGTCCTCCTCCTCGCCGCGATCCTCGGGCTCGGGCTCGCCGCCAACGGCCTGTACATGCTGGCGGCCCCCGCTGACTGGTATCTCGCGGTCCCCGGCGTCACCACCACGGGCTCGTTCAACCAGCATTTCGTGCGCGACATCGGCCTGATCTTCGTGCTGATCGGGGCCGCCTATCTCGCCGGGGCGGCACGGCCCGGCGATCGCATCGCCCTCTGGGCGGCCGCGACCCTCTGGCTGGCAGGGCATGCGCTGTTCCACCTGTGGGAGGTGGCGGTCGGCATCTGCGGGACGTCGGCGATCGCGCGCGACTTTCCTGCCGTGACGCTCCCGGCGATCCTTGGCGCCGCGCTCACCGGCTGGGCGGTCGCAGCGCGACGGCGGGAAAAGCCCACGGGCTGACGCATCGCCTGGCCGGTGCGCGGCCGGGCATGGCGGAGGCTCGTTCGGCGGCCGTCGTGCGCCGGTCAGGCCTCCGCCATCACCCCGTTGAAGACCGGATCCTCGAGGGCGCGGCCCGCCCCCATCGCGACGCAGGTGAGCGCATTCTCGGCCACGATCACCGGCAGCCCGGTCGCCTGGGCCAGCGCCGTATCGAGCCCGGCGAGCAGGCTGCCGCCGCCGGTCATCACGATGCCCTGGTCGTAGATGTCCGCGGCGAGCTCGGGTTCGGTCTTTTCCAGCGCGGACAGCACCGTCTCGACGATCTGGCCGACCAGGTCGGTCAGGAAACCGGCAATGTCGGCCTGGCTGACTTCGATCTCGGACGGCACGCCGTTGACGAGGTCGCGGCCCTTGACCCGCATCACCGCGCCCTTCTCGTCCTCGGGCATCAGCGCGGTGCCGATCTCGACCTTGATGCGCTCGGCGGTCGCCTCGCCGATCATCAGGTTATGCCTGCGGCGGATGCCCGATGCGATCGCCTCGTCCATGCGATCCCCACCGACGCGCACCGAGGTGCTGTAGGCCAGGCCGCGCAGCGACAGGATCGCGACTTCGGTCGTGCCGCCGCCGATATCCACGACCATCGCGCCGATCGGCTCGGTGACGGGAAGACCGGCCCCGATCGCCGCGGCCATGGATTCCTCGATCAGGAAAACCTTGCGCGCGCCGGCATTGGTGGCCGCCTGCTGGATCGCGCGCCGCTCGACCGTGGTCGCGCCCGACGGAATGCAGATCGCGATATCGGGCCGGCGCGGCAGCCGGCTCGGCCCGCCATGGGCCTTGTCGATGAAATGCTTGATCATCTGCTCGGCGACATCGATGTCGGCGATCACGCCGTCGCGCATCGGGCGGATCGCGCGGATCGTCTCGGGCGTCTTGCCCAGCATCAGCTTCGCCTCGGCGCCGATCGCCCGCACCTTCGTCACCCCGTCCAGCGTCTCGAGCGCGACGACGGAGGGTTCGTTGAGGACGATGCCCCGGTCGCGCAGGTACACGACGGTGTTCACCGTGCCGAGGTCGATCGCCATGTCATTCGCGGCACGGGAGAAGAATCGGGGAAATCGCATGAATCTCAATCTTGTTGGCATGGCAGTGAGTCGGGCGCGCAGGCGAGCGAACGGCCTGCAGCGCGCGACCGGGAACAGCGGCGGGTGGGCGCTCGCCAGGGGCAGGTCAAGCACGCCTGCGCCCGAGCGGGGCGCACAGGCGATGGATTGGCCGCGACAGGCCGGTACGATCGTCTTGCGCGATCGCGCGAAACGGGTCCCGCGACGATGGTGTCGGGCTCCCGAATGATGCACAAGACGCCCAGCATGGGCATGCGGCGACGGGACTGGTCTATGACGATGCATGGTCGCCGCGGCGAGACACCCGGGCGCGGCGCACAACGCGGCCGGCCGTGACGCATGGCGGATGTCGGGGACGATCCGGATGCCGATCTGCTGGCCGCCGCCGTTGCGGGGCAGCGCGACGCGTTCGCCGCCCTGCTCGATCGCCATTATAACCGGATCCACGGGCTCGCCTGGCAACTGACCGGGTCGCGCGCCGACGCTGACGACATCGCGCAGGACGTGTGCTGCACGCTGGTGGAGAAGATCGGGAGCTTCCGCGGCGAGGCGAAATTCACCACCTGGCTGTGCGGCATCGTGTTCAACGCCTGTCGCGACCTGCGCCGCCGCCGCCGGTCGTTCGGCGGTTTCACCGAGCGGCTGGCCGTCATCGCCGGGCTGGCGCGCGGGCCGGACGGGCGCGACCTGCATGACGCGATGTGGCTCAGGAGCGCGATCGCCCGGCTCAGGCCGGCCTATCGCGACGCGGCGGTGCTGGTCGCCGGCCAGCAGCTCACCCATGCCGAGGCGGCGGAGATCCTGGGCGTCGCCGAAGCGACGATTTCGTGGCGGATGCACGAGGTCCGCCGGATGCTTTCCACCGGGGACGGCGCGAACGGCTGAGCGCCGCCGCGCGGCCCCGTGCGGAAATATTTTCGAACGGCCCCAAGGAAACCCCGGGGCGGCACGTCCCAGTGTCATGCGGACGATTGTGCGCCGCTGTCACCAGGGAGAATTCCATGCCTCGCTTGTACCGTGCCGTCGCCACCGGGATGGCCGTCATGCTCGTCGTGTCCTGCACCCGGTCCGGCGTCGACAAGACGCCCGCCTCGGCCTCGGACGCGTCCAGTCCCAAAGCCGCGGAGGATATCGTCGTGACCGGATCCAAGGTCGGCGCCCCGCCGGCACAGCGCAGGGTGGAGGGGTATGTCGCCGACGCCGCGCTCGCCCCGCCCCCGTCACCGGTGGCGGCGCCAATCGTCGTGACATCCTCCCGCGTGAACGCGCTGGTCGCGGAGCGCTACGCGCCGCCGCTGCGCCCCTATCAGGAGACCGGGCGCGACCGCTTCACCGCCACGCAGGAGAATGCGTTCAAGGTCGCCCGCGAGGAACCGGTGTCGACCTTCTCGATCGATGTCGACACCGCCTCCTACAGCTTCGTGCGCGCCTCGCTGAACCAGAATGTGCTGCCGCAGCCGGCGGCGGTGCGGACCGAGGAGATGGTCAACTACTTCCCCTATGACTATGCCGCGCCGCGCACGGCAGAGCAGCCGTTCAGCACGAGTGTCGCGGTGTTTCCCAGTCCCTGGACCAACGGGCGCAAGCTCGTCCGCATCGGCATCCGGGGCTATGCGATCCGGAAGGCGACGCGCCCGCACGCCAATCTCGTGTTCCTGATCGACACGTCGGGATCGATGTACGCACCCAACAAGCTGCCCCTGGTCAAGCAGTCGCTGGGCATGCTGCTCGACCAGCTCGACGGCGACGACACTGTCGCGATCGTGACCTATGCGGGCACCGCCGGCACGGCGCTCGCACCGACCCCGGCCAGCCAGAAGGCGAAGATCCGCGCCGTGATCGACGGGCTCGGCGCGGGCGGCAGTACGGCGGGCGCGGAGGGCATCCGCCAGGCCTATGCGCTGGCCGAGCAGAATCTCGATCCGCACGGGGTCAACCGGGTGATCCTCGCCACCGACGGGGACTTCAATGTCGGCATCACCAACCAGGACGAGCTGAAGGGCTATGTCGAGCGCGAGCGCGGCAAGGGCGTGTTCCTGTCGGTGCTCGGCTTCGGCATGGGCAATTACAACGACGCGCTGATGCAGGCGCTGGCGCAGAACGGCAACGGCGCCGCCGCCTATATCGACACGGTCAGCGAGGCGCGGAAGACGCTGGTCGACGAGGCCACCTCGACGCTGTTCCCGATCGCCAAGGACGTGAAGATCCAGGTCGAGTTCAATCCGGCGACGGTCGCCGAGTACCGGCTGATCGGGTACGAGACCCGGATGCTCAACCGCGAGGATTTCGACAATGACAAGGTCGATGCGGGCGATGTCGGATCGGGGCAGACCGTGACCGCGCTCTACGAGGTCGTGCCGGTCGGCGGGCCACGGGCCAATGGCGACCTGCGCTATGCCGCGCCGGCGGCGGAACCGCGCGTCGCGCACGGCACCGAACTCGGCTTCGTCAAGATCCGCTACAAGCTGCCCAAGTCCGATACCAGCCGGCTGATCTCCACCCCGATCGACCGGGCCGGCGAGGCCGCCCGCTTCGAGGACGCGCCGGAGGATGCACGGTTCGCCACGGGCGTCGCCGCCTTTGCCGAACTGCTCCGCGGCGGCCGCTACAGCGGATCGATGAGCTATGACGACGTGCTGAAGATCGCCAGCGCGGCACGCGGCGAGGACGCGTTCGGCTATCGGTCCGAATTCATCCAGCTGGTGCGCGCTGCGCGGAGCGCGGGGTCGCTCGCCCGGCTGGAGCGATAGGGCCGGCGGGGTCGCCTCGCCACGGGCGGTGGCGGCCCCGGCCGATCATGCCTTCGACCGGCGCGCAATTGCAGCTATAAGGCGGACCGATGTGTCTCCCCCCTCCCCTGTCGCGCCGGGCCATGGCCGCCCCGCCGGTGCCGCGCCGTGGGCGCCGGGGACTGCCGAATGGGTGAGGACGACGACATTGCACGGTCGCTGCCCCAACCGCCGCCGCCGCGCCCCGATCGGCGCATGGCGGCGATCGACGCGGCGCTGCGACGCTTCGATGGGGCTGGTGACGCGCCGCGCGGCGCCGGCGCGGCGCGGCCTGCATCCCGCCCGACGCGCTGGTGGACGAGCATCAGCGGGCCCCAGCTCGGGGTGCTGGTTTCCGCCGCGCTCGTCCTGGCGATCGGTGTACCGGCCGCGCTGATCTCGGTCGGCGAGCGATCCGTTCCCCCCGTCCGACAGACACCCCAACCGGTTGCGGAGGCCCCGCACAAGCCCATAGCCGCGGCACCTGCGGCACTTGCGCCGGTCGCCCGGCCATCCGTCGCAGCCCCCGTGCCGCCGCCGGTGACGGCGCCTGCACCGGTCGCGGCACCGCAAGTCGCGCTGGCCGATAACGCCCCCCCGCCACCCGCCGCTGCACCACCGCCGCCGCCACCGCCCGCACCTCCAGCGGCGCCGGCGCCTGCGATGAAGGCAGAACCGGGCGCCGCTGTCCTCGCGGCGCGCGCGCCGGCCGCAGCGGCATCATCCGCCCCGATGCCCGCGCCGATCGTTGCGCGCCGCGTCGCCGACGAGAGCGATATCGTGGTGACGGGATCCAAGATCATGCGGCCGGCCGGGCGCGGCGACTGGAATGCCTGCACGGTGAACGACCCGGCGCGCAGCCTGGCGCGCTGCAGGAAGCTGATCGATCCGGCCGCCACCGGCACTGCCGGGCTTGCCGCAGCGCATGTCGCCGACGGGCTGTCGCGCGCCTGGGAGGGCGACGCGGACGCGGCGATCGCCGCGTTCGACCAGGCCATCGCGATCCGTCCCAAGCTCGCCATCGCCTATCTCAATCGCGGCCTCGCCTATCAGCGCCAGGGCGACCTCGACCGCGCGATCGACGATCTCGACCGGGCGGTGCGCTACGCGCCCGGCGCCGCGCGCGGCTATTATAATCGCAGCCTGGTCCTGCGTCAGCGCGGCGACCTGCGACGCGCCGATGCCGATGAGGCCCGCGCCCTCGACCTGGATCCGCGCTATCAGGCGGTCCTGGAATAGGCCTGAAAGCGGCGTCCGGCCTTCGAAGGCAGCCACGACCTTTCGCGACGCGGCACAAATCACCCGCCCCAATATCCCACCGGTTTTGGCTGTATATATCGCACGCTCAAAACAATCACGCGTCGGTCGCTTTTTCGTCTCCGGTCATTTTCCTAATCGCGAACCCCGGCGTAGAAAAGTCTACGGCGAAGAACTGGAGCGACTGCGGATCGCCTTGTTCACAATTCAAATCATTGCCCAACTAAATTGGTCGTACGCTGAATATAACTTCTCCGATCCAACCCTTATATTATCAAGGAAGACTATATCATGGTTCACAGCCTCGCACTCGCAGTACAAAGCATCAAATCGATCGACGACAGCACCGAAGTCGGATCGGACGAGCCCTATGTCCTCGTCACGGCGGCGGACCTCAAGGCGCTCGTGCCGCAGGTCGAAGTCACGCTTTATGGGCCATGGAGCGATGTCGACAAGGGGGAGACGCACGGCACGGTGGTCATTCCGCCGAACCTGCCGGCGCCGGTCGCGGCGGCGTTCGAGGCGCTTGGCGTGACGCGCAAGCCCTTCTGGGCGCTCGACAATGCCACGCCCGCCCCGATCGCCAGCCCGAACGACGTGGTGTTCATCGTCTCGGTGATGGAGAATGACGACGGCAAGCCCGGCACGCTGCGCACGCTCGTCAAGCTCGCCGCGGTCGGCAGCCTTGCCGCTTCGGCCGGCATGCCGCGCGCGACGCGGGTGAAGAAGCTGATCGCCGATATCGGCGGCGCGCTGGGCACGCCGACCGGCGCGCCCAATTTCGACGACGTGGTCGGCACGCACGAGCTCATCCTGACCGCGGACGATCTCGTCCCGCCGGCATCGAAGAAGCGCGTGAAGACCGTCGACTTCAATGGCGGCAACGAAGGCACGTTCCGGGTCGCCGTGGAAATGGCGTTCCTGAACTGATCCGGGACCAGGATCGGAAAAAAGGGGGCGGGCGCAGGCGGCCGCCCCCGGCTTCCGCCGCGGCGCACGGCTCACGCGCCGCGGCAAAGCCACGTTCGGGCACCGGGAATCCCCGACTGACCCGGCCCGCTACTTCGCCACCTCCCAGCCCGTCGGCGACCAGCGATATATATGCGGCGAGATCCCGCGCCCCGCCGCGGCATAGCTTTGCGCGACCAGCTTCTCCAGCGCGCGCAGGTCGGGGCCGGATTCGACGGTGCCGATCAGCACGTCATTGTCGGACGGGACCGCGACGAACAGGCGCCCGCCCGTCGCAAGCGCAAGGGGGCGCCATCGATCGGGCTGGAGCAGGATGCTGGCGCCGTAATCGAAGCCTGCCACGTTCCGAAGCTTGCCCTCCACCTCCTCCGCCGACGGAATCCGGGGCAGATCGGCCAGGACCTGCCGCGTCGCCAGCGCCAGCAGCGCGTCGCGATCGAGCCCCAGGTCCCTGACCGCCGACTGGCCGAGGATCTTGAGGGTATTGGGATAGTCCGCCGCCAGCATCAGCGTCAGGCCCTCGGCAAAGGGCATGGCAAGCGGCGGGTCCGCTATCTCCTTGCCCGTGCCGATGCGTGCGACTTCCTGCGCATAATCGTCGCTGCGGATGACGATGCGTAGCTGCGACGCCACGATCTTCTCGTCCGGCTTCGTCGTCACCAGTTCGGCCACGCCGGCGATGAACCGTTCCCGTTCGGCAACGCAGTCCTCACCCGGACTGGCGGCGCAAAAGGCCTCGATCCGATCGAAATTGATCTGCAGGTCGCCGCCGCCGGGCGTCTTCACCTTGATGGTCAGCGGATCGACGACGGTCACGGTCGCGGTTGGCTGGGCCGCGGCGATCGCGGCGATGGTGTCGTCGCGCAGCGTCTGCGCCCCCGCGGGGGAAGCGGCGCCCAGCGTGATCCCGGCGAGGCACCACGCCCAGTTCAGCCGCATCGCATCCCCCTGCCCGTTCGCGCCCGGCCGCAGCATCGGCCAGAACCGGCGCCACGGCAATGCCGCCCGGGCCGGATCGCCGGCCCACAAAGCCCGCCTAGATATTGATGCTCGTCGGGATCAGGCTGGGCTGGAGGAAGCGGTAGGGCACGCGCCTCTCGGCGTTGCGCGCAACGATCCGTGCCTCCACGTTCTGCAGCGCCGCCTGGAAGCGCGGCAGCGCGCGATCTGGGCCGATCACCGCCGGATCGCGGAACCATTGGGGATAGGGGAAATCGTTGCTGAGATAGGTGCCGAGCGGACGATAATAGACCGATCCGAGCAGGTACAGCACGTCGAGCTGCTCGAGCGCGAGCGGCACCGGGGGCATGTAGCCGAGCCATTCCTGCCGGTTCTGCCCAGCCTGCACGGTCGGCGCGGGGGTCCAGCCGGCACCGGTGACGGCCGGGGCGAACGCCATGATCGGCTTTTGCGGGAAATTCACGGCCGCATGCTGCGCGCTGGCGGTGAACATGATCATGGTGCAGACCTGCGCCAGCTGCTCGCGCGTGCTGATCGCCGTGAAGCCGGCGACCGCCCCCTCGCCGCAGAGCGACTCCGCCCAGGCGGCGAGTTCGGTGTCGCCGGTCACTGCGGCATCGTCGGCATAATAGATGTCGACATATTGCGTGGCCCAGCTGTGGATCGCCTGCCACACCAGCAGGGCATCGTCGCGATAGGGATAGTCGGGCAACTGGCTCGAATCCGCCACGCCGCGTGCCGCCAGGTCATTGGGCAGCATCTTGGCGTGGAAATCGAACGACAGCCGCGCGGCGGAGGCGGTCAGCTGGCTCGAGGTGATGGTGCCGCCGAAGATATGGTCGATCGGGCCATTGGCAGCGATCAGCGAGGTCGCCGCCTGTTCGTTGATGAACAGCAGCCCCTCGAAATGCGGCACCAGCAGCGCCCAGAGCGGATGGACGGTGGCGAGATTGCGCCGCGTCGCGACCGCAAAGGCCTCGATCACGAGATGCGTGTGCGCCAGATGCGCCACGAGCTCGTGATAATTGCCGTCGGCGACCTGGACGACGAGCTTGGCCATTTCCCAGCCCCATTGCTCGGCTGCGATGACCGAGGGGGTGAAGATCGGGTTCGTCGCGCTGTCCTGCCCGCACTGGATCGCCACGGGGGTGAGCGCCGCGCCGCCCGGAGGGACGGCGAACAGCGCCATGGGCTGATAGACATATTTCTGCAGGCCATCCCACATGCCGGGGACCAGCGCCGACAGCTCGACATAGTCGCACAGATAGAGCCGCCCGCCGGCAAGCGCGGCATCCAGCGTATCGCCGGCGACCACGGCAGCATATTGCGCGGCGGTAAGCGGGAAGTTTTCCGGCATGGCGTCGACGCGCTTGATCAGCACCGAGTTCGGCCCGGCGACGCGCAGCCGCGCGAAGACATCGTCCTCCTGGAAGCTGTAGGCGATGCCCGGCACGCGCAACGTGTCGAACAGCGCCGTATAGGCCTCAAGCGAGGGCGTGGCGGCCGGGCTGCCGATCAGTCCGTCCGCGTCGATCGACGCGATGAGGGAGCGCAACTCGCCGGCATAGCCCCGCAGCAGCGCACGATGCACCTCATGCTCGGCATGGTCGATCCCGGCCTCTATCCCTGCGCCGATCCGCCCCAGGATGCCACCGACGGGCTGCCCGGCATAATGGGCGCGGATTCCGGCCACGGATACCGCGATCTCGTGACAGCGCAGCCGGGCGCCGACATGCGGCGGCGGCGCGGGCACTTCCTGGTGCAGATGGCCCGACAGGTCCCGTGGATCGGACACGTCCTGCGCAAGCTCGGTGCTGCCCAGGCCGGCGCCATTTCCCGCCAGGTCCAGGGCGAGACGGTTGAAGGCGATCTTCAGGCCAACCTCGATCAGCAGGAGGAACCAGGCGAGCGTCGGTTCGTCGTCGGGCGGCACGCTGCTGGCCAGCGGCACGCCCGGCAAGGTCGGGACGTCGGTGGTCCATTGATAGGTAACCCGCGTGGCGGCGATCTGCGCGGCGCGCTTGGCCTGCTGGGCCGGCGTATCGTTCTGGGGAAGCGTGGGCTGGACGGCGGCGCGTGACATTCACTGCTCCTGCATGGCAGTTGGCGTGGTAACGGCGATATTAACTGCGGCGGTAAAGAAAGCCCTACATTCCAGCCATTTCGGTTCCATTCGGCCGCGCTCCGCCGATCCCCCGCGGTCCGGCATCTTGCTTAACCGCCGGGTAATTTTTGGCCGTTACGCAGCTGGAACATGAAAACCCTTCTCCAGACCCTCCGGCGGACGGTATTCCCGCCCGTTCCCGAAGCGATAGTAGGAGATTTCAAGCTGTTGCGGGCGGCGCGCCTGCAAAGCCAGATCCCGCTGCTGTACCTGACCCTGCTCCTGACGATCCCGACCACCATCTATGGATCGAGCCAGGGCGCGCCGGCCTGGGTGCGGCTGGGCATTCCGGTGGTGATGGGAACGGCGTGCTTCGCCCGGTTCATTGCCTGGATGAGGAAGCGCAAGACGCAGCTCGACGTGGTGAGCGCCGGACGGATGATCACGGCGGCGACCTGGGTTTCGGGCACCCTCGGCGTAATCTGCAGCACCTGGTGCGTGGCGAGCTGGCTCACGGCCCCGCCCGCCCTGCGAATCTATTATCCGATGATCATGGCGATGGGATCGCTCGCCACTGCCTATTGCCTCTCCACGATCCGCTGGGCGACGATCATCAACCTGCTGATCGGCCTGCTGCCGATCTCGCTGTTGCTGCTGTTCTCCGGCAACCGGATGGACCTGGCGGCCGGCACCAGCCTGGTCGTGGCCAGCGCCTTCCTGTTGCGCATGATCTTCCAGCAGCACGAGCAGCTGGTCGACCTGCTGCTGCTCCAGCGCCAGATGGGGGAGTTGGCCAATACCGATCCGCTGACCGGCCTGCCCAACCGGCGCGCGCTCGCCGAGCGGCTCGAACAGGAAATCGAGCGCGCCGGCCCGGCGGCGAGCTTCGCGCTCGCGCTGCTGGATCTCGACGGCTTCAAGCCGGTCAACGATCAATATGGCCATGCCTGTGGCGATCTGTTGCTCTGCGAGGTCGCCGATCGCCTGCGCAAGGCCTGTGGCGCGCACGCCCTGCCCGCACGCCTTGGCGGCGACGAGTTCGCGATCCTCGTGCCGGCGGGATCCGCGATCAGCCTCGCCGCCATCGCCGACCATATGCTCGCGGCGCTCGTGCCGCCCTACCAGATCGAGCGTCACGTCATCCGGGTGGGCGCCAGCATCGGCGTCGCCACCTGGCCCGGCGACGGGGCGACGGCGCGCGCCCTGTTCGAGACTGCCGATACGGCGCTCTATGCGGTCAAGGCGCAGCGGAACGACGGCAGCGCCGAACCCCGCAGGAAGCCGCGCACCGGGCAGGCACGGGCGGCCTGAGCCCCCCTTTGGAACGGCGCCGGTCGGCGCTTGCCGGGGCTGGCGGCCCGCAGGGGCAAACCTAGGTAGAGGGTGACCGGACGGTGCCCTCCGCCCATATCGACGGCGGGGGGATGCGCCGCGACGCGCCGCCGCCCAACCGGATTGAAGGAGCCCGTCATGCGCCGTACCGTCCCCATCACCCTGCTCGCCAGCCTTGCCGCGAGCGTCCTCGCCCCGATCCCGCTGTCCGCCGCCGCCCCGATCCCGCTGTCCGCCGCCGCGCCGGTGCCCGCGCGCAACGTCGTGCTCGTCCATGGCGCCTGGGCCGACGGATCGAGCTGGAGCGCGGTCATCCCGCTGCTGCAGGCGGCAGGGCTGCACGTGACGTCAGTGCAGAATTCGCTGCGCACGCTGGCGGAGGCGGACGACGATGTCCGCCGCGCACTCGCGGCGCAGGACGGCCCGACCGTCCTCGTCGGCCATTCGTGGAGCGGTACGGTGGTGAGCGATGTTGGCACCGATCCGAAGGTCTCCGCGCTGGTCTATGTCGCGGCGCGGGCACCGGCGGCGGGCGAGGATTTTCTCGCGCTGCAGCACCGCTTTCCCGACACGCCGGCGCGCGCCGGCGTGGTGACTCAGGGCGCCTACACCACGCTCTCCGAGGATGCGTTCGTCCGCTTCTTCGCGAACGGGCTTCCGGCGCGGCAGGCGAAGACGCTCTATGCCGAGCAGGCCCCCACCGCCGCGGCGCTGTTCACCGAACGGACCAGCGCCACCGCCTGGCAGGTCAAGCCGAGCTTCTATGCGGTTTCCACCCGGGACATGACGATCTCGCCGGCATTCGAGCGCTTCCTGGCGCAGCGGATGCACGCGACCACGATCGCGGTGAAGGCTGGGCACCTGTCGATGCTGTCCCACCCGCGCGCGATCGCCGACCTGATCCTGCAGGCAGCGGGGGTCCGGCGGCCCGGACCGCGGGCAGGCACGCCGCAATCATAGCGCAATCTTTTCGTAACGCCCCAGTAACGTTGCAGAATCCGCCAAGAAGTCTGCGCTCGAAATTGCGCGGGTGCGTTGACAAGGATGACGGCGCCTCGATAATCCTTCGAATGCCTTGCTGAATGCAAGGTCGGGGGGAGAGGATTATGCGCCTGGCAATGGTCATTGCGCTTCTTTTGACGTCGGGCGCGGCCCATGCGCAGGCAATCAAGGCCGAACCACCGGTCCGGCATTTCACGCCTGAGGAAGTTTCGAAGGTCACGATGCCCGATCTCGCGTTCGTCGAGACGCCGGCCGACGTGCAGACCTACGACAAATATTTCTTCTTCCACCGCGACGATACGAGCTTCGACGAAGCCTATGCCGACATCAAGGAGTGCGATGCGCTGGCCAGCGGCATCCGCTATTATGGCGGCCAGAACAATCTCTATACCGGGCAATATGGCCTGGGCGGTGCGATTGGCGGCGCCATCGGCAATTTGCTGGCCGATGCGATCTTCGGATCGGCGGAACGTCGCAAGATCCGCCGCGCCAACCTGCGCAACTGCATGTCCTACAAGGAATATCAGCGCTACGGCGTGAGCGGGCAGCAGTGGAAGGCCTTCAATTTCGAGGAGGGCAACGGCCGCAAGAAGGAAGCTGAGCGGGAGGCCGATCTGCTGCAGCAGGCCAGGGTCGCCTCCGGTCCGAAACCGCAATACAAGGTGCTGGAACCATGAAGAACGCGACCTTCCTGATGGCGGGGGCGCTTCTTCTCGCCGCCCAGGCGCACCCGGCACGCGCGCAATCGATCGAGGAGAAGCAGCTGGTCGCCGGCAAGTTCAGCTTCGATCCGGCGGGCGGCTATATCTATCTCCATGGGCCGTTCCGCCAGATGGGCATGTTCCTCAAGGTGCCCGACCAGGCCGATGTCGACGCCTACAGGAAGGATTGGGACGAGGCGTTCGCCAAGGCCAGGGCGAAATATGTGAAGCGGCTGGCATCGTGGGAATCGGAAAGGAAAGCCGCGGCGGGCACCCCCGCGAAGATATCCGAAAAGCCGGTCGAACCGACTCCCGAAACCTTCACCATCGGCAATATCGAAACCCGGACCAGCATGTCCTTCGGGCCGCAATATGTGTTCAGCAAGGACAATGCGAACAATTACTACAGCTATTTCATGAAGGTGAAGCCGGGCACCTATGTCTATTACGGCCCGATCATGTTCGATGTAAATGCGGGCTATCTCGGCACCTGTTTCTGCATGGGCAGCGTTCAGTTCGAGGTGAAGCCGGGCGTCATCACCGATGCGGGCAATTTCCTCATCGCCGGGCAATATCAGACGCCGCCCAGCCCGCTGCCGCCGGGTTTGAGCGTGACGCCCGAAGGGACCTTCCTCACGATGGGCAAGCAGAAGCTGGAGGTCGGCAAGTTCGAATGGGGATTGCCCGCCTCGCTCAAGGCCTTTCCGTCAGCACAGGCGGATTTCCATGCGGCGGGCAAGATGGACAATCACTTCGGCATCTCGATCGCGCGCATGCCGGCGATCCCCGGCGTCCTCGGCTATCAGCGGGACAAGGTGATCGATCTCAAGGCAGCGGCGGCCGTCGTACACCCCTGACCGGTCCGAAGTTCCGGTGCCGCTGCTGATCTCGCCACCCCGGCCTCGTTCCGGAACAAGGCCGGTATCACGGCCCTGGGTGACGTCATCGGGCTGAAGCGCTAGGCATCGCGCCCATCCCCCGATAGGCTCGCGCCAGGCCAACCAGGGGATTATCATGCAGACGACACGCCGCGAACTCCTTACCGGCGCAGGCGCGTTGGGGCTGGCGGCGGCAGTCCCGTCCTGGGCAAGCGCCGCCTTCGCCGCGGTCGTGCCGGCCGATGCCGAGGCGCAGGCATTGCTCGCGGCGCTGGCCGAGGACCTGCTCGCCGACTCCCCCGAATATGCGCTGTCGCTCGGCATCGACCGGGGTGCGCGCGCCGCCCTGCACGGGCGCTTCATGGATCGCAGCGCCGCCGGCGATCAGGCCCGCTTCCGCCGCTGCACTGCGCGGCTGGCGCAGTTGCGCAAGGTCGATCGCGTCCGCCTCTCCCCCGCCACGGCCCTCGATCTCGACACCGCCGAGACTGCCTATGCCCTGGCCGAGGAGGGCTGGCGCACCATGCCGGTCGGCGCGAACGCCGTGCTCGATGCCAATGTCAGCTATCGCAACACGCCCTATGTCGTCACCCAGCTCGGCGGCGCCTATTCGGACCTGCCCGACCTGCTCGATAACAAGCACGACGTCGCGGGCGCGGCGGATGCCGATGCCTATCTCTCCCGGCTCGAAAGCTACGCCGCCGCGCTCGATGGCGAAACCGGCCGCATCCATGGCGACGCCGCCAGGGGCGCGATCCCGCCGGTACTGGTGATCGACATCACCGCCGGCCAGCTCAAGGGCATGCGCGGCACCCCGGTCGCCGACTGGGCGATCGTGAAGAGTTTCGGCGAGAAATGCGCGAAGGCCGGCCTGCGCCCCTCCTATGCAGAGCGCGCCGCGGCGCTTTGCGCCGGCAAGGTCTCCCCCGCGCTCGACCGCCAGATCGCCGCCTTCGCCGATGTCCGCAACGGCGCCAGCGAGATCCCCGGCATCTGGCAGCGCCCGCATGGCGAGGACTGGTATGGCTGGCTGGTCAAGGCCGGCACCACCACCAACGCCACGCCGGACGAGATCCACGCGCTCGGCCTCGCCCAGAGCAAGGCGATCAATGCCGAGATCGACACGCTGCTCCGGGGCCAGGGCCTCACCCAGGGCACCGTCGGCGAGCGCCTGACCGCGCTCAGCAAGCGGCCCGATCTCGTCTTCAGCAACGACGATGCCGGGCGCGCGAAGCTGCTCGCCTATCTCAACGGCCGCATCGCCGATGTGCGCACCCGCCTGCCCCGCGCCTTCGGCTCGCTGGTGAAGGGCAATCTCATCATCAAGCGCGTGCCTCCCGCGATCCAGGACGGCGCCCCCAATGGCTATGCCGGGCCGGGCTCGATCGATGGCACCCAGCCCGGCATCTATTACATCAACCTCAAATCGACTGAGACCTGGCCGCGCTATTCGCTGCCGACGCTCTGCTACCATGAAGGCATTCCCGGCCATGTCTGGCAGGGCGAATACAGCTATCGCCTGCCGCTGATCCGCTCGCTGCTTGCCTTCAACGCCTATTCCGAAGGCTGGGCGCTCTATGCCGAGCAGCTCGCCGGGGAGCTCGGCGTCTATGACGATGATCCGCTCGGGCGCATCGGCTATCTCCAGTCGATGAACTTTCGCGCGTGCCGGCTGGTCGTCGATACCGGCATCCACGCGAAGCGCTGGACCTTCGACCAGGCGCTGCAATGGTTCCAGCAGGCGACCGGCATGCCGCTCGGCCAGCTCACCGCCGAGCTGCAACGCTATTGCGCCATGCCCGGCCAGGCCTGCGGCTACAAGATGGGCCATAACGAGATCAACCGCCTCCGCGACAAGGCCAGGGCCGCACTGGGCAGCCGCTACGATCTAAAGGCCTATGACGATGTCGTGGTCCAGACCGGCAACGTGCCGCTGACGCTGCTGGAGCGCGTGGTCGACGGGTACATCGCGAAGGCGAAGGCCTAGCCGAGCGCCCCATCCTTCTACCGTCCCCGGCGAAGGCCGGGGCCTGTCGGCAAGGCTGACTGAGCAGCGCCGCAACATCGACCTGAATCACCCTCCGTTCGTTTCGAGCGAAGTCGAGAAACCTGCCTCGCGCTCGCCAAAGTGACTGGACGTCACTCGACACGAACAGGAAGAGATGCGCCGGGCCCTCCCTCTTTCGACAACCTGTCGTTCAAAGGAGGGAGTATCCGCCACCACGATTACTACCGGCCCGAAGCGCGGGCAGCCTTGCCGGTGGCTAAACGTATCCTGCCGACCTTTCCCAACTCGTCGGATGCACCCAGTCACACCTGAAAAGACGCAGATATGACGCTCGGGGTCGTCCCGCATGATGCGAAACCAATCGACCAGTGGATCGGCCAGTCGGAACGGAAACTACAACCTCAGTAGAAATCTAGCTGGGAAACAAAGCCTTGCGTACGGCCGCCGCATAGGCCTCCCCGGCCCCGCGCTGAAAGGGAGATCCCGAGGACACCACCTTCTCCCCACCCGCCGTGTTTAGGGTGACGCTTGGCGACCCAATCAGAAAAAGCACGCCCAGCGCCCCAATCAACAATCCGAATAAGATCCCGGCGCCGCCATTTGCCATGAAAGCCATCCCCACGAGCAGCAATATTGCTCCAAGAACGGGTTTCCGGCTGTTTTCTACGCGAATAGAAGTAATATGCCTTATCGCATACTCCTCCATGATAGTTCCAGACAGCCAATTTTTTCGAACATTGAAGGCAACTCTATCCGGAAGAACGCTCCCGAATTCGTTCGAAAATGGTTCTATCGATGAATCGCTCATTTCGCCCCTCCTGTTTCACACACGCTTTCACAGCAAAAATATTGCGTCAAGTGAATTGCGCTGCGGAGATTGAGCCTGATGATTACTGTCGCCAGCACAGATGGATGATTTCCCATTCTTGCAATTAAACTTGCAGGCAAATCTTATGATCTCTGGAGTACAATGGGTTGCCGGGATTTTTCCGAAAGGCGAACCTCGCGCTACCGAGTTGTGTCGCGTTGCTCGCTCTCCAAGCAGATCGCACCGTCCGAGGCGCGACACTCTTGCAGGCTCATTCGTGAGCGCTTCATTGCGCTCTTCGACATCCTTCGCGACCGGGACTGGCTGGCATTCACCCGCGAGCCTCCACCGTGTCGCGGCGCGCTACCCCGCCCGGTGCATCGATCGGTACGCTGTCCACCATTCCCATCTGGTCGCGCGCCACCTGATCAGCACCCGGAAGCCGCCCTTCCCCGCCTAATCCCCCCGCGACAACCGGGACACCCCGCCCCGTCGTCGCCGCCTCGCCCAGTTCGTAACCCGGGTCATCGTCGACGACGGCACGGCAACGACCCCCACGGCCGCAGGGCGAACGTGGTCCCCGGGCCGCTCCGCCATCGGCTGCTCGAGCCCTTCGGCCTGCAGCGCCCATAGCCGCCGGAACGCACCGCCCGCGCGCAGCAGGTCGAGCGGGGGCCCGTCCTCCACCACGCGCCCGTCCTCGATCACCAGGACTCGATCGAAGGTCACGATCGTCGACAGGCGGTGCGCGACCGCCAGCACCGTCCGGTTCGCCATCAGCGCGGCCAGGCCCTGCTGCACCGCCTGCTCGGATTCGGTGTCCAGCGCCGAGGTCGCCTCGTCGAGCAGCGCGATCCGGCTGTCCTTCAGAAAGGCACGGGCAATGCCGATGCGCTGGCGCTGGCCGCCCGACAGATTGGTGCCGCGCTCCCCGACGATGCTGTCATAGCCCTGCGGCATCGCCCGGATGAAGGCGTCGCACCGCGCCGCCTCGGCTGCGCGGTAGACCTCCGCGTCGGTGGCGTCGGGGCGGGCGAAGCGGATATTCTCCCGCACGGAGCGGTGGAACAGCAGCACTTCCTGCGGCACCACCGCGATCGCCTCGTGCAGGCTGTCCTGCGTCACGGCGTCGACGCGCTGCCCGTCGATCAGCACCGCGCCCGCCTGGGTGTCGTACAGGCGCTGGAGCAGTTGGAGGATGGTCGATTTGCCCGCCCCGGACGGGCCGACGATGCCGACGCTCTGGCCCGCCGGCACCTCGATCGAAATGTCGTGCAGCACCGGGCGGTGCGGATCATAGCCGAAGGTGACGCTGTCCAGCCGCACCGATCCCTCGCCGCGCCGCAGCGGCCGCGCATCCGGGGCGTCGACGAGGCTGTGCGGCACGCCGATCACCTCCAGCGTCTCGCCGAGATAGCTGAACTGCTGGCTGGTATCGATCAGCCCCATCGCCATGTCGCGCGACCCGTTGAGCATGCGGAAGGTCATCGTGCTGATCACCACCACGTCGCCGACGCTCAGCGCGCCGGCCGACCAGCGGCTGACCGCCCAGAGCAGCGTGCCGCCGACCAGCAGCACCAGCGCCACGTCGTGCAGGAAGCGGATCCGCTCGACGAAGAACCAGCCACGCCGCTGCGCCGCCGCTTCCTTCTCGAAGAACCCGCGCAGGCGGCCGAGTTCCTCCCGCCGCGCCGCAAAGGCCTTCACGGCCCAGATATTGCCGATCACGTCGACCAGCTCGCCGCCGCCATTGCCCGCCTGGCGCGCGAATTCCTTGTGATAGGCATCGCCGCGCAGGCCCAGCGCGACCAGCGCGATGCTCACCGCCACGAAGGTCAGCGCGAGGACGATCGACATGCGCAGGTCGATCGACAGGAAGATGACCAGCGCGCCGACGAACGAGATCAGCGGCGGCGCGATCTCCATCAGGATGCGGTGGATCAGCGCGCTGAACGATCCGGTCAGCGCGCCGACCCGGTGGCCCAGCGATCCGGCGCGCTGGTTCTGGAAGAAGGACAGCTGGTGCCCGGTCAGATAGTCGAACATGTCGAGCCGGATCCGTACCGCCGACGACACGGTCAGCTGGCAGAGCAACGTCGCCGACACCCGCAGCAGCAGATTCTCGAAGGCGACCAGCCCCACAAAGGCGGCGAGCGCGCTGTAGACGGGCGCCAGCGCATGGCCGCGCCCCGTCATCGCATCGATGAGCAGCTTCATCGCATATTGCACGCCGACGGAACTCGACGCGGCGGCGACCACGATCAGCGTGAGCAGCGCGAAGCCGAGCGGGCGAATGGCAACGTAATGAGCGAGGAAACGAACCGGGCTCGCGAGGAAAGACAAGCAGTTGCTCCCTGTTGATCCACATCAATACCGCAGCGCAGCAATTCCACAACGCGCGAAAGCGGCGCGCGGCGAGGTATTTCAGCTGAAATCCCTTTCGGCCTGTCGAACTGAACGGGACTCACGCCCGGACCGGACCATGCCGGGCACCGTCCGGCGGATCATCTTGCGGCCCGTCCCCGGGCTGAAGCCATGCAGGCCAGTCATCGCGGGCGAACGGCCCCCGGATATGACGGGAATCCCCACCGGATTTCGGCAAAGGCCATCACCGGGGCATATTGGCGATCTTGGCCACGAGTTGCGCCTGGCTGGCCGTTTCGGTCTTGAGGAAGATATGCTTCAGGTGAAAGCGCACGGCATTGACGCTGACGCCGTTGCGGGTTGCATAGTCCTGCGGGGTTTGCCCGTCGACCAGGGCGTCGACGACGCGCGCCTCTGTCGGCGTCAGCCCGAACCACTGGGCCAGCCGGTCGATACCCAGCACAGGCCCTTCGCCGATTCCGCTCCCGATGGTGATGATCATGGCGGCCCCGGGGATGGCACCGCCAATGTACGGAATCGTTTTGGGCCTGATCAGCACGCCCAGCACCGGCCGCTCCCGGCCTGCGCGGTCCAGCGCCTGGAAGGCGAGATCGTCCCGGGATGGGCCCAGGCCCATGGTCGCCAGCTTCTGCTGGCTGGCCGGATCGACAAAGGCCAGCTTTCCGCCCGTGGTCGTGATCAGGCCCGCTGCTTCGTACTGGGCGACGCGATCGTTGACGGACAGGATATTGAAATCCTTGTCGAGGCTGATCAGGGCATAGCGCGAGCGGTTGGCGGCAGCCCGCGCCGCACTCGACTCCGCTTCGGCGCTGGCAATGCGGTGGCTGATCCGCACGGCGCGCTGGATATGCGGGCCAAGCACCCGCAGCCCGCGCCGCAGCACGCTGAGGTCGCGGTCCCCCGGCCCGATCAGCAACAGGCCGAGACGCTCGCCGTCGCGGCGATCGAGCATGAGGCAAAGCGTCCGGTCCACATTCATCGCCGCCAGGAAATTCCGGTAGAGGCCCGTCTTGCGGAGTTCCTCGCGCGGCAGGATTTCATCGGTATCGATCAATTGCCCGTTCCGCGCCGGCCATGTCCGTTGCGACCAGGGATTGTTGTAGGCGAAGACCGTACTGTACATTGATTCGACGCCCGGCCCGACATTGGTCCATGCGATGAACTTCGCGCTTGGCGGATTGCGTCGTTCCAGCATCAGGAAGGCGGTTCGCCATTCGGCCGGGCACAGCGCCAGCCGGATCTGCTCGATCGTCGCATTCCATTGGGACGGGTCGAGCGCGCATTCGTAGATCTGGCCGATCAGATGGTCGAGCGTCTCCCAGCCGAGCGGCAGGTCGCCCTGATCGCCCCGCGTCTGCGCTTTGGTGTCTACAACCATGAGTTGCATGGCGTTTTCTCGACTCCCTACCCAAACGAAGAGCGCACTGCACGGTACCGCCCCGCCATAAGCCGATCAACGACCGAATGAATCCGGCGGCGACGCGCCGATCGGGAAGAATTCGGGAGTCAGTAACCCGCATGATTTTGGGAAAGGGCTTCGTCGATGATCAATGAATTCTGGCTGCGTCACCGCGGCGTCTGGCCGACCGGCCTTGGCGGCCTTGCCATCGCCGCTGCGCTCGTACCGCTGCCCGCCGCAGCCCAGGTCCGGATCGAGCCAGTCGGGGGAGGAGGCCAGAAGGCCATCTGCTCCTCGAATGGCATGATCGGCTTTGGTGACGAGGATGGCTGCGACAGCTTTCCCGTCTACTCCAACGACACCAGGATCACGGTCGGTCCTGCCGGGCGGGAAGTCATTCTCAATGGTGCCGACGGCTTGGCGACCTTCAACGGGGGCGCCATTTTCAACGAGGGTGTGCAGTTCAACGGCCAGGCGCATTTCGCCGGATTCACCACAGTGAACCAGCTCAATACGAATTCCATCAACAATGCCGGCTCGTTGACGACGAACAGCATCAACACCGGGTCGATGAGCGCCACCGGGAATGGCAGCTTCGGAGGGTCGCTCTCTTCGCACAGCTTTTCGACCGGTCTGGCACAGATCACCGAACTCCACGTGTCGGAGGCGTCGTTCAACACCTCGGTGACGATCAGCGGCAGGCTGGGCTTCACCCCCGGCACGACGATCGACGCCGGCGGCAACCGCATCCAGAATGTGGGGACACCGATCGCGGGCACTGATGCGGCGAACAAGGACTATGTCGATACGGCGATCCAGACCGTTGCCGGCAACGTGACCAACCTGACGAACCAGGTAACCGATCACGAAACGCGCATAACCGCCGTCGAGGCAAAGAACGTTCAGCAGGACACGCGGCTGACCAATGTCGAGAACGTCAACACCGTGCAGGACACCCGCCTGACCACGGTCGAGAACACCAACACCGTGCAGGATACGCGGCTAACCTCGGTCGAGGCGAGGAACGTCACCCAGGATTCGCGCATGACCGCGATCGAGGCGGTCAACACCCTCCAGTCGCAGCAGATCGGCACGTTGCAGGACCAGGTCGGCGACCTCCAGAGCTCGGTGAATGGCCTGCACCGCGATATCCGCCGGGCCAATGCCGGCATCGCCGCGGCGGTCGCGCTGGGGGGCACGATGGTCGTCCCCGACAGCGCGGTATCGATCTCGTTCAACCTGGCGACCTATCGCGGCGAACAGGGCTTTTCCGGCTCGGTCGTCGGACGCCTGAGCCCGAAGGTGTATGTCAACGCCGGTGTCGGCGGCTCGACGCAGCGCGGTTCTACCGCCGGGCGCGTCGGCATCAGCTTCGGCCTGTAAGATGCCAGCGAGCAAACTCAGGAACCTGGCGATAGCGGTGGCTATCGCCGGGGGCCTTTTCGCGGCATTGATCTATGCCGAGGCCACTCTTCCGGGCCTCGATTTCGGGCCGACCAAATTCGTGCTGCCGACCGTCCTCGGCACGGGTCTGTTCACCGGCCTGAACGCGCTGGCGCGCAATCGCCGGATGCCGGTGGCGAACGATGCGCGAAAGGCTGAATTGCTGGCGTTCCCGCCACGGGCGGGAGCCGGCTGGGTCGTCGTGATGCGCGACAAGAAGGATGCCGCGCGGTCGATCGGCTTCGACGTGTCGGTCGATGGCGCGGTGATCGCACAGCTGATGCCGAAGCGCTTCACCATGATGGCGTTGCCGGCGGGCACGCACCGCCTCTTTGCCGACATTCCCGGCGCCCCCGGCCCCTCGGCGGTCGCGCCACTCGACATCGCGGTAGCGCAGGGCGCGGTCATGATCTTCGCGATCCGCACGTCGATGGGCCTGTTCCGCACCTCGCCGCGGCTCGATCCCGTCGCCGACACGCCGGAGGCGCGCGCCATGCTCGCCCGGATGCGGCTGGTGGAGCCGGATGCGGCCCGGCCATGAGCACGGCGTCGGTCCACCTGATGGTCCAGGCGATAGCGACGGCCCTGCCGCTGCTGCTGTTCGCGGTCATCGGCATCGTCGCGATCCTGCGCCGGCGAAAGCTAAGGGCATCGCCACCCGCGCCGCCCGTTGTCGCGCCGGATGGGACGATGACCGTTCCCGTCCGCGCGCTATACCTGCGGCGCGGCGGAATCATGAGCGGCACGTCGCACAACAGCCTCAATCCGCGCTTCGCGATCGCGCCGGACGCCGTTCTCTTCAAGGTGTTTCGGGAAGGCCGGCTGCCCTTTGCGAGCGTCGATCATATCGAGGTGCGCGAGTGGTTCGGCCGCGTGTACCTGCTCTTCGTCAACGCCGGAAACCCCCGCTTGCTCAGCGTCAACATGGGCGATCGCGCCACCGCGAAGCGCGTGCTGGAGGCACTGCCCCGTTCCGTCGCGCTTACACCCGAGGCCGCAACGATCCGCGACGGCGTGCCGGCCGCGGGGACACCGGGACTGCGCCTGTATGGGGGGCGATTCCACTGACGATCGACAAGGAGCGGACCGAGTGCCGCGCCGCGACAAGCCGCGTCGTCGGACGACACGGCCGAGGATGAACTCGGGCGCTCAGCCCTCGTCGCCCATCCTGAGCGCCGCGATGAACGCCTCCTGCGGAATGCTTACCGAGCCATATTCCCGCATCCGCTTCTTGCCCTCTTTCTGCTTGTCGAGCAGCTTGCGCTTGCGGCTGGCATCGCCGCCATAGCACTTCGCGGTCACGTCCTTGCGCAGCGCTGCGATCGTCTCGCGCGCGATCACCTTGCCGCCGATCGCGGCCTGGATCGGGATCTTGAACAGGTGGCGCGGGATCAGGTCCTTCAGCCGCTCGCACATGCCGCGCCCGCGCGCTTCCGCCGTGCCGCGGTGCACGATCATGCTCAGCGCATCGACCGGCTCGTTGTTGACGAGGATGCTCATCTTGACGAGGTCGCCCTCGCGATAGCCGATCTGGTGATAGTCGAAGCTGGCATAGCCGCGGCTGATGCTCTTCAGCCGGTCGTAGAAGTCGAACACCACTTCGTTGAGCGGCAGCTCGTAGGTCGCCTGGGCGCGGCCGCCGACATAGGTCAGGTTCTTCTGGATGCCGCGGCGATCCTGGCAGAGCTTCAGGATGGAACCGAGATAGTCGTCGGGCACATAGATCACTGCCTCGATCCACGGCTCCGCGATGCTCGCGATGCGGCTGGGATCGGGCATGTCGGCCGGGTTGTGCAGCTCGATATGGCCCGCGCCATGCGCCAGCTCGATCTGGTAGACCACCGACGGCGCGGTGGTGATCAGGTCGAGATCATATTCGCGGGTCAGCCGCTCCTGGATGATTTCCAGGTGGAGCAGCCCGAGGAACCCGCAGCGGAAGCCGAAGCCGAGCGCGGCGCTGGTTTCCATCTCGAAGCTGAAGCTCGCGTCGTTCAGCCGCAGCTTGGAAATGCTCTCGCGCAGTTTCTCGAAATCATTGGCGTCGACCGGGAACAGCCCGCAGAACACCACCGGCTGCACTTCCTTGAAGCCGGGCAGCGGCTCTAGCGCCGGGCGCTTGGCGTCAGTGATGGTGTCGCCGACCCGGGTCTGCGCCACTTCCTTGATCTGTGCGGTGATGAAGCCGATCTCGCCGACGCTGAGCTCGCCGAGCTGCTCGATCTTGGGGCGGAAGCAGCCGACCCGGTCGACCAGGTGCAGCGTGCCGGTCTGCATGAACTTGATCTGCTGGCCCTTCTTCAGCACGCCGGCCATCACGCGGATCAGGATGACCACGCCGAGATAGGGATCGTACCAGCTGTCGATCAGCATCGCCTTCAGCGGCGCGTCGATATCGCCCTTGGGCGGCGGGATGCGCGTGACGATCGCCTCGAGCACTTCCTGGATGCCGATCCCGGCCTTGGCCGAGGTCAGCACCGCGTTCGACGCGTCGAGGCCGATCACTTCCTCGATCTCGGCCTTCACCTTGTCCGGGTCGGCGGCGGGCAGGTCGATCTTGTTGATGACGGGCACGATCTCGTGATCATGCTCGATCGACTGGTAGACGTTCGCCAGCGTCTGCGCCTCGACGCCCTGCGCCGCGTCGACGACAAGCAGCGCGCCCTCGCACGCGGCCAGGCTGCGGCTCACCTCATAGGCGAAGTCGACATGGCCCGGCGTGTCCATCAGGTTGAGCTCGTACTCGATCCCGTCCTTCGCGGTGTAGCGGAGGCGGACGGTCTGGGCCTTGATGGTGATGCCGCGCTCGCGCTCGATATCCATGTTGTCGAGCACCTGCTCGGACATTTCGCGGTCGGTCAGCCCGCCGGTCGCCTGGATCAGGCGATCGGCAAGCGTCGACTTGCCATGGTCGATATGGGCGATGATGCTGAAATTACGGATTTTATCTAACGACGTCACAATCGGCTCAATCTGTATGGAGGCTTTGGCAGCGGCGGATAGCATCTAGCCGCCGAAAGCCAAAGCCTCACGATCCGGGCGCACCGCCCGCCGGCAGCGCCCCGCCCCGGCCAGGCGCCGGGCCGGAGCGCGCAATCCTGCCGCGACGCACCATCTATCGCCATTCTGGCGACATCATCGAAGTACCCGTTAAAACAACCAAAACCGGCTCCGAGTCCATTTGACTCCAATTCGTAGCGCGCAAACTATCGTACCGGGGGATATGCTTGATCTGCACCAGCCTCCTTTTCATGAATACGACCAATATTGGGGGACTTGTTCATCATGGCGACCGCCGAAACATCCATACTGGCACTTTCCGCCGATAATCCGGTGATCCTTGCCCAGCTCGACTATGAGATCGACTATAACGAGGCGGCCAAGACGGTAGTCGGCGCGGCGCTGGGCGCCATCCCCTATGTCGGCGTCGCGCTGGGCGCGATGGTCGAGATCTTCTGGCCGTCGAGCAAGCAGGACGTGTGGGGCGAGATCGAGGCCCAGGTCGAGGCGCTGGTCGACCAGAAGATCTCCGCCCTGGTGTGGCAGCAGACCATCGACACGTTGACCGGCCTGCGCAACGTGCTCGACGATTATATCTATGCCGCTACCCATTATCAGGACGACCCGGCGGTCATCTCGCAGAAATGGAATGTGGCGAACGGGCTGTTCCTGCACGACGTGCCGGTCTTCAAGTCGCCCGGCTATGAATTCCTGCTCCTCCCGCTGTTCGCGCAGTTCGCCAACATGCACCTGTTGCTGCAGCGCGACGGCGCCAAGTTCGGCGCGACCTGGGGCTGGACGCCCTCCGTCGTCGACGGCGTGACCCGCGAGATCACCAGGACGATCGCCAGCTACCTCGATTATACCAACCTGGTCTATGTCACGGCGCTCAACGTGCGCACCGTCTCGGCGCCCTATCTGCCCAACCACACCCAGCCCTATAATTACGTCAACGAGTTCCGGCGCGAGATGCAGCTGACCGTGCTCGATTATGCGATCGCCTGGCCCTATTTCGACGTGGTCGAATATCCCGATCCGGTCGTGGTGCCGGTGACCCGCGAGATCTATTCCCAGGCGGTCGGCACTGCGGACGATACCGGCCTGTCGCTGCCCGCCAACCCGCCCACCGAGCCGATCCGCCAGATCACCGTCTGGGGGTGGGACCGGATCGACGCCGTCCAGGTCGAGTATCCGGCCGGCGGCGGCCCGAATGGCGTGACGAGCACGGGGCGGATGGGCAACAGCAGCGGCGGGAGCAGCAATCCGCCGGAAGGCGGCGTGTTCGACCTCGCTCAGACCGGGCAGGTCGTACGCGCGACGACGCTCAGCGGCACCATCCTCAACGCGATGTGGCTCACCTTCGAGAACGGCGTCACCACGCCGCGCATGGGCGGCCGCTATCCGGGCGGCGGCGAGACCCGCTTCGAATATCCGGGGGAGATCCTGTCGAGCATCAAGATCATGGGCGTCAGCCGATATTATGGCAGCGCCAACTGCGCGGTGTTCGGCTTCAAGTACAAGGGCGAGCGCTTCCCCGAGGCGCAGGCGGACTTGATCCGGCTCTTCTATGTCAGCGATCCGGCCGGCACCCCGGCCGCTGAACTGGCCGGCCGGCTGGGCGCGAGCCCCGCGACGGTCGAAGCTATCGCCGGCTGGGCGGAAACCGAAGGCTGGGACGTCCTGCGCGAAATCGCCGACGCCGCGCGCCGGCAGCGGCTCGCCCAGGCTTCCGCCTGACCCCGGCCTGACCGCCGCCGGGCGCAGGCGCGTCCGGCGGCGTTTCCCCTGCCCCCGGCACCTTCCCGCTCCGGCGCGTTTTCGTCGCTTCGTCGACGTCCCGTCGCAGCCCGCTCCCCAACCGCCGCCGGCCCGCCTAGGGACAGCGCACCGGCGGCGACGGACGGTCACGGCCGAGCGCCGCGTGACCCGGTTTCCGGCGCCGCCGGTACCCGCCCGGGGTGCCGCAGCCGTGACGAAACCCGTCGACCGGCACCGTAGCGCCTAGCGCGGCCACCGGGGCGGTGCTAGAAATGCGCTGCCACGGGGTCGCACCATCGTTGTTACGCTCGCACCGGGAGAACAGGGCGAGCGAGAGCCAGGGGATCACCATGCGTATTTTCTTGCCCGCCGCCGCCGTCTGCGCGGTTCTTGCCGCCACGCCCGCCTTCGCCAAGGAGGATCGCGGCTCTTCCGCCTATCAGATGCAGAAGAACGGCGAACTCAACATCCCGGTCTGTCAGCACCGCATCGGCACGGTGGCGATCGTCGAGCCCGACAATCAATGGTGGCGCGAGTTCAACCTCGGCAGCCCCGAGGCGATCATCAAGATCTTCGTGCAGAAATCGGGCTGCTTCGGCCTGGTCAATCGCGGCCGCTCGATGGCCAGCCGCAACATGGAACGCGCCATGGCGGATTCGGGCGAGCTGCAGGAGGGATCGAACCTCGGCAAGGGTCAGGTGAAGGCAGCGGATTATTTCCTGCAGCCCGATATCGTCGTCGCCAACCAGCATTCGGGCGGCGGCGGCGCGGGCGCGGCGCTGGGCGGCCTGCTCGGCCATGCCGGCGGCTTCCTGGGCGCGGCCGGCGCGGTCGCCGGCGGGATCAGCGTCAACAAGAAGGAAGCAAGCGTCACCCTCTCGGTCGTCAATGCGCGCACGACGGAGGAAGAGGCGATGACCGAGGGCCATGCCCGCAAGTCGGACGTGAGCTGGGGCGGCGGCGCGGGTGCGTTCGGCGGCGGCGCCTTTGCCGGTGCCGGCGGCGGCGGCTACCAGGATTCGGCCATCGGCCAGATCATCGTGCTCGCCTATCTCGACGCCTATATCAAGCTGGTGAGCCAGCTCGGCGGGCTCCCGCGCAACGCGGCGGAGGCGGCGCCGCTCGCCAAATAGGCCCTGCGACAGGGTCCGGACCGGGTCGTCGCGCCACGGCGCGGCGGCCCTTTTTCGTGGCTATGGTGCGGCATGGCGCGGCGGGGTATGAAGCCGCTTCTCTCCCTGGGGATTTCCGCATGAAGCATCTCGCCGCCCTGATCGCCGCTGTCGCCGCCGTTGCCCTCGCCGCGCCGGCCACCGCCGCCCTGCCCGTCGGCGCCCGGGCGCCGATCTTCACCACCGATGCCGCGCTGGGCGGCAAGCAGTTCCGGTTCGCGATGAAGTCGGCGCTGCGCAAGGGGCCGGTGGTGCTCTATTTCTTCCCCGCCGCCTTCACCAAGGGCTGCACGATCGAGGCGCATGAATTCGCGCTGGCGGCAGCCGAATTCGAGAGGAACGGCGCCACGCTGATCGGCCTGTCCGCCGACCCGATCGACAAGCTGGCCGATTTCTCCAAGGTCGAATGCCGCGAGGCCTTCCCGGTCGGCGTCGCCTCGCCCGCGACGGTGAGCGGCTATGACGTGCATATCGGCGCGGGCAAGACGATGACCAACCGCACCTCCTATGTCATCGCGCCGGACGGCAAGGTGATCTACGCGCTCACCCAGATGAGCCCGGCCGGGCATGTCTCGGGCACGATGGACGCCGTAAAGGCCTGGCGCGCCGCGCACCGGCGGCGCTAGCCCCCTCGACGACCGGCGCCAGCGCGGCGGGCGTGTCCGCCCCGGATTCCCGAGCAGCCCGGCGAGGCACAGATTGCGTCATCCGGAGCCGGCCTCCTGCCCCCTTATCGGGAGTCCTTTCTCACCGGCTTCGGCACGCACATGGCGGTCGCTCACGTGATCCTACGGCTCTTGGCGCGCTATTTGCCGCCGCCATCTCCGCCCTCCGGAGGCGCGAACAGGGGCGAACTCATGCTCGGATTGAAATCGCGCCAGGCCATGCCGAGCGCATCAAGGGCGGTCGCGGCCAATTGGCTGCTGGTCGGGCATGGCCACAGGGTCGCGCTGGGCTTGGCAGTGGCCACGGCCGGACGCGGGCCCAGATAGGCTGCCCAGGTCTGGTCCGATCCGGGCTCCAGCTCTTCCGGCTTGTAATCGGGCGACGCGTCGAAACCGCTGCCGTGGTGACGCCAGGCCTCGTTGTCGAGATCGGCCCTGCCGCGGCCGTGATCTGTCGTGACGATCAGCGTCGTCCGGCCGGCCCAGCGCGGATTCGCCTGCGCGGCGCTCCAGAGATCGCGCAGATAGCCGTCGACCCGGTGGATCTGGTCGAGATAGTCCTCGTAGCGGCCGATATGGGCAAAATGATCGCTGTCGCCATAGACGACAAAGAGGATGGCCGGATCTTCCTCGTTTACGGACCGTAGCGCCATGGCATGGGTTCGCGCGTCGCCATCGGCCGGTCCGGAAGCAGGCAGCGGTCGCGCGGGCGCGTTGACGGGAATGCCGCTGCGCCCGGTGCTCAGGATGTTGCGGAAATTGTCCCAGGTCGCATAGGCGCGCACCCGGCCGGCATAGCCGGGCTGCCGGTTCGCCCATTCCAGGAAACTGATGTCGGGATTCGGCACCGCGTCATTGGTGTTCGCCCAACTGTCCGTCCTGCCGGTGAGCATCTCGTTATAGCCGGGATAGGAGAACCAATAGCGATTGCCCACGCGCAGGCAGGTATCATGATCCCGATCGCCGGTGAGCGCGCCGCCTTGGGCTGGCAGGCTGTGCAGAAAGGGCGTGAGCGCCTGAGCCGGCCGGTCATCCGCCAGATACGCCCGGCGGATGCGCGCCGGATCGCGGTCGCGCCGAAGATCGCCGGCGATGCGCGGATCGGCCCCCCGGAACACCTCCTGCCAGCGCACGCCGTCAATGACGACGAAAATCAGGCGCCGCTCGCTTTGGCCGCTGGCGGGCGCG
>CAISGR010000295.1 GCA_903884945.1 uncultured bacterium
CCGTTGTAATTGCCCCTGAGCGCGACATAGGAGGCGGGGAACGCAACCTCGATCTCGGCGGTGAGGTCGCCGTCGGAGACCCGTGCCAGCCGGTCGGAAAGCGTTTCGACCACAAAGGCCTGCTCGGCGTCCGCTTCCGCCTTGGCCGCCTCGACCTCGGCCTTGGCGATCGCCGCGTCCCGGAAGACGCCCAGCGCCACCGCCATTTCGCCGAGTTCGTCGCCCCGCTCGATTCCCGGTATTCCGGCCGCCGTGTCGCCGGCGGCGAGGGCTCTCATCCGCGCGGTCAGCGCGACGATGGGCCGTGCGATCGATCGGCTGATCGCCCAGTTGAGGCCGCCGACGACGAGGATGATCGCGAACACGATCAGGCCCTGCGCAATCGCGGCGGCCATCACCGCATCGCGCACATCGTCGACATAGACGCCCGACCCGATGATCCACCCCCAGGGCGCGAAGCCCTTCACATAGGAAATCTTGGGCTGGGCCTCGCTATGGTTGGGCTTGGGCCAGCGATAGCTGACGAACCCCTCGCCATGCGCGCGAACGACGTCGACCATCTTGCGGTAGAGGTGAACGCCGTCCGGATCCGCCAGCTCGCCCACGTCCGTGCCGTTCAGCTCGGGCTTGAACGGGTGCATGATCACGCGCGGCTGCATGTCGTTCACCCAGAAATAATCGTTGCTGCCATATCGCAGCGCCTTGATCGCGCCCAGCGCGGCGCCCTGCGCATCGGCGCGCGACAGCTTTCCCGCGCTTTCGAGCTGCTGGTAATAGACCATGACGCCCCGGGCGGTTTCCACGGTCTTGCGGGTGCGGTCAGCGATATCGTCGCGCATCACGCTGTCGAGCCGGAACAGCGAGAAGCCCAGCACCAGGATCAATCCCCCCAGCGCCGCGAGGCTCACCAGGGTAAGGCGCCCGCCGATTTTCAAATGTCGCACCGCAAGATCTCCACGTCCACTCCTGCCATTATAGGAGGTACGGAGATGACGCCTCGTTGCGCCCGTCGTTTTGTTGCCTTTTCAAGCATCGGGTATGCGGCCCTACCGGTCGCCAGACCAGGTTAGCCCTTGCCAAGACGCGATTTCCTGTCGAAACTGGTCGGCATGCAATATTTCGAGGATATCCAGGTCGGCGCGAAAGCGAGCTTCGGCCGCTACGAGGTGACGCGCGAGGAAGTGGTCGCCTTCGCGTCCAAGTTCGATCCCCAGCCCTTCCACCTCTCCGACGAGGCAGCCGCGGCGACGCATTTCGGACGCCTGTCGGCCAGCGGGTGGCACACCTGCGCCATGACGATGGCGATGGTCGTGGAGAATCTGAAGGCAAACCGACAGGCAGGCCTCGGCTCGCCCGGCGTGGACGAACTGCGCTGGCTCAAGCCGGTCTATCCGGGCGACGTGCTGCGCTGCGAGACGGAGATCCTCGACAAGCGCCCGTCGCAGAGCCGCCCGGAAATGGGCAGCTTCCGCAGCCGCATGACGGTGCTCAACCAGGACGACGTGCCGGTGATGACCTTCACCTCGATCGGCCTGGTGCAGACCCGCCCGAAGGCCTGAGCACCGCCTGATCAGCGGCGGTGGCGACCGCCATGGTCACGATTGACGCCATAGTCGCGCCACATCGGTCGCATGTCGCGATGTGCGTTGTGCCAGGTCTGGGAGCGCCCCTGCCAATAGCCGCGCTGCGCATCGTTCCAGCGGTGCCGGCGGTTCTCGCGGTCATAGACATAATAGCCGGTGCCCGGATAATAATAGTCGCCGTACCAGCCCCAATAGGGATCGGCGGTGAAGCCGCCATAATAGGGGTCCCAGCCGCCGCTGTTATAGCCGACCGAGACGCCGGAATAGCCATAGCCGTCGCTGCAGGCGGACAGGCCGAGCCCGGCGACGAGCGCGAGGCCGGCAACGGAAAGCTTGATCGGGGACATGACGCAACTCCCATGACGGGGGCGCCGGGGCGCGGATGGCAGCGGCGCTTCTATCCCCCGTCAACGGCGGAACGGGCGGCACGGTTCCACCCCTGCGCGCCGTCCGGTCCGCGATAGCGCAGCGCGTCGAGCAGCAGCGCGAAGGCGGGCGAGGTCTGGCGCCGGCTCGGATAATAGAGGTGGTAGCCGGGAAAGGGCGGGCACCAGTCGTCCAGGACGCGCACCAGCCGCCCGGCGGCGAGCGCCGTCGTCACATAATCCTCGGGCAGGAAGGCCAGGCCGAAGCCCGCGACCGCCGCATCGACGATGAAGGACGCATCGTTGAAGGTCAGTTGCCCGTCGACGCGCACCTTCAGCTCGCGGCCATCCTTGCCGAACTCCCAGGCATAGAGCCCGCCCTGCGTCGCGAAGCGCAGGTTGATGCAGCGATGGCCCGCCAGGTCCTGCGGCACGACGGGCGCCGCGTGCCGCGCAAGATAGGACGGCGCGCCGACACAGGCCATGCGCAGGTCGGGCCCGACCCGGACGGCGATCATGTCCTTGGCGATCTGCTCGCCGAGGCGGATGCCCGCATCGAACCGCTCGGCCACGATGTCGGCGAGCCCCGAATCGATGCTGAGCTCGACGCTGATGTCGGGATAGTCCGGCAGCAGCTTCTCGACCGCGGGCCAGAGGATCGTCCTCGCCGCATGCTCCGCGGCGGTGATGCGCAGCGCGCCCGCCGGACGATCGCGCAACTCGCCCAGCGCGACGAGGGCGGTATCGATATCGTCGAGCGCGGGCCCGAGCGTGCCCAGCAGTCGCTCGCCCGCCTCGGTCGGCGCGACGCTGCGCGTGGTCCGGGTCAGCAGGCGAACGCCGAGCCGCTCCTCCAGCACCCGCAGGCTGTGGCTCAGCGCTGACTGCGACACGCCCAGCCTGGCCGCCGCCCTGGTGAAGCTCCGCTCCCGCGCCACCGCGGAGAAGGCCAGCAGGTCGTTCAGGTTGTCACGCAGCATTGATGAACGTCCCTCATAGGCTCATGCCGATCCTACCATCTAATCAACTGGATCCGCACCCCTACATTCCAGCCTGAACGGCCCCGCGCGCCCGCGCCCCGGCCGCCCCAGGAAGAGAGCAGCGATGGACATCACACGGTGCGGCACAGTGCCGTCGGCCTCCGGTCCGGCGACCTATTTCACGGGCAATGTGCGGATCGACATGCCCTTCCAGGCGGCCGCGCCCGCCCGTGTCGGCGGCGCCACCGTGACCTTCGCGCCCGGCGCGCGCACAGCCTGGCATACCCATCCGCTCGGCCAGACCCTGATCGTCACGGCCGGCAGCGGGCTGGTCCAGAAGGAAGGACAGCCGGTCGAACGGATCCGTCCCGGCGATATGGTCTGGATCGCGCCCGGCGAGCGCCACTGGCACGGCGCGAGCCCCACCACCGGCATGACCCATATCGCCATCGCCGAATCCCTCGACGGCCGGGCCGTCGACTGGCTGGAGCAGGTGAGCGACGAACAATATCAGGCCACTTCAGCGGCATGAGCCCCTGCCCGCGACGGCCGCCACAGCATCCCCAACTCCCACCACCATTGGAAGCATGACATGAAAACCACCGGCTATGCCGCCCGCGCCGCGGACACTCCCCTCGCCCCCTTCGCCTTCGAACGGCGCGACCTGCGCCCCGAGGATGTCGCGATCGAGATCCTCTATTGCGGCGTCTGCCACTCCGATCTGCATCAGGCGCGCAACGACTGGGGCGGCTCGGAATATCCGCTGGTCCCCGGCCACGAGATCGTCGGCCGCGTGACGGCGGTGGGCGACACGGTCACGCGCCACAAGGTGGGCGATGCGGTGGCGGTCGGCTGCATGGTCGACAGCTGCCTGCACTGCGATCAATGCCACAAGGGCGAGGAGCAACTCTGCCGCCACGGCTTCACCGGCACCTATAACAGCCATGACCGGATCACCGGCGAAGCGACCCAGGGCGGCTATTCGGGTCATGTCGTGGTGCGGGAGGAATTCGTCCTGCGCGTGCCCGCCGCACTCGATCTCGCCCGCGCCGCGCCGCTGCTCTGTGCCGGCATCACCACCTGGTCGCCGCTGCGCACCTGGAATGTCGGGCCCGGCAGCCGCGTCGGTGTGATCGGCCTGGGTGGACTCGGCCATATGGCGGTCAAGCTGGCGGCCGGCCTCGGCGCGCATGTCACCGTGCTGAGCCGCACGACCGACAAGCAGGCCGACGCGATCGCGCTGGGCGCCGATCGCCTGCTCGCCTCGACTGACGCAGAAGCGATGGCGGCGGCTGCCTCGAGCTTCGACCTGATCATCGATACCATCCCCGTCCGGCACGATGTCTCGCCCTACATCCAGCTGCTCGACAATGATGCCACGCTGGTGATCGTCGGCCAGCTCGGCCTGATCGAGGAACAGTCGACCATCCCGCTGCTGATGGGCCGTCGCCGGCTGTCCGGCTCGCCGATCGGCGGGATCGCCGAGACGCAGGAAATGCTCGATTTCTGCGCCCGTATGAACATCCTGCCCGAATGCGAGATGATCCGCATGGACGAGATCAACCACGCGTTCGACCGGATGGAGCGCGCCGATGTGCGCTACCGTTTCGTCATCGACATGGCGACGCTCGCCGGCTGAGCCGCGCCGCCGCGGCGCGCGTCGATTCAACCGGCGGCCGGGGCCTGCGACGCTCGGGCCATGCATCCTCCAGCCATCGGCAAGGGCGATCACCGGCCTCGGCGCGCGCCGCACAGCAATTCCCTGTTACCCAGCGAGGATTTCCCTGTTCTTCGGGAACAGGGAAATCCTCGCTATCTCGCTCTTTTCAAATCGGAATTTCCGGGCAATTCCGGACCTGAAGCCCGAAAAAAACAAGAATTTCCCTGTTACCTCACCGGAACAGGGAAATTCCGCGCCCGCGCGATCACGATCCGTCGGCGCGGACACCCCCGCGCCCGCGCTCTTCCGGCGCGCCGCGGCGCGTCAGCCGGAAAAAGGCGAGGCCGCCATAGAGCGCCGCCAGCCCGACCAGTCCCGATGCGCTGCCGGCCACCTCGCCGAGGCTCGCGCCCATTTCGTTGAGCGGCACGAACAAATGCACCCCGAGCGTCGACGGCGCGAGGTGCGACACCGCAGCGAGCCACCACGGCATCTGGTCGAGCGGCCAGGCGGCGCCGGTCAGGAAGAACAGCGGCACCGAGGTCGGTGCCAGCACCTGCACGGCGCGCGCCGCCTGATCGAACAGGCTGCCGAGCCACAATCCCAGCGCGGCGACGGCCGCGGCGAAGAACGGCACCGTCACCAGCAGCGCGGGGATATTCCCGCCGCGCGGCACGTCCTGGATCCAGAACACCAGGCCGAAATAGAACAGCGCGGCCAGCACGCCGATCAGCGTCATCGCCCCCCAGGCTCCGGCGAACTCGGCCCGGCCCATGCGCCAATGGCCGCGCTCGTGCCGGCCCGCCATGAAGGTCGCCGCGCCGAACAGCAGCGTCTGCTGCAGGATCACGCTCGCGACCGCCGGAAAGACATAGTCCTTGTAGCCCGCCCCGGGGTTGAACAGCGGCTCGCGGATGATCCGCACCGGCCGGCGCAGGCCGAGGGCGCGCGCCGCCGGCCCGATCCGGCGCTCGGCGACTCCCTCGATCGCCGCGCTCACGCCCTCGCCGATCGCGCTCGCGCGCAGCAGATAGGTGGCATTGACCCACACCCCGATCCCGCCGCCCGGCGCGCCGGTCAGCAGGCTCCGGGCAAGCCCGCGCGGCAGCAGGTTGATCCCGTCCGCCGCGCCGCGCCGCAGCCGGTCGGTCGCCTCATGCATCGTCGCGACGCGCTCGACGATCCGCACCGCGCGCGTCGCCGCGACGGCGCGAACCAGTTCGCGGGTCAGCGCGCTGTCCTCCTCGTCGACCAGCACCACCGGCAGGCGCTGCGCGGTCTCGTGCGCATAGGGCGCCGGATAATAGAAGGCGTAGAGCACCACCGCGAGCAGCATCGTGCTCACCAGCGTGCGCGAGGTGAGCACGACCCGCCAGGTCTGTTCGAAGCCGACCCGAAAGGTCATGCCGCCCGCCGCGCGCTTCGGCCGATGAGCAGCGCCGCCCCGCCGCCCGCGATCACGACATAGGCAGCCAGGCATGCCAGCGGCGCCAGCGCGGCCGCGGCATAGGCCCCGCTGAACTGCCCCATCTGGAGCGCGATATAATGGGTCAGCGGCAAGATGGCGCTCCAGACCCGGGCGAACAGGCTGCCGCCTTCGAGCGGCAGCGTCGCCCCGGAAAAGGCCAGCGCCGATCCGGCATAGACCGCGCTGGCCGACAGGCCGGTGGCCGTCTCGCGCGTGATCGCGACGAGCAGGGTCGAGATGCAGGCGGTCGCGGCGTAGAACAGCGACTGGCCCGCCACGATCAGCGCCATGCTCCCGTCGACGCGCCAGCCGCGCCCGAGCGTCAGGTAGAGCAGCCACGCCATGCCCCAGAGCGAGCACGCCGCGACATAGGGCAGCAGCTTGCCCGCCAGGGCCGGCACGACGCCGCCGCTCGCCCGCGCCCAGGCCGCCAGCGACTTGCTGCGCAGTTCGCGCCCGACCGCCATCACCGTGACGCAGGCCGTCAGCAGGTGCAGCACCGCGGGATCGACCAGCGCAGTCAGATACCATTCGAAGCTCGTCGCCGCATTGTAGAGCGCGGTCGCCTGCACCGTCAGCGGCGTGGTGCGGATCGGCGGCAGGCCATGGCCCGACAGCTGCCCGCCGAGCAGGCCCGCGGTCGCGGCGGTGATCGCATCCCCGATGCCGCGCAGCGCCTGCGTGCCGGTCGACAGGAAGCCCGCCTGGTAGAGGATCCGGATCGCCGGCGTCTGCCCGCGCGCCAGGCCCGCGCCGACGCCGCGCGGAATCTGCAGGATCGCCCAGGCCTGTTCGCGGCGGATGCGCTGCATCGCCTGAGCCATGTCGCTGCTGGTGCCCTGCACCCGCACGGCGGGCGATGCATCCACCGCGCGGATGATCGCGCGGCTCGCGCTGCTGCCGTCCTCGTCGACCACGGCGATCGGCAGGTCGCGCGCCACCCCGCCGGACAGCATCGCCGCCATCACGAACAACAGGATCGCGGGCATCAGCGTCAGCATCGCGAGGTCCCAGCGATCGTGCCGCAAATGCCGCAGCTCGGCCGACAGGGCCCGCCGGAAGGCGCTCATTGCGGCCAGTCGAACAACACGCTCATGCCCGGGCGCAGCGCCGGGATCGGCCGCACCGGCCGCAGCCTGATCTCGAACGAGCGCACGTCGTAGCCCGATGCCTGCCGCGTCGCGCGCCATGTCGCGAAATCGGCCTGCGGCGCGATCCGCGACACCTGGAACGCAGCGGTCGTGCCCAGCGCCGGAATCGATCCGGTCAGCACCTTGCCCATCGCCAGCCCGCGATACTGGTCCTCGCGCAGGTTCACCGAGACCCAGGGATGGTCGATGTCGATCACCTGATAGGCCGGCACGATCGGGCTCACCACCTCGCCCGGCTGGACCAGCTTGCGCGACACCTCGCCGCCGATCGGCGACACCAGCCGCGTCTCGCTGCCCAGCGCCTGCGCCGTGGTCAGCGCGGCCTGGGCGATGCGCACCTGCGCGTCCGCCACGGCCTTGTTCTGCGGCCGCGCGCCGGCGAGCGCCTTCAGATATTGCTGGCGCGCCGCCTCCGCGTTGCGCGCGCTGCTGTCGCGGGCCGCCACGGCCTCGTCGCGCCGCTGCGCCGCGACCACGCCCTGCGCATAGAGGTTCTGCAGCCGCCGGCTCGTCACCTGCGCCAGGTCCGCCGCGGCCTGGGCCGCCAGCCAGGTCGATTTCACCGTCGCGATATCCTCGGCCCGCGCGCCCTCATAGGTCTCGGACTGCACCGCCTGCGCGCTCTGCAGCGCCCCGGCGGCCTGCGCCTGCCCGCCGGCGATCTCCGGGCTGGGCAACTGCGCCAGCACCTGGCCCGGCCGCACCCGGTCGCCCTCCTCCGCGAGCAGCCGGTCGACCCGCGCCAGCGCCTTGGTCGCGACATTCACCTCATCGGCGTCGACCATGCCCTCGAGCTGGACGGGCGCAGGCCGGCTGGCCAGCCACAGCCCGATCGCGACGACGATCGCGGCGACCAGCAGGCCGGTATAGAGCAGGAGCCGCGCCGTGCGCGGCGGAGGATCGGTGTCGGTCATGGGGTGGGCGCCAGGCGGTGCTCGGCGCGTTGGAGATAGCCGCCGAACGAGTCGAGCTGGTTGCTCGAGACGAGCAGCCCGGCAAGCGCGAGATCATATTCATAGGCGGCGGCGATCCGCTGGGTCCGCGCGGTCGCGAGCGCCGCCTGCGCGTCGATCACCGCCGCCGAGCTCGCCTCGCCTTCGCGGAACGACACTTCCTGCACGCGCAGATTCTCCGTCGCCGCGGCGATGCTGCTGTCGAGCGAGAGAAACGAGCGCCGCGCGATCTCGACCAGGTCATAGGCCCGGACCGTCTCGCCCGCGATCGTCTTGCGGATCTCGGCCGCGGCATCGGCGGCGGCGCGCTCATGTTCGTGCGCTGCGTCGAGCGTCCGGCGCCGGTCGACATTGGACAGCAGCGTATAGCGCACCGCGACGCCGGCGATCCAGTCGGGCTCGGTCGGCAGCGCATCGTTGCGGTTCGCGTTATACTCGCCAAACGCAAAGGCCTGCGGGCGGTAGCGCGACCGGGCGAGATCGACCCCGGCCGAGGCCACGCCTCGCGCCGCGTCGGCGCCCCGCGCCCGCGGATGATCGTCGATCGTGGCGAGGAAGGTCGTGACGGGCGGCAGGGGCGCTGCGTTCACGAACAGCGCGGTGGTCGGCCGCACCCCCGTCTCGACCTCGAGCAGCCGTGCCAGCGTGTCGCGCGCGGTGGCATATTCGAGATCGGCCCGCTCGAACGCGCGCTGCGCCGCGTCCCGCGCGACCTGCACCTGCAGCACGTTCGCCCGGGCGAGGATGCCCTGCTGCTCCAGCTTGCGCGCATCGGCGAAGTGCCGGTCGAGCCCGTCGCGCGTCTGCCGCGCCGATCCGGCGAGCTGCTCCGCCACCTGCTGCCCGAAATAGGCACGGACCAGGTTCAGCCGCGCGACGTTCAGCCCTTCGGCCTGGGTCGCGCGCGCGATGCCGACCGCCGCCTGCGCCCCGCCCTGGATCGCCGGGATCGCGCCGCCGGTATAGAGCGGCATCGCCGCGGTCAGCGTCGGGCGAAAGGCCGAATCCCGCGTCTGGAACTGGAGCGAGTCGGGAATGGCGGAGAGCAGGCCGGGCAGCGCCGTGCCGATCCGCTGGGTCACCTCGGCGACGATCTGCTGATAGCCGGCCGGGAACTGGCCGGGCAGGCCGGCGAGAAAATCCGTCGTGGCGGTGCCGAGTTCGCTCTTCGTCGCCGAAAGGTCGATCGACAGCGTCTTCTGATATTCGATGAAGCTGGCCGAGGCGCTCACCACCGGGCGGCGCAGCGCCTTCAGCGCGTCGGCCGTCGCCTGGCTCGCGCGCACCTCATGGTCAGCGCCGCTCAATCCGGGCGACGTGCGGTCCAGCGTCTGCACGGCCGCATCGAAGCTCATCGCCACCGGCACGCCGTCCGCGACCTGCGCGGCGGCGGGCGCCCCCGTGATCAGGATGGCCAAAGCAAGGGGAATGCGCACGCATGCCATTACCCCTGTTGATCGATTTTGTTCCGGCAGCGCAAGGGTCTGCGGGGCACCGCGCCGCGTTTCGCTACGCGTGTTCCTGCGCCTCGACGATCGGCGCCCCGCTCCGCCGCATCGCGACGACGAGCACCCCGGCCAGCGCCAGCACCGATCCCAGGATCATGCGCGCGTCCAGCCGGTCGCCGGTGATCGCCACGCCGAGCGCGATCGTGGAAAGCGGCGTCATCAGCGTCAGCGGCGCCAGCAGATTGGCCTCGTATCGCGCGATCAGCCAGTAATAGGCGGTATGCGCGCAGACCGAGACGACCAGCGCGGAAAACAGGATGGCGGCGAGGAACGGCCAGCCCGCGGCGATCGACGCCTGCCATTGACGATCCTCGAAGACCGCTGACGCGATCCCGAGCGGCACGACGGCGGTCAGCCCCACCCACGCCTGGAAGCGCAGCGGCGCGACTGCGCCCATCTGCTTCATCATGATCGCGCCGAGCGACCCGGCGAAAGCCGCCCCGAGCACGAACAGCAGCCCGTGCGAGATCACCAGCCCGGGGCGCCACACGACAAGGAGGACGCCCGCCAGCGTGAGCGCGATCCCGGCGCCGCGCCGCCAGTGGATACGCTCGCCGAGGATCACCACCGACAACAGGGTCGTGATCGGAACGCCCGCCTGGATCACCACCGCGGCCATCGAGGGTGACGCCGTCTGCAACCCGATGAACAGCAGCGCGAAGTTGCCGGCGCCCATCAGCACGCCGACCAGCACGATCCGCCAGACCGGGCGCGGCACGGGCAGCAGCCACGGGATCGTCACCGCGAACACGATCGCGAAACGGAGCGCCGCGAAGTACAGCGGCGGCACATGCCACGTCCCCACCACGACCTTGCTCAGCACATTGCTGAATCCCCAGGTCAGGCAGATCGCGACGAGCAGGGCAAAATCACGAAGGCGCATCGCGCTGCCCTGTGCGGGAACGCCGGGCGATTGGCTAGTGCCGCGCGGCCGCGATCCGGCAGAAGTCGCCGCGCGGCTCGCCGACGGGGCGGACCGCTAGCGGGGCGCCGGGGCCCCGTCGCCGCCGGTAGCGCAGGCATGGGCGAGCTGCCGCAGCGCGGGCACGCCGACCGGCGGCGTGGCTTGCCATGGCACGAAGAACAGCTTCCGCGCGAGCGGGCCGCGCAGGCGATCGATCTGCCGTCTTTCTCCCGCGAGCCGCTGCGCCAGGAGCGGATCGCGCGAGCCAGCCGCCAGCAGGCTCTTGTTGATGATCCAGGCATAGGGTTCGATCTGCGCGCGCCGCAGGTCGTCCTGGAGCGCACTCGCCTGCGAAATCGGGGTGGTCTCGGCGAGGGAGACGAGCAGGACGCGCGTATAATCCGGGTCCTGCAGCCGCATCAGCGGCGTGGTGATGCGGCCGGGAAGGTCCTGCAGGGCGGATTGCCGTGTCATCTGGCGGTGATAGGCGCCGGTGGCGTCCATCAGCAAAAGGCTGTGGCCGGTCGGTGCCGTGTCCAGCACGACGAACGCACTGCGCGCTTCGCCGACGAGATGGGAAAAGGCGTGGAAGACGGCGACCTCTTCCGTGCAGGGCGAGGCCAGGTCCTCGCGCAGCAGCTCCTGTCCCTGGGCGTCCAGGCCGCCGCCGCGCTGCGCCATGATCTTGGCGATGTAGCGCTCGGTTTCCACCTTGGGGTCGATCCGGTCGACGCGAAGGCCGGGGACGTCGCCGGCCACCGTCATCGCCAGATGCGCCGCCGGATCGGTGGTGCTGAGATGGACGCCATGGCCGCGCTCGACCAGCCCCAGCGCGATGGCTGCCGCAATGCTGGTCTTCCCGACGCCGCCTTTCCCCATGACCATGATGAGGCCCTTTCCGTCCGCCGCCAGGAGGTCGATCAGCCGGTCGAGGCCGGGAAGGTCGCCGACCGACGACAGGGTCTCCGCAGTTCCGTCACGGGCCCGCGACAAGGGACCGGGGCCCAGCAGCGAACGCAGCGCGTCCAGCCCCATCATCTCGAACGGCCGCAGCGGAATGTCGTCGCGCCCGAGCATCTTGAGCGCGGCCGGCAGATCGGCCAGCGCTTGCCGCCCCTGATCTTCCAGCGATGCCGCCGTCGCATCGCGCGGATCGCTCGCGCGAAAGACGCCGTTCACGACGAGATGCTGGTTGCCGAGGCCGAGCAGGCGGAGCTCGGCGGACGTCCGCGCCGCCTCGCCGATCGCGCCGCGCTCGGGGCGAGTCACGAGGATCACGGTCGTCGCCAGGGGATCGCACAGCGCCTCCATCGCCTTGCGGAAGCGCCCTTCCTGCGTCTTGAGGCCCGAATGCGGCCCCAGGCATGAAGCGCCCTGGTCGTTCTCCGCCAGAAAGCCGCTCCATGCCTTGGGCAGGCTCAGGAGGCGCAACGTATGCCCCGTCGGCGCGGTGTCGAAGACGATATGGTCATAAGAGCCGCGATCATCGGCGAGACGCTCGACGAATGCGTCGAACGCAGCGATCTCGGTGGTGCACGAGCCCGACAGCTGTTCGCGGACCGTGTCCCGCTCGCGCGCGCTCGCGCCTGCCTCCATCTGGGCGAGGACACGCGTGCGATAGGCCTCAGCGGCGACGGTCGGATCGATATTCAGCACGTCGAGCCCGTTCGCGCCCGGCACCGCGACGGGAAGGTTGGACAGCGGCACGTTCAGGATCTCGCCGAGATTCGAGGCCGGATCAGTGCTGACCAGCAGGACCGACCGACCGCTATCGGCAAGCGACAGCGCCGTCGCACAGGCGATCGAGGTCTTGCCCACGCCACCCTTGCCGGTGAAGAACAGGAAGCGGGTGGGCCGGGCGAGAAATCGCGGAATACCGGCCGGGGCGATATCGTTCATGGCGTTGCTTCATCCTCTTGCCGGCCCGCAATGACGGCCGCCCGCCCCCGCTTCGCGGCGCAACCCGATGCACGCCGACCCCGTCCAGCACCGCAGCGCTAGCCCCGCGCCGGCGCGCAAGGGGATACGTAGACTCACTCGGTCTCGGAGGCGCCCTCGCCCGCCAGGTCCCGCACCACCACCGTCCCGGTCCGCGAATCGACGATCACGTCGTCGTCATAGGAGGCGCGCACGGTCATCCGCCCCTCATTCTCGTCCCAGTCCATCTCGCGCTCGTTGCGCTCCAGCACATTGTAGAGCGCGATCTGCGCGCGCTTCTGCTGTGCCTCCGCTGCCTGCACCAACTGGGTCCAGCGGTGCTGCGCGGTCTGGTTGCCGGCCATCGCCGCCGCCGCCATCGACCGGAACACCGCCCGGTGCGTCGGCAGCGCGATCTCGTCGTCGCCGTCCCGCACGCGCACGATCCGATATGCCTCTTCCAGGATCATCGACCGGGTCGGCTCGTCGGCCCCGGTCAGGCGGTCGCCCGGCGCGCCGGTTCCATGGCGTCGCGGCCGGCCCGCGGGGTTGCCCGAATGGCCCTTGCGAAAACGGTGGCCGACCGGCGGCTTGCCATAGCCCCGGTCGGCGCGCGCTGCCGGGCTGTCCCCCCTCGCCTCCTCGGGCTGCTGGGCGTCGCGGGTCGATTCAATGCTGTACATGGTCATGTCATGGCTCCGGCTATGGATTGTCCCGTCGCCCAGAAAGCCGATCTCGCCAGCCGGTTGAATCAAGCCCGGCCAGCCTGGCGCACGATTCCCTGTTCCGCGCGGCAGATTTCCCTGTTTCCCCGTATCAGGGAATTGGCTCACAACCCTTTGGAATTCCGTCGGGATTCGGCACAAATATCGCCCCGCCGCGCCGAGAAAAAAGAAAATTTCCCTGTTAATGCGCGAGAACAGGGAAAATCCGCGCCCGCCGGCCCATCCGCGACCGGCGCAGCGACCACCCCGCCCGCACCCGGCGACTCGGCCGCGCCCCCGCCGGATCATGGCGCCGGATCGCCCGCCGCCGCCACGCCTCCTGCGGACCGCTACAAGCCCGACTATGCCCGCCAGGCCCGCAAGCTCTGCGGCCATGGGCTGGACCTGGCCGATCTCGCCGACTTCTTCGAGGTGACGCCGGAGACGATCGACCATTGGCGGCGCGACCATCGCGACTTCGCCATTGCCATGGCCCGGGGCATGGCCGCGGCCGACGATCGCGTCGAGCGCTCGCTGTATCAGCGCGCCATTGGCCTCGGGTATCGGGTGGAAAAGATCGTCACGCCGGCCGGGGCTGAAGAACCGATCCGGCTCTGGCTGCCTGTCCGGCCGCTGCCGGACGTCGGCGCCGCCCTCGCCTGGCTGCGCCGTCGCCGGCCCGAACGATGGGGAAATGCGCGCCGGGTCAGCGCCGAGCGTCGCGAGAAGACGGAAGACCCCAATGGGGCCACCGGCTCAATGCCCTTCAAACGCCACCAGCGCCGCGACCGCGATCCCGTCCTCGCGCAGCGCATCCGCGCCGCCCAGTTCCGGCAGGTCGACCACGAACTGCGCCTGAGTCACGATCGCGCCCGCCTTGCGCAACAGCCGCACCGCGGCCCGCGCCGTGCCCCCGGTCGCGATCAGGTCGTCGACCAGCAATACGTTGGCGCCCGGCGCGCAGGCATCCTCATGCATCGCGATCCGGTCGGTGCCATATTCAAGCGCATAGTCTTCGGCGATGGTCGCGCCGGGCAGCTTGCCGTCCTTGCGGATCAGCAGCACGCCGGCCTTGAGCGGTGCCGCCAGCGCCGCCGCGAACAGGAAACCGCGGGCCTCGATCCCGGCCACGAGATCGATCCTGCCGTTCACCGAGGCCGCCATCCGCGCGACGCATTGGGCAAACCCCTCCGCGTCGAGCAACAGCGTGGTGATATCGCGGAACATGATCCCCGGCTTCGGAAAGTCGGGGATCGTCCGGATCAGTGCCTTCAGGTCCTCATTGGCGCCGGGCGCCGGGGCATCAATGCTGCTTGTCGCGCCAAACATTCTGATACGCTCCCCAGGCAAGGAAGCAGAAGATCAGCAGGAAGATCGAGACCGCGAACCCGGCGGTGTGGCGTGCCTCGAGATTCGGCTCGGCAGTCCAGGTGAGGAAGGCGGAGACGTCCTTCGCCATCTGCTCGACCGTCGGCTTGGTGCCGTCGAGATAGGTCACCTGGCCTTCGCTGGTCAGCGGCGGCGGCATCGCGATGTTGAGGTTCGCGAAATACGGATTGTAGAACAGCCCGTCGGGCGTCTTCGAATCCGGGAACTTCTTGAGCAGCGCGGCCGGTTCGGTCGTGTAGCCGGTCAGCAGCGAATACACATAGGCCGGGCCCTCATGCCGCGCCTTGGTGATCAGCGACAGGTCGGGCGGATTGCCCGTGCCCGGGTAATAGACCTTGGGGAAATGGTCCGACGGCACGTTCGGCCGCTCGCCGCGATCGCCCGACTTCTCGTCGAAGGTCGGCTGCTTGGTGCCCCAGTCGGCGGCGAACTTCTTCACCTGGGCGTCGTTATAGCCAAGCGCCTTCAGGTCGCGGAACGCGATGAGGCTGAGCGAATGGCAGTTCGAGCAGACTTCCTTGTAGACTTGCAGCCCACGCTGCAGCTCGCGCTTGTCGAACTTTCCGAACACCCCGTTCGAAGCCAGTTCGACTTCCTTCGGGGCGAGGTGGAACTCGTCGACCGCGGTCGGCTGAACCGGATCGGTGATCTGGCTCTTGATGCTGCCGAACAGCGCGATCGCGAGGACGAAGACGAAAGCCGCGCCGACGGCCGATGAAATGAAGCGGACCATTGTACCTGTTGCCCCTTATTCGGCCGCGAGCGCGGGAGAGGTGCCGCCATGCTTCGCCAGCACTGCCTCGGTGATCGAGTTGGGCAGCGGCCGGGGGCGCTCTGCCCGCGAGATGATCGGCACGATGATCAGGAAATGCGCGAAATAATAGGCTGCGCAGATCTGGCTGAGGATCACATAGGTCGGCGTCGCCGGCGAACCGCCGCACCAGCCGAGGATCGCGATGTCGACGACCAGCACCCAGAAGAAGGTGCGGTAGACCGGGCGATAATTGGCCGAGCGGATCGGCGAGCTGTCCAGCCATGGCAGGAAGAACAGCAGCAGGATCGAGCCGAACATCGCGAGCACGCCCCACAGCTTCGCCGGGAGGATGAAGTCCGAGGTGAAGGCGCGAAGGATCGCGTAGAAGGGCCAGAAATACCATTCGGGCACGATATGGGCAGGCGTCGAGAGCGAGTTGGCCGGGATATAATTGTCCGGATGGCCCAACGCGTTCGGCGCGAAGAACAGGATCAGGGCGAAGATCAGCAGGAACACGCCCAGCCCGACGCCGTCCTTGGCGGTGTAATAGGGATGGAACGGCACCGTATCCTGCTCGCCCTTCACTTCCACGCCGGTCGGGTTGCTCGATCCCGGGATGTGCAGCGCCCAGATGTGCAGGATGATCACGGCCGCGATCACGAACGGGAGGAGATAATGCAACGAGAAGAAGCGGTTCAGCGCGGCATCGCCCGGTGCATAGCCGCCGAGCAGCCACACGCGGATCGTCTCGCCGACGCCCGGGATCGCCGAGAAGAAGCCGGTGATCACCTGCGCCCCCCAGAAGCTCATCTGTCCCCAGGGAAGCACATAGCCCATGAAGGCGGTCGCCATCATCAGGAGGAAGATGACCACGCCGAGCAGCCACACCATCTCGCGCGGCGCCTTGTACGATCCGTAGAAGAGCCCGCGGAAGATGTGGATATAGACGACGATGAAGAACATCGAGGCGCCGGTCGCATGCGCATAGCGCAGGAACCAGCCGCCGTTCACGTCGCGCATGATATGCTCGACCGAGTCGAAGGCGATCGCCCCGTTCGCCGCATAATGCATGGCGAGGACGATGCCGGTGATGATCTGGATGCCGAGCGCGGCACCGGCGAGAACGCCGAAGTTCCAGAAATAGTTGAGGTTGCGCGGCACGGGATAGCCCGCGCCCACCGCGTTATAGACGAGGCGCGGAACCGGCAGCCGTTCGTCCACCCACTTCATCAGCGGATTGGAGGGTTGATAATGCTTGGCCCAGGGAAAGCTCATGATGCGTTACCTCAACCGACCGTTACGGTGGTGGCAGAATTGAATTTATACTCGGGCACCGCCAGATTCTTCGGGGCCGGGCCTTTGCGGATCCGCGCGGCGGTATCGTAGGCCGAACCGTGGCACGGGCAGAAATAGCCGCCGAAGGGGCCGCGATTCTCGCCCTCGCCCGCGCCCAGCGGCACGCAGCCGAGATGGGTGCACACGCCGAGCGTGATCAGCCAGTTCTTGTGGCCTTCCTTGGTGCGCTGCTCGAGCGTCTGCGGGTCGCGCAGATCGCTGAGCGACACGGCTTCGGCCTCGGCGATTTCCTTCGGCGTCAGGTTGCGCACGAACAGCGGCTGACCGCGAAACTTGGTCTTCACCGCCTGGCCGGGCGCGATCGCCGAGAGATCGACCTCGGTGGTCGATTCAGCGAGCACATCGGCCGACGGGTTCATCTGGTTGATGAGCGGCAGCACGGTTACCGCCCCGCCGACGCCGATCCAGGCGACCGCCGCGATATTGATGAAATCGCGACGACGCGGATCTGCCACGTCCTCATGAAACGGTGCCGGGTCTTCCCCAGGCGGTACGGCGGTATCGACAATTGCCATTCACTTGCCCTTGCACTTCGTGTCGCGGCGACGTTCGGTGAAGCGCGTTGCGAAAGGTCCGCGCACGCCCGCCGATCCTCCGTCCCCACGGAGGCTGGCGGCCTGATAGACGCGGGGGGCACGCTTTGCCAACAGCATTTTAGCCCTGTTGTTACGGCGACGCGCAAAGGCCTATGCGAACACCATGCGCGTGGCCCTTTTCGAACCCGATATCGCCGGAAATGTCGGCACGATCCTGCGACTTGCCGCCTGTTTCGGGATCGGCGTCGACCTGATCGAGCCGATGGGATTCGCCTGGTCCGATCGCGCGCTCTCCCGCGCGGGGATGGATTATGCCGGTGCGGTGGCCGTGACTCGGCACGTCGACTGGTCGGCCTTCGAGCGCCAGCTCGCCGGCCGGCTGGTGCTGCTGACGACTCAGGGCGGCACGCGCCTCGATCGCGCCGCGTTCCGGCCGGACGATGTCCTGCTGCTCGGCAGCGAAAGCCGCGGCGCCCCGGCCATGGTCCATGGCCGCGCCGGGCTCGCGGTGCGAATCCCGCTGGTACCCGGCATGCGATCCTTGAATGTCGCGGTCGCGGCGGGCATCGCGCTCGGCGAAGCGCTACGGCAGACCGGAGGATTCCCCGAGTGATCGACATGGACGACGAACAGAAGACGGCCCGCGCCTGGTTCGAGCAGCTGCGCGACCTGATCTGCGCTGAATTCGAGGCGATCGAGCGCGAGGCCGGATCGGACGCGCGCTTCGACTATCTCGCCTGGGACCGCACCGATCCGTCCGGTGCGCCGGGCGGCGGCGGCGTACGCGGCGTCATGAAGGGCAAGGTCTTCGAGAAGGTCGGCGTCAACGTCTCGACCGTCGGCGGCACCTTCGAAGGCGATTTCGCCAAGTCGATCCACGGCGCCGATGCCGATCCCCGCTTTTTCGCGACCGGCATCAGCCTCGTCGCGCACATGGCGAATCCGCATGTTCCCGCCGTCCACATGAACACGCGCTTCCTCGTGACGACGAAGCGCTGGTTCGGCGGCGGCGCCGACCTCAATCCGCCCCTGCCCGTCGCGCAGGACACGGACGATTTCCATGCCGCGCTGAAGGCAGCGTGCGACGCGCATGATCCGGCGCATTATCCGCGCTTCAAGCAATGGGCGGACGATTATTTCTACATCCCCCACCGCCAGGTCCATCGCGGTGTCGGCGGGATCTTCTACGATCATCTCGAGGGCGATTTCGCGGCGAACTTCGCCTTCACCCAGGACGTCGGGCGCACCTTCCTCGCGGCCTTCCCGCGAATCGTGCGGCGGCGCATGGACGATGCGTTCACGCTGGCGGATCTCGCTGCCCAGCGCGCCTGGCGCGGGCGCTATGCCGAATTCAACCTCGTCTATGACCGCGGCACGCTCTTCGGGCTGAAGACCGGGGGCAATATCGATGCGATCCTGATGAGCCTGCCGCCGGTCGCGACATGGGACTGACGGCCGTCCCGCCCGGCGAGGTCGCGACGGTCGTCACCACGCTGGAGATGCGGCGCCGGCCGCCGCTCCGCCCGATACCGGCCTCGCGGCTCCGGCTGGTCGCCTGGGATCGCCCCGCGCCGGAGAAATATCGCGCGCTGTTCCGGCGAGTCGGCGCGCCCTGGTTGTGGTTCTCGCGCCTGGCGATGGACGAGACATCGCTGATTCACATCATCCATGACGCCGGTATCGCGATCTTCGCGGTGGTCGATCCGGCTGGCGTGGAGGTCGGGATGCTCGAGCTGGATTTTCGCCGGCCGGCTGAATGCGAGCTTTCCTATTTCGGCCTCGTGCCGGAACTCGCCGGCCAGGGCCATGGCCGCTGGCTGATGGCGGAAGCGCTGGCGCGCGCCTGGATCAGGGGAATCGAGCGGGTCTGGGTCCATACCTGCACGCTCGATCATCCTTCGGCGCTCGGCTTCTACCGCGCCTCGGGCTTCACCGCGATCGCCCGGACGGTCGAGACCTTCCCCGATCCGCGCGGGATCGGCCTCCTGCCGCCCGAGACGGCGCCTCAGATTCCGCGGATCGGCTGAGCCAGCCGGCGATAGAGCAGCACCTGGATCAGCGCCCCCGCCAGCGCCCCCACGGTCAGGCCCGCCGCGGCGCCCGCATCGAGGATCGCCGCGACGACCGGATTCGCCAGCGGCGCGCCATTGAGCGTACTGCCGAGCACCGAGAAGGGCAGCGCCATGATCGGGCCCGCGAAAAAGGTGATGCACGCCATGCCGGCGAGCACCAGCCCGTTGCCGCGGGTCAGCGCCCAGCTGCGCCTGAGCGCCCCCACCACGGACAGCGGCCGTTCGGCCACCAGGGCCGGGATCGCAAGCAGCAGCCGACCCTCGAGATAGAGCGCGGGCAGGATCAGCAGCGGCACTATCTGCAGGGCCAGCGCGAGCGGGATCGAGACAAGCAGGAACGCGAGCAGGTAGCGCGGCAATACCGGCAGCGCCGCGAGCAGCGCACCCTTCACGTCCGGGCGGCGCCGGTCGAGATAGAGCAAGAGCAGCGTCAACGTGCCGAGCAGCACGATGATGGCGGCGGCGAGCATGCCCACGCCGTAGCTCATCGTCCATGCCCGGCTGGCCTGCACATAGGCCTGCAGCTTGGCCTCGTCGGCCTCGAAGCCCGGGAAGACCGGCTGGGGCTGCATGAACAGCAGCGAGCCGAATTGCGGAACGAACAGGAGCAGGCCGGCGACACCGAGCAGGAGCTGCCGGTCCTGCTTCCACATCCGCCAGACGTCGCGCAGGACGCTGGCACCATTGAGGGTCATAGCGAGTCGACGATCGCCTCGCGCGCGTCGCGCACGGCCAGATACAGCTTGGCGATGAAGGCCGAGGCGAAGACGCTGAACAGGACGAGCACGAAGCTCACCAGGATCGACGCCAGCACCGAACCGATCGTCACCGGCCCCTCCCCGCCCGCGATCATCGCGAATACGGCGCCGAAGACGAGCTTCGCCGCGAGGAAGGAGACGAACCAGATGATCGCGTAGAGGATGATCACGCCGATCATCTTCCACATGATCCGCCGCGTCAGCTTGAACGAGCGGGCGAACGCGCCGAGCCAGCGCCCCTCCATCAGCACGATCGGGGAGATCAGCGCGAGGCGGCTGCCGAGCCACAGCATGATGCAGAGGAACAGCAGCGAATAGATCCCGAGAAAGCCGCCGACGCCCGCCGGGACTTCCGCATTCCCGCCGTTCATCGCCGTCTGGAAATCATATCCCGCTGAAACCAGCACCACCACGAACGGCAGCAGCAGCAGCATCACCCCGACGAGTATGATGATCGAGAGGCCGATCACCGCCGGCAGCCGCCGCGCGGCATGCGCGGTCGCGGCGGAGCGGCCCGCGATCGGATCCAGCGCGAGCGCGCTGATCGAGAGCTGCCCCCACAGGGAGACGATCGACAGGCCGAGCGAGACGATCTGGATCAGGACCGCGCCCGATCCCGCGCCCTTGGAAAGCGGCGCCAGGCTCTGCGAGATCGCGCTCGGCAGGAAGATCGCCAGCAGCGCGATCGGGAGGACCGCAGCGATATTGTCGCTCAAGAATTCGGTCGTGCGATCCCAGACCGTTCCCATGCTGATCATTGTGTTCCTCGACCTCCCGGGCGCGATCGCGCCGCCCGCCTGTTAGCGCAGCTTTTCATCGCTTGCCAATGCTTGCGCAGCGCCGCCGACTGGCGCAATCGGCGTCCATGACTGCATTCGCGAACGAGGTCGACTGGCGCATCGAGCCGGCGCAGCTTCCCTATGCCGAAGCGCTGGCGACCATGGAGGCCCGCGCCGCTGCGGTGGCCGCCGGCGCGGCGCCCGAGCTCGTCTGGCTGCTCGAGCACCCGCCGGTCTATACCGGTGGCACCAGCGCTGATCCGGCGGAACTGCTCGATCCGCGCTTTCCGGTCATTCAGACCGGCCGCGGCGGTCGCTATACCTATCACGGCCCGGGCCAACGGATCGGCTATCTCGTGCTCGACCTCAACCGGCGCGGGCGCGACGTGCGGCATTTCGTGCACAGCCTGGAGGGCTGGCTGATCGCCGCGCTGGCCGAGATCGGGATCGCGGCGTTTCGCGCGCCCGGGCGGGTCGGCATCTGGACCCTGGTGCCTGGCCCCGGCGGCGTGTCGAGCGAGGCGAAGATCGGTGCGATCGGGGTACGCGTCCGGCGGTGGATCACGTTGCACGGCTTCTCGGTGAACCTGGCGCCCGATCTGTCGCACTTCGGCGGGATCGTTCCCTGCGGCCTTGCCGAGTACGCCGTCACCAGCGCCGCGGCCCTCGGCAAACCGGCGGATTTCGCCACATTCGACGCGGCCCTTGCCCGTACCTTTCCCGCGTTCCTCGCAACTCTTTCAGGCCCCGGGCAAAACGAGGCTTGAGGGGCGCTCGATATCGGACTAATGTCTACCACGGTTTGGGTATTAAGGGTCTCGAGGCCATCCAAATCCACTATCTAGGGAGCTTTCCAATGCGTGCATTCATTTCCAAGGTCGTTACCGGTTCGATGATCGCCGGCGCGGCGCTGATGGTTTCGGCTTGCGGTCCGAAGACCGAGACGACCGTCACCAACGACACGACCATCACCGATATGGGCAACGATGCCACGATCTCGGACAACATGACCACCGTCGACAGCACGACGATGGACAATGGCGCCATGGCGAACGAGACCGTGACGACCAACACCACGACCACGAACGCTATGTAATCACCCGTTAGGGTCGATTACTCGAAGGGCCGTCCGGGAAACCGGGCGGCCTTTTTCATTCCGGTTGGCGGCGGGATTGATTCAACGCGCGCCGCAATCGAACGAAAAGGCTTGGGTTGCGAATCGAAAAGCCGTAATCCTGCCCGCAGGTTGAAGAGGGTTAAAGTTCATGTCGCGTACGCTTCTGGTGCTCGCCGCCGCTCTGGGCACGCTTTCCGCCACGCCGGCGTCTGCCCAGTTCTTCCTTGCGCAGCCCGACATGAAGGGCACGCCGGTCCGCGGCAGCGATGCGGGTGTCGGCCAAGTACTGCCCGAGGCCACCGAGACGGAACAGCGGGCGGCGCTGGTCTGGAACATGCGCGCCGCGCTGAACGTGGCTGCGCTGCAATGCCAGTTCGAGCCCACGTTGCTCACCCAGGCCAATTACAACGTCGTGCTGCTCAACCACGCAGACGAGCTGAAGAAATCCTACGACACGCTGACCAAATATTTTGTGCGCACCAACAAGACGGCGAAGGGCGGCCAGATGGCACTCGACCAGTTCGGCACGCGCACCTATTCGAGCTTTACCACCGTCGCCGCGCAATATGGCTTCTGCCAGACGGCGGCCGGAATCGCCCACGATGCGATCTTCGTCCCGCGCGGGTCCTTCTACAAGATCGCGGAGGATCGCACCCGCGAATTGCGCAACAGCCTGGTTCCGAACGGCGAGCAACGCTATCCGCGCGGCATCCTGTTCGCACGCCAGGCCGGCATGCTCCCGCGGCTCGACGATGCCTGCTGGGACAAGAAGGGCTATTGGAACGCCAAGAAGTGCGGTGCCTTCCAGCTCAGCCCGGTATCCTGATCTAGCGTAGTCCCAATGTCTTGTGCGCCTGCAGCGTCAGGCGCCATCGCGGCCGTGCGAGGACGAAGTCGATCGCGGCCGCCTCGTTGTCGGACCGGGCGGCATCGTCCATCGGCTGGACGAGGAAATGGGTGAAATCCCAGGTCTCGATTGCCGCGACGTCGCTCCCCGGCTGAGGCCAGACCAGCTTCAGTTCGTCGCCCGATCGCTGCACGACCTCGCTCCCGGCTTTCGGGCTGACGCAGATCCAGTCGATCCCCGGATGTGCCGCGATCGTGCCATTTGTCTCGATGGCGATCGTGAAGCCGGCCGCGTGGAGCGTGTCGACAAGCGCATCGTCCACCTGCAGCATCGGCTCGCCGCCCGTGAGCACGACGAAGCGCTCCGCCAGCCCCTCGCCCCAATGGTCTGAGACAGCCGCCACCAATGCGGTGGCATCGGCAAACTTGCCGCCACCCATCCCGTCGGTTCCGACGAACTGGGTATCGCAGAAGCGGCAGGTCGCGGTCGCGCGATCCTGCTCCCGCCCCGACCAGAGGTTGCACCCGGCGAAGCGTAAGAACACCGCGCGGCGCCCGGCATTCACGCCCTCGCCCTGCAGGGTGAGGAACATCTCCTTGACCGCATAGCTCATCGGATGCTCAGCCCGGCTCGGCGTAGCGCGTCGGATCGGGCAGGCCCGCTTCCTCGAACCCCTTGGCGCGCAGCCGACAACTGTCGCACAGGCCGCAATGAAGCCCGCCGGGCGCCGGATCATAGCAGGACCAGCTCACGCCGGCATCCAGCCCGAGGCGCGCCGCCTCGCGCACGATATCCGCCTTGGTCATGTGCTGGAGCGGTGCATGGATCCGGAAGGGCTGACCCTCGACACCGGCCTTGGTGGCGACTTCGGCGAGCTTCTCGAACTCGGCGATGAACTCGGGCCGGCAATCGGGATAACCCGAATAGTCGAGCGCGTTGACGCCGATATACAGGTCGCGTGCGCCCGCCGCCTCGGCCCAGCCCAGCGCGAGGCTGAGGAAGATCGTGTTGCGCGCGGGCACGTAGGTGACCGGAATCCCCTCCCCAACGCCCGTCTTGGGCACAGCGATATCGGCCGTGAGCGCCGAGCCGCCGAACTCGGAAAGGTCGAGCGGCAGGACGACATGGCGTTCCGCGTGGAGCATGGTCGCGATGCGGCGGGCCGCCGCCAGTTCGAGGCGGTGGCGCTGGTTGTAATCGACCGACAGGGCAAGCAGCCGGTGCCCGTCCTCGCGCGCCCGGGCCGCTGCCACCATCGAATCCAGACCGCCCGAGACGAGGGCGACCGCTAGGGTCGTTTCGGTTGTCATGATGGGCAAGACCTAAGGGCTCGGCCGAAGCTTCGCAATCCCGCGCAGGGCCGGCACAAAAAATGGGCCGCCCGAAAGCGACCCAGTGGTGCTCCTCAGGAGCAAATAGGGAGAAACCGTGCCCACGAACGACACGGTGATCCGCATAGCATCGAGAGCGTAAATGTCGTCTTAATGCGTGGCGACGGTCTTGCCCGCACACACGCCGACCCGGCGTCCCTCATAGTCCATATCGAAGGGTCCGGCCGCCGCCACCCCCTGCGTCTGCAGATGGAACAGTCGCGGCGTCTCTACCGAAATCGTCGTGCGGCCATGGCCCGCGCCCGGGCAGGTATAGTGCACCGTGGCGCTGTCAGGCGTATCAGCGATGACGAAACGCGAGCATTGCGCGCCCGGATGGCCGAGTTGCAGCAGCGCGACCGGATCCGCCACGCAAATCGATCGAGCGGGGGCGGCGGAGCCTGTTTCCCTCAACTGCCACTGGCCGGCCTCGATCTGTGCCAGCGCGGCGAGTTGGGGTGCACGCGCCGGCGCCGCACTACCGAGGCCGGCAGCCAGCAGCAGCCCGGCGAGCGTGCGTCGTGCAATCGTTCGAGAAACATTCATACCCACCCCGCTCGCCACACGTGCCTTGAGGCATCGAGCCAGCGACCCGCGCCCCAATTTGGGGGGGAAGCCTCCGAATTTCAATAACGTTCAGGAAACGTAATGATCGGTGACGGGAACCGGAAACTTCCGCGCGCAGAATGCACAGTCCACCACGATCATCCCGTCCTCGTCGGCCATCGAGCGTTGCTCCTCCGCGGGAAATTTGGCCAGGACCGAGGCGATATAGTCAGGCGAGCAACGGCACCCGCGCACCATCGCCGTTTCCGGGAGGAGACGGATCTCATCTTCCTCATTGAAGAGCCGCCATACCAGGACGTCCAGCTTCAGCGACGGATCGGCGAGTTCATCGACACCCATGGTTCGGCCGAGCGCGTTGACATGCTCCCATTCGGGGTGATCGAGCCGCGTGTGGATTCGCTCGCGGCCATTCTCGCCCTCGGGCAGATGCTGGAGGAACAGGCCGCCCGAGACATGGGTTCCGTCGGGGCGGCGCGAAATGCCCAGGCGCACGAGCGTCGGGATCTGTTCCGACTGCACGAAGTAATTCTCTGCCGCTTCCGCGAGCGTGGCCCCGTCAAGCGGCACAATCCCCTGATAGCGTTCGCGTGTCGCCGCCTGGTCGAAGGTGATCGCGAGATAGCCCGCGCCAAACAGGGCGAACAGCGTCGGGGCTTCGGGCGCCGCCGCCAGCAGGTCAGCGTCATATTGCACATAGCCGCGCAGTTCGCCGCCGCGATAATCGCAGACCAGCAGCTTCACGACGCCATTGTCCGTCTGCGCCTGGAGCGTCAGCTGGCCTCCGGCATCCTTGAGTGTCGATCCGATCAGCGCAGCGAGCGTCAGCGCCTCGGCAAGCAAGGCCTCGATCGCCGGCGGATAGGCATGCGCCGCAAGAATCTCGTCGAGCACGGGACCGAGCCGCACGACGCGGCCACGGGCGTTGCGCGCCGGAATGGTGAAGCCGAGCGCGCGGTCGAGATCCAGATCTTTGGTCACGGAATATCCTTCTGTCGTTCCCGCAAGAATGGGCCTCATCGCCCATATTCTGCCGCTACCGCACCGGTACGGTCAGCAAGCGGCGGCGAGATCGGCCCCCATCGTCGCTGGGATGACATTAGATAGGGCGGCGCCGCCGCAACTCAACCAATCTGACCGAAGCACCAGCGCAGGATCGACTTCTGGGCATGCAACCGGTTTTCCGCCTCTTCCCAGATCAGGGACTGCGGCCCGTCGATCACCGACGAGACGACTTCTTCCTCCCGGTGCGCGGGCAGGCAGTGCAGGAACTTCGCATCCTGCTTTGCCAGCGCCATCAGCGACTCAGTCACCTGATAGGGCATCATCGCCGCCAGCTTCGTCTCGGCATGCGCCTGACCCATGGAGATCCAGGTATCGGTGACGACCACGTCAGCACCCTCGACCGCTTCGCGCGGATCCCCGACGACCCGCGCGCGACCACGCGCACGCGCGATCGCCTGCTCTTCCGGCTGGAAGCCCTGCGGACAGGCGGCGACCACGTCGAACTGCATCAGCGCTGCCGCCTCCACGATCGAAGCCAGCACGTTGTTGCCATCGCCAAGCCATGCCACCTTGAGCCCGGGAAGCGCCTTGCCGCTTTCGATGATCGTCAGGAGGTCGGCGACGATCTGGCAGGGATGCGACGCATCGGTAAGCCCGTTGATGACCGGCACGGACGCGTAGGCGGCCATTTCCTCGACCTTGGCATGATCGTCGGTGCGGATCATGATCGCGTCGCAATAGCCCGACAGGACTCTCGCGGTATCCGCAACCGTCTCGCCCCGGCCGAGTTGGGTGGTGCCGGCATCGAGCACGATCGAGCTGCCGCCGAGCTGACGGATCGCCATGTCGAAGGAGACGCGCGTGCGCGTCGAGTTCTTCTCGAACACCATGGCCAGGGCATGGCCCGCGAGCGGGGCATCGGCATCCACCCTGCCCTTGGGCCAGCCGGCCCGTGCGGCCTTGCGGTCGAGCGCGTCCGCGAGCATCGCGGCGATGCCGTTACCGCCCGCGTCCGACAGGTTCAGGAAGTGGCGGATCGTCATGTCGCAGTCCCCCTCCCCGTTCTTGCGAACGAGGCCTCGCTAGTCATCGCTTGCGGGCACATAGACCCGCGCGGCTTCGGACAGCTTCTCGATGCACTCGGCGATATGGCTCTCGTCGATCACCAACGGCGGCAGGATGCGAACGACATTCTCGCCGGCAGCAACCGTCAGCAGGCCGTGATTGTCGCGGCAATGCGCGACGAACCGGCGGCTGTCGGACTTGAGCTTGATGCCGAGCATCAGGCCCTTGCCGCGCACGCTGTCGAACAGATGATCGTGGTTGGGCAGCATCTGTTCGAGGCCCGAACGCAGACGCTCGCCCATTGCCGTCACATGATCGAGGAAACCCGGCTCAAGGATGACATCGAGCACCGCCTCGCCGGCCGCCATCGCGAGGGGATTGCCGCCATAGGTCGATCCGTGCGTGCCGATCACCATGCCCCTGGCCGCTTCCTCGGTCGCCAGGCACGCGCCGAGCGGAAAGCCCCCGCCAATGCCTTTGGCCACCGCGATGATGTCCGGCGTCACGCCGTAAAGCTCGTGCGCGAACAATTTTCCGGTACGGCCGTAGCCGGCCTGGACTTCGTCGAGCACGAGCAGCAGGCCGTGTTCGTCGCACGCCTTGCGCAAACCCTGCAGGAATTCGTCGGTCGCCGGGCGAATCCCGCCCTCACCCTGGATCGGTTCGACCAGGAACCCCGCCGTATTCTCGTCGATCAGCGCCAGCGCGCCCTCGAGGTCATTGAACTGCGCATAGGCGAAGCCCGGCAGCAGCGGTTCGAAGCCGTCGCGCATCTTCGCCTGGTTCGTCGCGCTGATCGTGCCGAGCGTGCGGCCATGAAACGCGGTATCGAACGTGATCAGCGTATGCCGCTGCGGGTTGCCGTTCGCGTAATGATAGCGGCGCGCGGTCTTGATCGCGCACTCGACCGCCTCGGCACCCGAATTGGTGAAGAACACCGTATCGGCGAAGCTCGCATCGACCAGTCGTTGCGCGAAATGCTCGCCCTGCGGGCTGCCATACAGGTTGGAGACATGCATCAGCGTCGCCGCCTGATCAGCGATCGCCTTGACCAACTTGGGATGGCCGTGCCCGAGGGCATTCACGGCGATGCCGCTCGCGAAATCGAGATAGCGCTCGCCCTGCTCGCCGATCAGATAGCAACCCTCGCCTCGCACCGGCCGCACCCCGCAGCGGGGATAGACGGGCATGAGTGGCGTAATGGGCACCGCAGGTCTCCTGACAGAAAAAGGCGGCCCAGCCGGGCCGCCCGGAGCGGGTGTTTACGAGCGCGCGGCCATCCACGTCAACATTCGGTTGAATCGGGCGCGTGCCGCACCGTGGAACGCGCCCGTCCCAAGTCAATCGCCGGTCAGGATCCGGTCGACCAACTGCTTCACGGTCGGCACGAAGCCGTTCGAATAGAAGGGGTCGCGCTTGAAATTATACGCGCCGTGTCCGGCGAACATCAGGTTCTGCTCGATCGGTCCGCCATGCGCGATGTCCTGCAACGTCTTCTGGATGCAGAAGCTGCGCGGATCAGCCAGACGGCCGGTCGAATTGGTCTCGCTGTCCGCCCAGGATGAAAAGGCGCACTGGCTGAGACAGCCCATGCAATCGGCCTGGTCCTTGCGGATCACGCCCTTTTCCTCGGGCGTGACGAAAACGAGCGTGTTGTCCGGTGTCTTGAGCGCGTCGGTGAAACCCGCGCCGAACCATTGACGCGCACGGAGCAGGTCGTTGCGGGTGACCCAGAAATTCTTGCCCTTCACGCCGACGTCGAGCTGGAAGGTATGGTCGCCGGCCGACTGGGTCGAGAAGGCGATCTGACGCTCGGAGCGCGCCTCCAGCGCCTGCAGGAACGGATTGCGGACGGCGCTCGAATAGAAGCCCGTGGGCGAGAAACGGTGGAGGAGCACCTCCCCTTCCTCGATATGAGTCAGCTTTGCCTTCCAGCCGTCCGGAATCGGGCTTTCCTGGGTCAGCAGCGGCCGCGTGCCGAACTGGAAGGCGATGCTGCCGAGTTCGGGATTATCGATCCAGTTGTTCCAGTCGCGCAGATACCAGACGCCGCCGGCCATGATGATCGGCACGTCGTCCGAGATGCCGCCCTCGCGCATCGTCTCGCGCAGCGCCTTGACCCGGGGGTAGGGATCCTCCGGCTTCAACGGATCTTCCGCATTGGACAGGCCGTTATGGCCCCCCGCGAGCCAGGGATCCTCATAGACCACGGCCGCGAGCCATTCAGCCGCCTTGGAATAGGCTCGCTTCCACAAAGCGCGGAAGGCGCGGCCGGAGCTGATGATCGGCAGATAGTTGACGTTGTAGGACGCGGCGATCTCGGAGAGCTTGTAGGGCATGCCGGCGCCGCAGGTGACGCCTGCGACCATGCCCCGCGTCCGCTCCAATACGCCGTGGAGGATACGCTGGGCGCCGCCCATTTCCCACAGCACGTTGATGTTGATCGCGCCCTTGCCACCAGCGATCTCGAATGCGCGCCTGACCTGCTGGACGGCGCCTTCGATCGCGAACTCGATCAGTTCTTCGTGGCGCTCACGGCGAGTCAGCGACTTGTAGATCTGGGGAATGATCTTGCCGTCATGATCGTAGCTGTCGGCATTGACCGCCGAAACGGTGCCGATTCCGCCAGCTGCCGCCCAGGCACCGGCAGATGCGTGGTTGGTCGCGGCGACGCCTTTACCGCCCTCCACCAGCGGCCAGACTTCCCGACCGTTATAGATGATGGGCTTAAGACCTTTGAACACACGACCTCCAACTTAACTTACGTTCGATATAACGCCTGGGTTGCGCTTAGCGAGAAAATTGCGACTCAGGCGAGTGTTCCCGGCCTTCCCATGGCCTCATCATACAGCGCGGCATAGCGCGCGATCATGATGCGTTCGTCATATTCGGCGACTGCCTTTGCACGGTTCCGCTCGCCGACAAAGGCCCTGGCGGCGGGCGCGCAGCCGACAAGCGCCTGCAGGCCGTCCCGGAGGCGCACGACCTCGCCGCGCTCCATGATATATCCGGCATTCTCGGGCGCCACCATCCGCGCGATGTCGCCGACATCCGGCGCGACGATCGGCAAACCGGCCGCCATCCCTTCCACCACCGAGATCGGGAACTGCTCGCTCCTCGACGACAGCGCGAGGATATCGAACAGGCCGATATAACGATGCGGGTTCGCCAGGAAGCCGGGAAGATGGACGCGGTCCGCCATGCCCATGGCCTCGGCCGTATCCAGGATGCGCTGGCGTTCCGGCCCCTCACCGACGATCACCAGGCGCACCCTTGACGAGAGCCCCCCCACCGCCCGCACCAGCGCGGGGAGATCCTTCACCGCGCGCAGGCCCGCCAGCGTGCCGACCACCACCTCGCCCGGCTTGCGACGGAAGCCCGGGATCGCCTTGGGATCGGGCTTCCCGGCGTAGAGCGCGGTATCGATGCCGTTGACGATGCGCCGGATGCGCGCGGGCGGCTGCTTCCAGGCGCGCAGCGCGATCGCTTCGAGCGTCTCCGATGGAACCACCAGCGCATGCGCCGCGGGCAAAGCGAGCCGACGGTACATGTTGCGTTCGACCTTCAGGCCGTTGGCCTCGTCGGCGTTGAACCCGTCCTCATGGTGCACGAGCGGCGGCGCGCCCTTCGGATAGACGCGGCGCGCCATCACCCCGTCGATAGCACCCCAGTTATAGGTGAGCACCAGGTCGAACCGCCGCATATAGCGCG
>CAISGR010000296.1 GCA_903884945.1 uncultured bacterium
GCTTGAAGACCTTCACCCGCTCGACGGTGCAGCCGACGGCGCGGGAATAGAGGGCGCGCTCGACACGGGCGTCGGCGTGCTCCTTGCCGGCGACGACTGCCTCGGCGAACGCCTCGTGGCTGTTGCGCCAGCGATAGATGGTGCGGACGCAGACCTCGAAATGCTCGGCGAGTTCCTCGTCGGTGGCGCCGAGACGGCACATGGCGCGGGCCTGATCGGCGAATTCTGGCTTGTAGATCATGGCGCCGGGATAGCGGCGGCGGGATGACGTTTGAATCGAAGGTGGGCCGGCCAATGGGAGGGCAAAATGTCAGGGGGGTCGCTGACATTTCAGATGGCTTGAAGATCTCGAAAATTTCGTTATAAATCAACGGATTGTGTGGAGGTTCGGCGTAATGCGCCACGCCGTCCGCCTGGGGCCGCGTGCCCCCGCGCTGTTGCCCCTGATGGCCGTTCCGTTCATAGCGCGGTCATGTCCGTCCGCTCAAGAAGCGCCATGATCCGCGCGACCGCCCGCTTCCGTGCCTTGCCGACCGGGCTCGCCCTTGTCGCGGGCGCTGCCTGCTGGCCGGCGGCGTCATCGGCGCAATCGGCGCCGGCCGCCGCGACACCGGCCGCCTCGGTGACGGAAGCCGCGTCGCCCCCGGCCGACGACACCATTCGCCTGACGGACGCGGAGCGACTGGAGATCCTGAACAACAACACCGTGGAGAAGGCCGCCGCCGCGCGCGGCGAACTGCCGGACTCGGAGCGCCCCGGGCGCGGCATCCATGGCGAGGTCGGCTTCATGATCGGCACGAACGGGACGCGCGGCGCCTATGGCACCGCCGATATTCCGCTCGGGGAGAATGCGCGGGCGACCGTGTCGGTCGAAAGCAGTACGTTCGGGTATCGGCGGTAGGGGCTGGTTCTGGCGTAGTCCTGCGATTGCGGGTGGTCGCTGGCTTGTGATGTGCTCGGACGGGCGGCATTCCAGATGTGGTATGTGCTATTTGGTAGACTATCGCCGTAAATTGACATGAAAATTACGGGGTGCCCGCAATGATTAAGGTTGCTTCCTGCGGTCGTGTTGCGGTCATGGTTTTTGTAGCGAGTTCATCTTTGGTCTTGGCCTCATGCGACACCGACCTATCTGTGCCAGATGGGGAGGATATGAATGGCTGCTACTATAGCGGCGATGCGCTCGCGATGCGCCTTGCAGATGGGGGCGTTTTCATAAAGAATAGTAAAATTTCGAATTTCAGATCCGGCAGAGATCAATCCGGATCATATATTCTCTTTAAGCCAGCTCTCCATGCTGTGAAAATGAGCGATAAATATTCACCCATCGTCACCAAGGACTTGAGTGAAAATTATCTGTCGACGATAATTGAATTGGGAAAAGTCACCATATTGATGCCGACAGAGCCCCTAGGACAAACTAGATTGGTTCGGGGGCGGTGTCTGGACGATTAGTGTGAACGTGTTCATGTAGCCGAAATTTGTATTTAATTAGCTGTCAGCGTAACTCCTGCTTATGGCGAGTTTCGAGCACATCGGCAGGAGGTTGTGGCGCTGGTTCATAACGCCACCGACGACGGCTACGCTCTGGAAGCGGGCGGCAGTGTCGCTTTGGGTGACGCCGCCGATCATGTTGTTTCCACTGCTCCTGCCACTCCTTGAGCTATCCACACTACCGGCCGTGATGGCTGAACATTGGCAAATATACGCGCTGTTCTTTGTGCTCCCGTTCGCGTTGGGGGTGTTTTGCTGGGAACGAGCGCAGCGCGCGGCACGGGAGTGATTGATTATGCAATTGGGTGGCATGGGGCAAAACCCATAGTTCAAGGCGCCCTGGCCGGTTGAGAAAGAGGTTTTTGCACCTGCACCGGAATGGGGCTGTCGCTGGAATGGCAAGGATGCGGCTGAGTTGGTGGGAGGTGATACCCTTCTCGCTCGAACAAAGCCGGGAAAGATAGATCGCTTTTGGACCTACTCCTGCGCCACATCTTTGCTTCCGCCGCTGCCTTGGCTATCTGCCTGACGACGGGGGGAAAATCATGCGTCGCTTGAAGTCGATCACCTGCGGAGTCGCTCTCTTGCTCGCGGGGTGCGGTGGCACGGGCGGCAGCAGCAGCGGTAGCAGCGGCGGCGGTGGCATCGGCACGCCGACACCCACACCACCTGTCACTCCGGCGCCCACTCCCGCGCCTACACTCACCTATGTGCATTCAATCAAGGACATCCTGCCCGGCGGCGCGAGTGCGGCCGGGCTGATCCTCGCAAGCGACGGCAATTTTTATGGCGTGACCCAGGCCGGCCCGAACAGTTGCCGGCCGATTCTGCCGATCCCATGCGGATCAGTGATCAAGGTGACGCCGGATGGCACCCAAAGCGTCCTTTACGCCTTCGGTTCCGTCGCGAACGACGGATATCAGCCCAAGACCCTGATCCAAGGCACGGATGGCGCCCTGTACGGAATCACCATCAACGGAGGAAAAGCCGATGGTGGGGGTACCGTGTTCAAGCTCACACTCGGTGGTGCTTATGCCACCCTGTATTCCTTCGGCACCAGCAATTCAGATGGCCTTGTGCCGATGGGCATCATGCAGGCGAGCGACGGCAATTTCTACGGCACCACGGCCTCGGGCGGAGCCAATCACTGCGACGCCATCCCGCAGGACGGCCCGAATTGCGGTGCTGTCTTCAAGGTGACGCCGCAAGGCGTGGGCACGACGCTGCATTCCTTCGGCGCTTCGGCATCGGACGGCGTGGAACCGCAAGGCTCACTGGTCGAAGGCAATGACGGCAATCTTTACGGAACGACCTCGATCGGCGGCACCAATACGTGCGGCAGCACGCCCAATAGCTGCGGAACGGTGTTCAGGATAACGCGAAGCGGCAGCCTGACGATCCTGCATTCGTTCGGCGCCTCTGGCAGCGATGGTATCGCGCCATTGGGAACGCTCGTAAAAGGCCCCGATGGCGCCTTTTACGGCACAACTCCATCCGGCGGCAACGGCAGGTGCGGGTGGTACTTTGGCTGCGGCACGATCTTCCGGGTTACGACCACAGGCGAAACCTCGATTGTGCATGCGTTCAGCCTCGATTCTAGGGCGGATGGTGACGGCCCGAACGCCCTGATCGTAGGCCGTGACGGCAATTTCTACGGCACGACGGTTTCCGGCGGCAGCTATCAGTGCGATTCATGCGGGACCGTCTTCAAGCTCACGCCGTCCGGGACAATCACGACGCTGTATTCGTTCGGCCCGGTCAACACCAATCCGTCGCGACCGGTTACGCTGACCGAGGCAAGCGACGGCACGCTCTACGGGCAGCTTGAATGGGACGTGCTCCTCTCGGGCAACCAGTGGACGTTCTTCAAGCTGGTCGGGAAGTGACCGGCGCGGTCGCGCACCGCAGCGCGCGGCGGTGAAGGGAGGCCGAACGTGGCGAACGCCCCTCGGATGGCCGAGACGAGAGCACGTAATTCTAGTCCAGAGGCATTGCGGCCGCGCCAACCGGCGCGGCCTCACGGTATCTGCGTGTCAGACCCTCACTCCCGCACCGTAACCGCCTTCCCCTCATACACCAGGCTCGTCGCGCCATTCTCGGCGAAGTCGGGCGCCACCGCCTTGCCCGGGCCGTAGAAGCGCACCGAGATCGCGCGCTTGGCCGGCATGCCGGCGAAACCGCCTTCGCGCGCGCCGATCGTCAGGGTGCGGGTGGCCTGGTGCCAGGTGATCGGGACGCGGGCATAGCCACCTTGCAGATAGGCCGGGCTCACCCCGTCATCGTCGTAGAGCGAGAAGCTGCCATCGGCGCCGGTGAAGACATGGAGGACGAGCGGGCCATCCGGCTGCTCCTTCGTGTTCTGCACCTCGGGGCCGGTGGGCAGGATGCTGCCGGCGCGGACGAACAGCGGCATGCGCTCATAGGGCGCCGCGGCGGTGACGGTGCGGCCGCCCTTCGCGAAGGCGCCGGTGTTGAAATCATACCAGTCGGCGCCCGCGGGCAGGTAGACGCTGCGGCTGCGCGCGCCGAAGCTGGTGACGGGGGCGACGAGCAGGCTCGGGCCGAACAGATATTCGTCGTCGATGCCCCATGTCTTCCGGTCGGCGGCGAAATCCATCACCAGGCCGCGCATGATCGTGCCGTCCTTCAGGCTGGCATCGGCGCCGAGCGTGTAGATATAGGGCATCAGCCGGTAGCGCAGCTGATCGTACCAGATCATCGAGCGCTGCATCGCCGGGTCGCTCGCCGAGATCTCGTAGATTTCGCGCTTGGGCGTCTCGCCATGGCTGCGGAAGAGCGGGCTGAACGCGCCGAACTGGAACCAGCGCAGGTTGAGCTCGCGCCACTCGGCCTGGGCCTCGGGCAGCTGGCGGGTGTAGCGATCCTCGACCGCGAAGCCGCCGATATCGTGCGTCCAGTTGGGCAGGCCCGACAGCGACAGGTTCACGCCGGCGGAGATCTGGTCGTGCAGATCGTCCCACCGCGCGGCGAGATCGCCCGACCACACCGCCGCGCTGGCGCGCTGCAGGCCGCCAAAGCCGGAGCGGGTGAGGATGAAGGGGCGGACATCGGGCCGCGCCGCGCGCAGCCCCTCGGCCACGCCCTGGCCATGGACCAGCGGGAAGCTGTTGAAGAAGGCCGCGCCCGGGCCGATCGCCGTCGGCCCCATCGTGCCGATGCGTTCCTCGATCGAGAGGTTGGAATGGATATCGGGCTCGGTCGCGTCGAGCCACCAGGCGTCGAAGCCGAGGCCGACCAGCTTGTCGCGGATCTGGCGGAAATAGATCTTCCGCGCCTCGGGCGCATAGGGATCATAGTCCGTGTTGAGATAGCCCGGGCCGACCCAGTCCCTGCGCTTCGCGTCGAGATTGCCGCGATAGAGGAAGCCCTTCGCGTCGAGCTCCTTCGCATTGGCGGTGCCGGGATAGAATTTCGGCCAGACCGAGATCATGATGTTCGCGTCGAGCGCGTGCACCTCGTCCACCATCGCCTTGGGATCGGGGAAGCGGGCCTTGTCGAAATCATGGCTGCCCCACTGGTCCTCGGGCCAGTAGAACCAGTCCTCCACGATATTGTCGAGCGGGATGCGGCGCTTGCGATATTCGCGCACCACGCCGAGCAGCTGCTCCTGCGTCTCGTAGCGCTGCCGGCTCTGCCAGAAGCCATAGGCCCATCTGGGCAGCATCGCCGCCTTGCCGGTGAGGCCGCGATAGCCGGCGATCACCTCGTCCAGGGTGCGGCCGCCGACGACATAATAATCGATCGCGGTGCCGACATCGGACGACATCCACAGCGAATGGCGATCGGGCGCGGGCAGGGGATCGCTGTGGTAGAAGGCGATATAGCCGGCGTTCGGCTCCCACTCGATGCGGATGTCCACCGGCTTGCCCCGGCGCATCGGCAGGGTGAAATTGTGGAACCACGGGTTCCAGTTCTGCCGCCAGCGCTCCAGCACCGGCTTGCCGTCAGCGAAGACCTTCACATAGCTCGACGAATAGAGCCGGAACTTGTGCTCGCCGGTCGCATCGGGGGTGATCGAGCCGGTCCACACCACGCGCTGCGTCTGCACCGTGTTGCCGGCGGTGTTCTGGCCGCTGCCCGCCGCCGCCACGGTCTGCGCGCGGGCCGCCTCGGGCCAGTTCGCCTGGTCGCGGATGAACTGGTAGTTGATCACCGGCTCCTGCCGCGTCACCGCCAAGCGGTCGCCGAGATAATAACGCGCGGTCCAGCCGGGCTTGCCGCCGCTCGCCACCGCCAGCGCGCCGTCGCCGCCGGCCAGGGCATAGGGCGTGGGATTGCCGAAGCGGGTGATCGAATTATTGTCCCACAACAGCCCGTAGTTGCGCGTCGAGACGACGAAGGGGACGGCGATGTCCATATTGTGCTGGGCGAGTTCGACGTCCTCGCCATTATAGTTCATCTGCCGGTTCTGGTGCTGGCCGAGGCCGTAAAAGCCCTCGTCGGTGCCGCGGTTGAACTGCTGGCGGGTGGCGAGGAAGGGCTTGCCGTCGACGGTGACGGGGGTGAAGGCGCCGCGCGCCGCCTCGTCGAGCAGCAGCGTGCCGGCGGCGTCGCGGAAATCGACATGGCCGTCCGACAGGCGGATCTCGGCGGTCGCCTTCGCCGCCCTGAGCGTGACGATGCCGTTCGCCTGGCTGATCGCGACATCGCCCTGCGGCCGGGCGGTGACCATCAGGCTCTCGGGAAGGTCGAGCGTGGTGCCGGGCACCGCGGTGACGCGGAAGCGATCATCGCCATAGACGAGCACGCGGACGCGCTTCGCCGGCCCGCTGTCCGGCGTGACGACGACGCCGTGATCGATGCGCTGGACGTCCGCGGCGAAGGCAGCGCCCGAGCTGGTGCCGGCGAGCAGGACCGCCATGGCGAGAGTGCGAAATGTCACCGGTCTTCTCCTATTGCCAGGTCGCGAGCTTCACGCGGAGCATCTGCGGCTCGGACGTGAAGTTGAGGCCGTAATCAGTCTGGTCGCCGTTCCACAGGCGCTCGAACACCCATTGCCCGTCGGCATAATGCCCTTCCTCGACGCGCTCGAGCATCAGGTGGCGCTTGCCGGGATTGCTCAGGCCGAACGCGACGCGCGCCTGGAAGCCGGTGACGAGATAGTCGGACGGGCCGAGCCGGGCGATCGCGACGCCGCCGGACGGCGGGTCGTTGCCGCTGGGCGGATCGACGCCGAATTGCGGGCGGCCGAAGGTGACGGTCGCGCTGTGTTCGCCGAGATCGAGGCTCTGCTGATGCTGCGCGGCGGGATCGGTCGGCTCGGCGACGCCCCAGACCTGGCCTTCATAGGCGAGCTTCGCCCAGACGCGCTCGGCCGGGCGGAACAGGCGGTAGTTGCGCGCGAACAGCCCGATCGTCGCATCGTCCAGCGCCTTCGCGCCGAGCGGGAAGTTCGAATAGCCGGTGGCGTCCATGCCGAAGGGCGACCAGCCGATCGCGCCGCGCCCGATCGCGGCGAAGAAATAGCGGGCATAGGCGGGGGCGTTGCCGGTCTCGGGGACGAACAGCGCATTGTCCGGCCGGTCGTAGCGATCGAGGAAGGCGAGATACTGGGCGTGATCGGGATTGTAGATGTCCGGCGCGACCAGATCGAGATGCGGGGCGGCGGCCTTGTACACGTCGATCACCGGATGGGACGGGCCGCCCGAGGCGAAGCTCGCCGGATCCTGCCAGACGAACGGATTGCTGGTGAGCGCGGCGTTGGCGTACATCGGCAGCGGCTTGACCGCCTTGCCGGCGGCGGCGACCGCATCGATATAGCGGGCGACATACCAGCTGTGGAAGAACAGCTCGGCGTCGCGGCCGAACAGCTCAGTCCAGGTGCCGGGCTGCTTGCCGGCCTGCCTGACCAGCGCGGCGGGGACGGGGCCGGCGAACAGGCGGTCGGCCTCGGGGGAATGATCGCGCGCGCTGCCATAGCTGCCCGCCTCGTTCTCGACCTGTACCATGATGACGGTGTTGGCCTCGTCCTGCTCCTTCAGGTGGCGCATCAGCGCGACAAAGGCCGTGCGGTCCGCCGCCAGCGTCGATGCGGCATGGGGGCTGAGCGCGTAATGCGTCGCGCCCTTGCCGTCGATCATGCGCGGGAAGCGCCTGTTGTCGAGCTTCACCCAGGACGGCGCGTAGCTCGGCCCGGTGTTCTTCCAGGTGCCGAACCACAGCAGCACGAGCCTGACCTTGTGCTCGCGCGCCTGATCGAGCAGCGTATCGAGGAAGGAGAAATCGAATTTCCCTTCCTGCGGCTCGATCTGCTCCCAGGCGATCGGCACCTCGACCGTGTTGGCCTGGAGCCGGTCGATCACCGGCCAGACCCGGGGCAGCATGGCCGGCCAGGCGCTCGAATTGTTGACCTGCGCGCCGAGCAGCAGGAACGGGCTGCCGTCGACGATCAGCGCGTGGCGGCCGCCCTGGCTGGCGATGCGGGGCAGCGATCCGTCCGCGCCGAGCGCCGGCGCCGCGGCGAGCGCGGCGGCCGCGCCGAGGGCGAGCGCACGCCGCGTCCATGCCAGGCCATTGATCGCCACTGTTCCGCTCCCCCGTTTCTGTTCTCGAACGGGCCCGATCCCCGTTCATGGCCGCGCCGCCGCTGGGCGATTCCGGCCGGTGATTCTTATCTCCGTAAAAACGCACTTTGCCAATGAAAATTGTTGGCGGGCGCGATTCCGCGGCTCCGGCGCGCGGCGACCGGGCACCTCGGTACTTCTACCAATAGGACGGGCCGGCGCGGCGGCGCATCTGACCGGGCATCCGAGACATGATGGCGAAGGAACAGGCGATGAAGGCACTTGTCTATCAGGGACCGGGGCTGAAGGCGCTCGAAGAGCGGCCCAAACCCGAGATCCGCGACGCGGGCGACGCCGTGGTGCGCGTGACGCGCACCACGATCTGCGGCACCGACCTGCATATCCTGAAGGGCGATGTGGCGACCTGCGCGCCCGGCCGCGTGCTCGGCCATGAGGGCGTGGGCGTGATCGAATCGGTCGGGGCGGGCGTGACCAGCTTCAAGCCGGGCGACCATGTGCTGATCTCCTGCATCACCGCCTGCGGGCGCTGCGACTATTGCCGGCGCGGCATGTATTCGCACTGCACGACCGGCGGCTGGATCCTGGGCAATACGATCGACGGCACCCAGGCCGAGTATGTCCGCATCCCGCATGCCGATACCAGCCTCTATCCGATCCCGGCCGGGGCGGACGAGGAAGCGCTGGTGATGCTGAGCGACATCCTGCCGACCGGCTTCGAATGCGGCGTGCTCAACGGCAAGGTCGCGCCGGGCAGCAGCGTGGCGATCGTCGGGGCGGGGCCGATCGGCCTGGCCACGCTGCTCACCGCGCAATTCTATTCGCCGGCGGAGATCATCATGATCGATCTCGACGACAACCGGCTCGCGGTCGCCAAGCGCTTCGGCGCGACGCATGTGGTGAACAGCGCCGACGGCGGGGCGGTGGCGGCGGTGAAGGCGATCACCGAGGGGCGCGGCGTCGACGCGGCGATCGAGGCCGTGGGGATTCCCGCGACCTTCGAGCTGTGCGAGCAGATCGTGGCGCCGGGCGGGGTGATCGCCAATATCGGCGTGCACGGCGCCAAGGTCGACCTGCATCTCGAGACGCTGTGGTCGCAGAACATCTCGATCACCACCCGGCTGGTCGATACGGTGTCGACGCCGATGCTGCTCAAGACGGTGCGGGGCGGGAAGATCGACCCGACCCGGCTGATCACGCACCGCTTCACGCTCGACACGATCCTGGAGGCCTATGACGTGTTCGGGCGGGCGGCCGAGACCAAGGCGCTCAAGGTGATCATCGCGGCCTGAGCCGCGGGGGCGCCGCGCTCAGGCGAGCGCGACGCCGATCCCCAGCGCGATCGCGGCGGCGGCGGCCCCGAGCGGCGCGGCGGCGAGCAGATGCGGGCGCGAGCGCGACACGCCGAGCACCAGCCCGGTCTTGAGCAGCATGTTGAGCATCACCGGCAGCGCGAGCGCGATCCCGGCCATGTTCGGCGTGACCAGGCCGGCGGGCATCGCGGCAAAGGCGATCACCGCGGCATCGACATCGGCCAGCCCGATGATCGCGAGCACGACGGCGACGCCCGAATCGCCATAGAGGGACAGCGCCCAGCGGCTCGCGATCGAGCTCAGCGCGACCAGCACGGCGAGCCCGACGGCGGACCCCAGCTCGAGCGGGTTGCCGAGCGAGACGACATGGTCCTCGCCATCCTCCGCGGCGCGGAAGCGCAGCCAGGTCGCGCCGACCAGCAGCGCCAGCGCCGGCGCGAGGATCGCCGCGACCGGCCCGATCGCCCGCGGCGCCAGCACCGCGATCAGCACCCCCACGCGCGCGACGCTGATCGCCGAGGCCAGCGCGATCCCCGCCGCGAGCGAGGCCTGGGCGCCCGCCTCCTGCGCCATGCGCCGGGCAAAGGCGAGCGTGACCGCCGTCGAGGAGACCAGCGCGCCGCACGCCGCGATCACCAGCAGGCTGCGCGAGGCGCGGGCGCGGCGGGCAAGGACATAGCCGGCGAAGGAAAGGCCGCTGACGAAGACGATCACCAGCATTAGCCGCTGCGGGTTGAGCGCGCCATAGGGCCCCATCGCGCGATCGGGCAGCAGCGGCACCAGCACCAGCGCCAGGATCGCATAGCGCGCGGCGGCGCGCAGCTCGGCCGCGCTCAGGCCGCGGACCAGCTCGTGGAGCGTGCGGCGCATCGAGAGCATCAGCGTGGCGGCGGCCGCCACCGCCAGCGCCGGCACCGGCCGGCCGGTCGTCGCGAGCATGCCGAGCGCCAGCACCATGACGCTGGCGATGGCGGTGGTCGCGCTCAGCTCGTCCGGCGCGCGACTCTGCCGGACATAGCCGGCCAGGATCAGCAGGCAGGCGCCGCCAAGCAGCGCCGCCGCGGCCGGAACCGGCACCAGCCCCGCGATGCCGCCGGTCAGGCCGAGCAGGCCGAAGGTCCGGAAGCCCGCGACCCGGGTGCCGTCGCGCTCGCGCCGCGCCGACCAGCCGCGTTCGAGCCCGATCAGCAGGCCGATCGCCAGCGCATAGCCCAGCGCGGCGAGGGTCGGCCCGGTGCCCTGAAGGGCCCCGGCTCCGTGAAAGACCCCGGCTCCCTGAATGACCTTGTCCAGCTCAGCCACCCGCGGCGCGGCGCGCCATCAAAGCGCGCCGTTGAGCGCGACTGCCGCGACCAGCTCGGCCAGCACGATGCCGCACAGGATCGAGCCGCCGATCGCGACCCGCGGCTCGCGCACCAGGGCAACGGCGCGATCGGAAAATGCCAGCAGTTTCGTTGCCATCGCGTCCTCCATCTCTTGTCACGCACTCGATCCTAGCGCCTGGCGGCCAGCCCCATATGCGGGACTATACGGATGTTTCGCCGCGCCGCAGCGTGGGAAATCGGATGGGTCGAGGGACGCGCGTCGCGTCACAGTACGACGGGAGCAATCCATGACCATCCGCAATCTCGAAGGCCTTCTCCACCCGCGCAGCGTCGCCGTGATCGGCGGATCGCAGCGTGCGGGTTCGCTCGGCGAACTCGTGCTGTCGAACATCGTCGACGGTGGCTTCGACGGCACCGTGTTCGCCGTCAACCCGAAACAGGTCGAGATCGAGGGCGTCTGGTGGGTCGCCTCGATCGAGGAGCTGCCGCAGGCGCCCGACCTGGCCGTGGTCGTCACGCCGGCGCACACCGTGGCGAAGATCGTCGCCGAGCTGGGCGCGCGCGGCACCAAGGTCGCCGTGATCATCTCCGCCGGGCTGCACGAGCCCGAGACGCGGCAGGCGATCCTCGATGCCGCCAGGCCGCACCTGCTGCGCATCGTCGGCCCGAACTGCCTCGGCGCGCTGCTGCCGCATGCGAAGCTCAACGCATCCTTCGCGCCGCGCCGAGCGGAGCCGGGCCGGCTCGCCTTCATCTCGCAGAGCGGCGCGCTCGTCACCGCGATGCTCGACTGGGCGGTCGGCAAGAATGTCGGCTTTTCGGGCGTGGTCTCGGTCGGCGACATGGCGGATGTCGACCTGGGCGACCTGATCGACCTGTTCGCGACCGATCCCAAGACCGATGCGATCCTGCTCTATATCGAGGGCGTCACCAACCCGGCCAAGTTCATGTCGGCGGCGCGCGCAGCCTCGCGGATCAAGCCGGTGATCGCGATCAAGGCCGGCCGCTCGGTGGCCGCGGGCAAGGCGGCGATGTCGCATACCGGCGCGCTGACCGGCTCCTGGGACGTGCATGCCGCCGCCTTCCGCCGCGCCGGCATCATCCTGGTCGATACGCTGACCGAGCTGTTCGACGCAGCGCAGGTGCTGTGCCGGCACCAGCCGCGCTGCGGCGACCGGCTGGCGATCGTCACCAACGGCGGCGGCGCGGGCGTGCTGGCGGCCGATGCGCTGCCCGCCACTGGCGGGCTGCTCGCGACGCTCGCCCCGGAGACGATCGCGGCGCTCGACCCGCAACTCCCCGAGGCCTGGTCGCGCGCGAACCCGATCGACGTGGTCGGCGATGCCCGCCCCGAGCGCTTCGGCGCGGCGACGCGGGCGGCGCTGACCGACGGCAATGTCGATGCGCTGCTGGTGATCCATTGCCCCACCGCGGCGGCCACCGGGATCGACATCGCGCGCGCCACGATCGAGGCGATCGAGACCGGCGACCCGCATATCGCCAAGCCGGTGATCGCCTGCTGGATGGGCACGCACAATGCGGACGCGGCGCGGAGCCTGTTCGATGCCGCGGGCATCCCGCTGTTCGACAATCTCGACGATGCGGTGCGCGGCTTCGGCTATCTGCTAGAGGCGCGGCGCGGCCGGGACGAGCTGATGCGGGCGCCGGCGGGCGTCAGCGTCGCCGAGGCCGACCGGGCGCGGGCGCGGGCGATCATCACCGGCGCGCGCGGCGAGGGGCGGACGATGCTCACCGGATCCGAGGCGCGATCGATCGTCGCGGCCTATGGCATCCCGGTGACCGAAGGGATGCTGGCGCGCACCGTGGAGGCGATCCCGGCGGCCTGCGACCGGCTGACGCCGCCCTATGTGGTCAAGCTGATCTCGCCGCAATTCCCGCACAAATCGGATATCGGCGGCGTGGCGCTCAACCTCGCCACCGCTGGCGACGCCGTGCTGGCGGCGCGCGAGATGGTGCGCCGCATCGGCCACGAGCATCCGACCGCCTCGATCACCGGCTTCGAGATCGAGCCGATGGTCGCGCGGCCGCACGGGCTCGAGCTGATCCTGGGCATCGCCGAGGATCCGACCTTCGGCCCGGTGCTGGCGTTCGGCGCGGGCGGCAAGGCCGTGGAGCTGATCCATGACCGCGCGCTCGGCCTGCCGCCGCTCGACGACGCGCTGGCCGGCGACATGATCGCCGCGACCCGCGTCGCCAAGCTGCTGGCCGGCTATCGCGACGTGCCCGCGGCCAAGGTCGAGGCGGTGATCGGCGTGCTCAACGCGCTCTCCGCCATGGCGGTCGACTTCCCCGATATCGTCGAGCTCGACATCAACCCGCTGGTGGTCGACGAGAATGGCGTGATCGCGCTCGATGCGCGGGTGCGCATCACCGAGAAGGCGCGGGAATCGCGGCTCGTGATCCGGCCGGTGCCGATGCAATGGGCGAAGGACTTCGTCACCCGCGACGGGGTGAAGATGCATGTGCGCCCGGTGCGGCCCGATGACGAGGCGGCGCTGGGCGAGTTCTTCCACCATGTGACGCCGGACGACCTGCGCTTCCGCTTCCTCACCGGCATCCGCGAAGTCGGGCGGGATCGCCTCGCGGCGATGACCCAGATCGACTATCGGCGGATGATGAACTTCCTCGCCTTTGCCGAGGACGGGACGCTGATCGCGACCGCGATGCTGGCCTGCGACCCCGACGGGGTCCGCGCCGAGCTGGCGGTGTCGGTGCGCGCCGACTTCAAGAATCGCGGGGTGAGCTGGATGCTGATGCAGCATGTGCTGGCCTATGCCGAGGCGGAGGGCATCCACACGGTGGAATCGGTGGAGAGCAGCGAGAACCATGCGGCGCTGAAGCTCGAGCGCGAGGCGGGCTTCACCGCCGTGCGCAACGCGGATGGCGGCACCGAGGTGACCGTCCGGCGCGAACTGCCGGCGCACTGATCCGCCGCCGGCCCCTGCATCCTGACGGAGACGAGAGTTGAAGCGCATCGTGCTCATCGACGGGCATCCCGATCCGGACCCGGCCCGTTTCATCCATGCGCTCGCCGCGAGCTATGGCGAGGGCGCGCATGCCGCCGGGCACGAGGTGCGGCGGATCGAGCTGGCGACGCTCGATTTTCCGCTGCTCCGCTCGCGTGCGGCCTGGGAAGGCGCGGCGCCGCCGGTGATCGCGGGGGCGCAGGAGACGATCGGCTGGGCCGACCATCTCGCGATCTTCTATCCGCTGTGGCTGGGCGACATGCCGGCGCTGCTCAAGGCCTTTCTCGAACAGGCGATGCGCCCCGGCTTCGCGATCGGCGCGGGCGGGGCGGGGCTCAACAACGGGCTGCTGCGCGGGAAATCGGCGCGGCTGGTCGTCACCATGGGCATGCCGGCCTTCTTCTACCGCTTCTATTTCGGCGCCCACAGCGTGAAGAGCTTCGAGCGCAACATCCTGAAGCTCGTCGGGGTGAAGCCGGTGCGCCACACGCTGATCGGCGGCGTCGAGGGCAGCGCGGAGGACCGCGAAAGCGCGCTCGACGACTTGTTCAAGCTGGGCCAAGCGGGCTGCTAGGCTGGGCCCGGCGCCCGGGGGCGCGGACCGGGCAATGGCTGAATGGCTGGCGGGTTGGGGATCGCTACTGATCCTTCCTGCCGTCCGGCTGGGTCGGGGTTGGGGAGACGACGACTGCCTGTTCTCCGCCGTTGCCCGCCGGGTTGCACGTCCGCGAGGGGCGAAAGTGGTGGATTGCGCTCGCGCAGCTTTCGGTTTGGCTTGGCTAGAAAGCCGCCAAGATAGGCGATAGTTTAGAGAGATGCGGTCCCATATCGAGTTCCGATCCCAGGCGTTGCTCGACGGGGATTCCAATGATGGCGGATCCCGTGGTGAGAGCGTGGCGAGATTGCTTTCTGAGCAGCTTGCGAAGCACGGCTACGTCGTGAACGGCGTAGCGCCCGAAGATTGGGGTTGGCGTGTCGATCTGAGCAATGTCGCATTTCCGCTCTGGATCGGCTGCGGACACTATGAAGAGTATCCGGACGGTCACCTGTGCTTCATCGAGCCGTCGAAGCCTCATGTACGCCATTGGCTGAAACGAGTCCCGACCAACGGCGTAACCGAGCCTCTCGCGACTGCAATCGAACAAGTGCTGCGTGCCGACTCGAGAATATCCGACCTTCGCTGGTGGTCTGGGGCAGAGGCCAATATCGGGAGAAGCTGACCTTCGGCATCGGAAAACACAACAGGCGCGGGCTACGACTGCTTCTGATCCGCCCGATAGCCGCAGGTCGGCTTTCAGGCGATATGCGCGAAGCGGCGAGCCTCTTAACGGCGAAGACTGGGTGGTTTGCCGACCGGCAGCTTCTCTTCGCACTGTCCGGCAAAGCTGCCGTCTTTTCTCAGATCAACCTAAGCGCCGTCACGACCGTATCGCCGAGCTATGCGCTCTGGACGCTGAGGGATGGCCTTGGCTGGGTCGAGTTGTACGACCTTTGCGCCGGAGCGCCGCATCGTTGCCACGACTTCTGGCCAGTTCTGGTCGGACACCGCGATATAAGCAGTTACCTTCGATAGGGATCGATCCGGCAGTTTCGACATTACCTTTTTGAGAACGGACACAAAATTGGCCTCCGAAAGCGATGCCAGCGCTACCTTATCCGCATAGCTTTCGGTCAGCGCGTCGTGGACCCACGTCTCCGAGACGGCATAATCATCTGCACCAGGAAGACGGAGAACGGTGGTGGAGGGCGTTTCATCGTCACCAATCAGCCGACCGACGGCCTCGCGCAAATAGTCGTGCCATTTGCGTTCGGCATTAGTTTTCGGACCGAGAAGCGGAGCAAGAAACGCCGCCTTTGCGGATGCCTCGTAAGCGACCTGCGCAGCAAGAACCTTGCGGCCCGTTGTCTGTGCAGCATCCCACGCGCCCGAGTCGTTTGGCGATACGCTTCCGTCCAGGAGATCGACCGCAATGTCGATCGTGGCAGGATCGGACACGAAGTCCTCCGAAGGGATCACGACCGGAATGATTACCTTCTGACCGTTGGACGAGAAGCGTGGATCGCCCCGCCACTGGATAGAACTAACGGAATGGGGCAGCGCCTTGATGTAGTCGGCTGGGACGATGTCGGACAGGGCGAGTGCACGAACCGTCTTGCCCCCTGCACCGTAGATTATCACGGCGTGAGGCCCGTAGCCGGTGCCATGCCAATCATCGAACGTGACCGCATATTCGCCATCGTCTCGAACGAGCGCCGACACCGGGGCGACGTCGTTCGCAATTTGATGTTCCCAGACCACTTGCCAGCGCCGGTCTACCAGTCGCTCCAGTCGTGCGCTCGCAACCGGTGATCCGCCTTTTTTCTGTCCGGCGGGGTCAACATTTTTGACCTTGTCGTCGAAATAGCCAAGCTGGCTCTTGAGATCGCGCGGACTGATCGTGATGCGGGCGTGGCCGGCGCAGGACGTGTAGGTGGTGGTCGTCGGCAACATCCAACTATCGGCGCAGGAGGGCGACGGCGCGACAAAGACCAAAATCGCGCCTAAGGTAAGCGATCCCAGCGCTCGAAATATCCTCATCGCCTGCTCCTCTTATGATATAATGTATCTCAACCGGGCGATGTCATGCAATCCCTGCTTGAATCGAAGACCGTTAGCTGCGGCGTCGCCATGGCGGCTTTTGGCGGGTGTGTGCGGTGCCATGGACGGCATCAATTGGGGCGACTGCCGCCGGGCAGCTTTGCGCAGCGATGCCTGCCGGACGGCTATCAGGCGGGTTGCGTCGGTTGGCAGCGCCGGAACGGGGAAAAGTGGTAGTTAGCAGTCACTCGACATAGCCGATTTGATCCGTTCCAGAACCGGCCTCTTCGGGCCAGATATCTGAAATTTTCCGCGCGTAATTTCGAGTTGAATGAGCGGGTTCGCCACGATCTCCCCGTTCAGGGTCACGGGCAAAAAAGAATTGATTGCCTGCCTAGTGAGGTGAGCGAACGTGGCCTTTGCCTGCTCATCAAGGATGATAGCGAGCGTCGGTTCGCCAGTATATTGGTCCGAACCAATGGATGCGCTTTTGACTGTGGGGTGACAAAGCCGAAGCGTGCCGACTTGAACAACGTCCGGTGCGCTCGTGGCACCCCCGATCAAGCCACTAAGAACCACGATAATCGTTGAAAGCATTGGCTTTCAGTAGCGTCTCTTGGCGGATGTCTGCAAGTGGGCGCGTGCCGCCAGGCTGCTTTTTCTCCCCAAACCTGCCGTTCGGTTTCAGGCGATTTGCGCGAAACGGCGAAGACTGGTGGTTGGCAGCCATTTCTGCACCTGACTCCGCCGGGCTTTTTATGGTGGAAGCATCTGGATATATCATCGACTATGCACACTGCCTCCTCGATCCTGCTCATCATGCTGGGGTGCATCGTGGTTCCGATTGGCGCCGCGATAGTCTTCCGCCCTCGCTGGCCTCATCTGGCCATTGCCTATGCACTTTGGTTCGGATGTCTTCTTGCGGCCTCGGGTGGCGGATGGCGTGCCGCACTTTTCTTGGCCACCATGTTTAGTTCGCTCGTTGTTCCCACGCTGACCTGGGCAGCGAAGTCGCCTGCCGACTGAGTCAGGCGCAAACTGCCTTCTTCGGACGTCGGCCATCGATTGCCTGCCGTCAGTCCGCTTTTCCTCCTGCTTCCGCCAGTCGGCTTGCGAGCCTGGCCGTCACAGGCGATTATCGGGGTGGCGGCTGGCGAAGGCCGCGCGAATCCGTTCCTGACTGCTCGTCATCGCGTTGAGGACGACGGGATCAAACATCGATGGCCTGGTGCGCCCATCGCCGCAGGTGATCACCTGCAACGCGGCGTCGTGGCCGATGCCGGTCCGGTACGGCCGCGCTTCCCGCAGCGCATCATAGACATCGCAGATCGCAACGATCCGGCTCTCGATGCCGATCCGGTCCCCGGACAGCCCGAACGGATAGCCGCTGCCGTCAAATTTCTCATGATGCTGGAGGGCGATCATGGCCGCCAGTTTCACCACGGGGGTTTGCCTGAAGGCGCGAAGATGGGCGTGGCCGAACAGCGGGTGCCGGTGCATCGCCAGAATGTCATCCGCATCGTGCGGACCGCGTTTCTCCGTAACCATGGCAGGGACATAGAGCTTGCCGACATCGTGCAGCGCGGCAGCTTTCCCGATGTGAGCGCATCGTGCTTCGTCCAGCCCCAGCGCCGCCGCGAGAATCCTGCTCAGGGCGCCGACGCTGCATTGGTGCCTGCCCAGTTGCGCGCGACTGGAAGTGTCCGTGAAGGGCACCGGCCGGGCGTCAGCAACGGGCACATGACTGACGAACAAGATAACTTTCCTTTGCAGTTCTTTCCTCCTGCAGAGGACAGATGAAAAATCGATTTATACGTGAAGGCGGGCGGGCCCGGCCCACCAAGCTTCGCCGGCCGCACGGCACCTGGCTCAACGCAGGCCGTGATATTCCGGCATGGCCGCGCGCCTGATCGGGATAGTGGCCAAGACATCGGCTTGTTCCGCATCTCTCTGCCAGGCGACATGCCCGGCCAAGCAGCCGCGAAAACCCGGCGACTTTGGCGCGGGTAAGAACCCGGCATTGCCGTATCCTTTCGTCGCGCCCGTTCGCCGGCGCGCGACCGACAAGGCCGGGTGCTGGCGCGGCGCCTGGCATCATGCCGGGGCGCATCCGTCGACGGTAGCGGAACGGCGAAAACTGGTGGAAAGCGGCCGCTAGTCGAGGCGCATCCAACGATTAATCAAAATGGACGCGCCGACTGTCGCCGCTGCCGTGAACGCACCGATCATCTCCAAATGGTGAGCCACGTCCCAGCGCTTTGACACCGAAGCAGTCACGCATTGCGTTGCTTTCATAGTCGTAAGGCGAAAATGATTTGGATCGCTATTGCAGAGCGCAGCGGGAAATCTGGCGGCAGTTCGTAGCAAATCATTCTCTGTGATGCCGCCATAGATCGCAGCCACGAGTGATCCGACAAACACCACCGTTCCTAGCAGAATGACGGCAGCGGTCACGTTGTTGCTGGGCATTATAGAACGCATTGCACCGTCATAATGCTGAAGCGTGGCGACCGCTACTGGCGCGATTCCTGCCCGACCGCTTTTCCGCCTGATAGCTGCCGGTCGGCTTTCAGGCGGGTCGCGTCGGTCGATGGCGCCGGAACGGGGAAAAGTGGTGGGAAGCGGACATCAAGCGATATAGGTTGGCTTGAGGCCTTACGACGACGGAGGGGAGCGATGGGCGAGCAAGAAATAAAGGCCTTTGCGCTAGCCCCGCTGCCTTGGGTGGTGCCGCTGCTATTAGCGATCGGTGTTAAAGCAGTGGTCGGGGATACGGGCGACACGGGATACGCAGGCGTTTTCTTCGCCATGTTGGCATTTGCTCTGCTCAGCTACGTCTCTATACTTTTGATCGGGGTTCCCATCCACCTAGTGTTGCAGCGTTTCCAGAAAACACGTTTGATCTACTACGTGAGCCTCGCTGTCCTGCCCTTCGTTCTTCTCGCTGGAACGATTGCTGTTTGGGTTCAGTTGGCCCCGGCCCCGGTTCCGCCCGTCAACCCGTTCAGCGTCCTCGCGAATGCCGGCGACGCCATAAAATGGACGCTGGCGTTTGCAGCCATCGCGGCGCTGTCGGCTACAACCTTTTGGTATGCCGGAGTACGGCAGCGGCAGTCCTGAACGGCAACGTTGGGGCGGATTCTGCCCGACTGCTTTTCCGCCCGATAGCCGCCGGTCGGTTTTCAGGCGGGTCGCGTCGGTCGATGGCGCCGGAACGGGGAAAAGTGGTGGAGAGCGGTCCGGCCGCTTTGGAGCGCAGCAGGGTCAACTGCCGCTGGTGCTGCCGCGCTTCAAATGGTTCACAGCATTGCGTTGTGCGTCTCGCAACGCTGCTTCGCTCGGCTCGACATACATGCACTCGCGGACCGCTTCGCTGTACCAACCACCGTTCGTCTTGCAGGCAAGCTCGGGGTTCAAGCCCCGGACAAAGTAACCGCCAGCAAACGATAGACCGATGCCTGCAATCATAAACACGGCGTTTCGTCGGCGCATGGCGATTCCCTGACGCTGAGTGTCGGCGTAACGCGGGACCATAGCTCTACCGTTGAGCGGCTTGAAGTAGCGCGCTTGATGACCGGTTGCCTTATCCTCCGGCGGCTGCGGGAGGCTTTCGGGCACCTTCATCACCCACCTCGCATTGAACGGGAAGCCTTGGTGATGGCTAGCTGCCGTTCGCGTCCTTCGGGATTTCCGAAAGACGGTATAGAGGACGGCCGAATAGTAACCGATCACGGCCAAGCCGAAGAGAATACCCGCTTGTATGACCGGGTCTCCGATCGTGTCGTCAAAGTCGGAAACCCCTATCACAAACAGCATTAGCGATGCGCCGCTTTGCACCAGCACGTATGAAAGGGGGAGCATCAGCAAGTGAAGCGCCCATGCATTTTGCAGGCGCTTCGACCACCGCCAAAACGTGTGATAGAGATCGTGATTGGGCCGAGGGTTGCAAGCAGCCACCCGAGAAATCCCGCTGCTTGCTGCCACGCCGACATCCTCTGCACGCTGGCATAAAGATCGGCGGCGTTTAAAGCAGCACCGAGAAACAATGTTGTCGTGACGATCACCGCCACCAGTGCTAAAACGTCGAGGCGGTTCGGCCGGAAACGACTTTCCATGCCAAATCATAGCGTGCCGGCAAATGTCCGCAACCGGGCGGCAGGGAACGTCAGACGTCCGAAGCGAGCAACACGAACGACGCATAGCCGCCGATGAGCAGGACGAGGATCGCTATAGCCAAAATAATGCCGCACGAGGTGGTCCGGCGCTTGGATTGATCCGTCATCAGAGGACGTTGAACGAGCGACCGCTTCCGGGCAAGCGCGCTCAGGCCCGTGGCGGCTGCAACTGGTCGCTTGCCGCCAGGCAGCTTTCCGTCCCGATACCTGCCGGTCGGCTTTCAGGCAGGTCGCGTCGGTCGAGGGCGGCGGAACGGGCGCCACCGTCTGCGAGCGCCTGCGTGGCGAAAATGGGTAATTAGCCGTCGTCGCGAAGCACGATTGCTGCCAGCATATCGGGGGCGAACGGGGATAACGGCTCCCGGACTGCTACAGAACCTCCCGCTTCAGCACCCTTTTGAGGGAGTGGTGCTTATCGTGCCGCCCGCCATTCGGCTCCGTGGTGTCGGGGCAGGTGCTGGTAATGCGGGTGGCGTGGATGCGGCCGCGATCGGTGCTGAGAAGCATCGTGGTTTCCTCCTCGGCGGCGTGGTCGCCACAGGGCCAGTCCATGACCTTGCCGGGGTGCGGGCTGCGAGCCAGAGCCTCCCATTGCCATTGATAGAGCGCCAACGGGCGCTCGGGATGCCTGGCGCTGGTCAGGACGTGGAGGTGGGGATTGTCGCGCGTGGTGCCGACCGCCACGAGCACATGCTTGCCGCAGGGAAGAGTGTCGACCTGAAGCAGGAATTCGCCGGCGATCTCGTCGTGGTTGTAATCACGCAGGCGCATGATCGGCACGACGGGGCGGGCGCGGATCGCGGCGGGTGTGGGGTTGTCGTCGATGTCGCGCGGATAAACCGGCCAGCGGGGCAGCATCGCCACCCGGCCCTTTTCGTTGAACAGCATTTCCGACCCAGCGAATAGGGGCGTCAAGGGCATGCGCTCGGGCGGCGCGCCGGGGCGCTCACGCTCCAGCACCAAATCGCCCACCTCCGCATAGGCGGCGCCGCTGCACGGACAAGTCATCGCCACGTCGGGATCTGCGGGACCGCAGCTGTTGCTGTCACGAAGCGTATCGCGCCAGACCAGCCGCCAGACCTCCTTCGCGCCGTTTACCGTGAAGCTGCGCTGCTCGCGGACAACCTCCCTGGCGGGGGCGGCGAGCAGGGGCGTGGCGATCAGCGCCAGCAGGGCGAGCAGGAGGCGGGGCAGCATGGGGTGAACATGCCATGAGGGGCAGGACGCAGAAAGTCTGATTTGCGGCCAGCGAACAAAGGCCCGCCGCCCCGCGCCATCGGCGGACAATATTCCAATTGGCATCCGTAAGCGCAAAATTTTGGCGAATTCCGGTCCGGACCCGGCCTGTTTCATCCATGCGCTCGCCGCGAGCTATGGCGAGGGCGCGCCTGCCGCCGGGCACGAGGTGCGGCGGACCGGGCGATGGCTGAATGGCTGGCGGGTTGGGGGTCGCTACTGATCCTTCCTGCCGTCCGGCTGGGTCGGGGAGACGACGAGCGTCTCCCAGCCATCATAGTCGACCCCGGACCGTTCGGCCGCATTGACGATGACCGGCGTGAGCGCCTGGAATACCGCCAGGTCGACTGGCATCTTGCGCGAAAGGACGACGCCCGGCGGATCGTTCAGCCAATGGTCAACCGAAAAACCGTGGTGGTCCAGAGTGGCAGTTAGCGAGTTAAGCGGCCCCCGCCGTCCGTAAAACCAGAAGTCCGTCTTTCTCGGCACGTGCCCGTCGTCGCCGCTCTTCTGCAGGCCAGCGAGGACCTCCTGATCGCCGTTCAACTGGATTTCGAGTGGCGTCGGCGTTACGAGGTGCAGCAATGCTTGGCGGTCGTCCACTTCCGACGCATCGCAGGAAAAGCCGGGTACTGGGGCGCTTCGCAGCGCTGGCGACAGATCGAGTGGGGCACGGTGCACAAAGAACATGCGCCGCTGGCCCTGACCCGTTACGCTGGCGACGCGGATCGCGCCTGCCGCGAGCCGCGCCGCCTCCTCATCGAGCTTGTCTTCGATGGAGTAGAGGCGATCCGTACCCTGGGGCATCCCGTGTTCATTCACGTTCGAGGGATCGGTCCGGCAAATAACGACGGTTGCGCGCCCGTGAAGCAGCAGCGACTGAACCTCGGCATTGCCCGTTCTTGCAATAACGACGAGAGGCTTGCCATCGGACGCCACGCGTTCGTAGAGCATCCAATGGTCGCTGTTTGCGGAGGCTGCCCCGTTGGCCTGTGCACCGAGAGGTTGCGACGCTGACGCAAAACCCAATAGCAAGGAGGCGATCTTCTTCATCACTTCCTCCGCGGCGACAACCAAACTCGACGGTTCGTAGAGGGCCGGGAAGCGCTTTTCAACGTCTGCATCCGGGCCCGCCCGTGAAGGGTAGATTCGCCTCCTGCTTTCGGTGGTCGTGCCTGCCTGTGAAGAGCAAATTGGGTGGTTAGCTGCCGTTCACCCGCGTGAAAATCTGCAAAGTGTCATCACTGCGACCCATGATCTCAAGTTGCGTAGGCTTGCTTTGACGATCAAGTCGCAGCTTGGAAGGGTATGCGCCTCGATCAATGTCAACGCGATTGCCTGTCGTGGCTACGAAACCCTTAGGAAGCACGTATGCGCCGACTTTATCATATTCTACCGTGTAACCGATGGCATAGCTACCATATTCGAGCGAACCATCATGAAGCTTTATTACACCACAACATGCGTTGTAGTAGTTTCCATTAGCGGTTTTCAATGGCAGTTTTTGCTCGCCCGTGAGCAGGATGTTAATCCACGCCCCAAAGACGCAAACCATGATCGTGATCGTAACCCATCTGCCAGCAGCCATAGCCTCTTATACAAGCATCAGTGCACGTCCGCTATTGGGCGCCGTTCGACCGCTTTTCCGCCTGATAGCCGCCGGTCGGCTTTCAGGCGGGTCGCGTCGGTCGATGGCGCCGGAACGGGGAAAGTTGGTGGAAGCACGAACCCGCTGCGCGGGAGTGGCGTGCGCGGTGAGGTTGCGCCCGCGGGTTCGGGCACCGAAGACTTTCCGACGCCTGACGGCGTCCGAAACTCTCAACTTTACCGGAAAGGCTGCTTTCAACTGCCGCTGCAATAAAGCAGACCTAAGTCTGATGCTAGCGGAGCAACAGGAAGCTCACGCCGACACGGGAAAGGAGGCCAATTGCTCTGGTGACAGAGCACGGCTCGGGATAAAATTCATGAGGGCATCACTTTGGCGAAGGATAATGGCATCCTGCCCCCTCACTATTTTGACGAAATCCGACCATAAGAATTGCGAGTTTCCCCGAGAGGAAGTGAATGAAATACCGGTTTCTGACCACTCGATAGTAGTTTCATCGTGCAACGATTTTTGTTGATCGAAGATGCGCCTCACTTGGCGAGGTAGACGCAAATAGGCCGAAGCAAATATCAGTGAAAGGAACGTTATCCAGTATCCGAAGCCAATTGCGGCAGCTATCCAAACAGGAGCAATATCCCACGCCCACGCTCCTGCTGCCGCAAGCCCGGCGAGCGCTGAACACCCTCCAATATAGGCTCGCATGACCCTTTTCGATTTGAGTGTCGCTCGGAAATTGAGTTTATAGGCTCCGAGCAAATCTTCCGGAGTCGGTTGAAAAGAGATGGTCTGCATTCCCAATTAGATGCCGCGGCGGGAACGGCTCCGCAAGGTCCGCTTTTGTGCCAACCAATCGTATCCGTGAACGACTGAAATCGGGGCGCTTCCCGACGGACTGCTTTTCCGCCTGATAGCCGCCGGTCGGCTTTCAGGCGGGTCGCGTCGGTCGATGGCGCCGGAACGGGGAAAAGTGGTGGAGAGCGGACCTTCGTCCTCGTCATATGTGATTTTCCGGGTCCCAACCCTGGATGCTCGGTGTCACCGGAAGTCCAAGGCTTTGGCCATCAAGCCACTCGATCACTCGACCATCCATGTTTCTAGCTGCAAGTAGGTCTGTGTGGGCTAACATCATTCCGAGCAGTAGTGCTTGGACCTCATCCACGCCACCAGCCCTCTTGTTCTTCGTCCCCTCTGGCCAGTCTATTTGGACCGGGCAGAAGAAACTGCCACTATCTTCCTGTGGTTTGTAAAAGCGACATTCCGCCTGCTGTCCGTCGATTTTGAAAACTCGTCGAGCGATCACGTCGTCGGTCATGCGGTTCCTCCTGTTTGATGGCCTAAACGCGCTAGCCAATGACGGCTAGTGGGACGGATTCTGCCCGACAGCTTTTCCGCCCGATAGCCGCCGGTCGGTTTTCAGGCGGGTCGCGTCGGTCGATGGCGCCGGAACGGGGGAAAGTGGTGGGAAGCTTCCGTCAGATTGGACGGCCGAGTTTGTGGAGATACCGAAGCGCCTTCTCCTTTGACGGCCTCGGCCGATCAGACCAACCGCCAGCGTGCCATGTCGAATCCGCTTCTCCCTCGTTTCCCGGCTTTATAACCCAGGTGCCGACCAACTTCACTTCTCGACCATGGCAATAAAACAGGTCGGCCCAGCAGAAATCAACGGGCGTACTCTCTGGCTCCGGCATAATCATTTCACGCGCCTGTTCTATCATCTCGGCGTCACATGGCGCGTTAACCGGGGTAGTCCACTCGGACGAGAAGTGGCCAGCGTAGTAGTTATATACGCGGTAGTGGGGGCGAGCAGCGTCCATCCAATGAGCCTATCGCGAGGACGCTACGGCAACAATCGGGCGCGTGCCGCCAGGCTGCTTTTTCTCCCCAAACCTGCCGGCCGGCTTTCAGGCGATTTGCGCGAAACGGCGAAGACTGGTGGTTGGCAGCCATTTCTGCACCTTACTTCGCCGGGCTTTTATGGGGAAGCATCTGGATATATCATCGACTATGGCCACTGCCGTCTCGATCCTGCTCATCACGTTGGGGTGCATCGTGGTTCTGATTGGCGCAGCGATGATCTTCCGCCCTCGCTGGCCTCATCTGGCCATTGCCTATGCACTTTGGTTCGGATGTCTTCTTGCGGCCTCGGGTGGCGGATGGCGTGCCGCACTTTTCTTGGCCACCATGTTTA